>CALHQT010000118.1:0-6162 GCA_938038135.1 uncultured Atopobium sp.
CCCCCGCCGCCGTGCTCCACACGGTGCTTCATGCGCTGCGAGCGCACGGGTTTCTCGCCAGGCGCTTCTGACTAACAATGTGCGCCTGAAAAGTGCAAAGAATCTGTATTTGCGCCACCGATTCTTTAACAAAATCAGGCAAATCCACAGATTCTTTGATGTATTTAGGCAAAAGTTACAGATTCTTTGAAGAAATCAGGCGCACGTCAGGCTCGCGCCGCCCACCTGGCGAGAAACCCGTCCACTTCCAGCATATGCGCACAAGAAACCCGGTATCCACACGAAATGGATACCGGGTAGAAATTACTCGCGACCTGCGCGGCGTTGACCTACGGGATTACAGGTTGAAGTCACCGCCGAAGATGTCGGAGACAGGACGGTCGGTGTAGACAGCGTAAATTGCCTCGGCAATCTCGTTTGCGATGGTAATCGTCTTGATCTTGGAGCCTTCCTGGTTTGCTGCTGCACAAGGAATTGCGTCGGTGACCACGCACTCCTCGATAGGAGCGTTGTTGAGGCGCTCGATTGCAGGACCAGAGAAGATACCGTGAGTTGCGCAGACGTAAATATCGCCTGCACCCATTTCCTTCAGCTTCACAACAGAAGCACAGAGGGTACCTGCGGTATCAATCATGTCGTCGTTAACAATGCAGGTCTTGCCCTTGATGTCGCCAATGATGCCCATAACTGCGCTCTCGTTGTGGCGAGGACGGCTCTTGTGAGCAATTGCAAGGCCACAGTCAAGGTAGTCGGAAAGCTTCTTAGCTGCTTTTGCGCGACCCATATCAGGGGAGACAACAACGGTATTCTCCCAGTCAAATGGCTTGTTCTTAAAGTAATCGCCCAGAAGGTAGAGAGCAGTCAGGTGAGAAACAGGAATGTCAAAGAAGCCCTGGATCTGGCCCTGGTGCAGGTCAAGTGTGATGACGCGGTCAACGCCAGCGTTCTCAAGCAGGTTTGCCATCAGACGAGCGGTAATAGGCTCGCGAGCAGCAGCTTTGCGGTCCTGACGAGCATATGCGTAGTGAGGGATAACCACAGTAAAGCTGTTAGCAGATGCGCGCTTTGCAGCGTCAGCAACAATCAGCGTCTCCATAACCAGGTCGTTGACGTTGACGCCTGCCAAAGACTGAATGAAGAAGACCTCGTCGCCGCGGACAGACTCGTCAAAGCGAGCGTAGATTTCTCCGTTAGCAAACTTCTCAAGGAGAAGACCTTGTAGCTCTAGGTGAAGAATGTCTGCAACTTTACGAGCCAGTTCAGGGTTACCTGTACCGGTGTAGAGCTTGATGTTTCTAGCAACTAATAGCGGATCACTCAGGTTCTCGAACATCTAGTCCTCTTTCTCAAGCTTATGACGCCTCTGGGCGGCGTATCCCTCAACAATTTTTTGCTCAGAGCGCTCGAGTGCAAGCGCATCTGCTGGTACATCCTTTGTGATGCACGAACTTGCCCCCACAAGTGCGCCATCACCAATTGAGACGGGTGCCACCATCATGGTATCGGATCCAACAAAGACGTTGTTGCCAATGTGGGTCTTGAACTTGTGGTAACCGTCGTAATTGCATGTAATTGAACCTGCGCCAATATTGACGCCAGAGCCCATGGTAGTGTCACCAATGTAGGAGAGGTGAGGTACCTTGGAGCCCTCGCCGATAGTTGAATTTTTGATTTCAACGTGGGTGCCTGCTTTGGCGTGAGGCATAAGGTGAGTGCCTGGACGCAGGTAAGCGCGAGGACCGCAGGTAGCAAAGTCGTCTACCTGTGCGTTGATAGCTACAGTTTCATCGACAACAGCGTCGTTGCCAACAATTGTATCGGTCAGACGAGTGTTAGGGCCTACCACGCAATTCTCGCCAATTGAGGTCTTGCCGTAGAGCATAGTCTGCGGGAGAACCTCGGTGTCCATACCAAGCGTGACCTCGGGGCCAATCCAGACGGAGGTTGGGTCCAGCATGGTGACACCCTGGCTCATCCAGTGCTCGTTGATGCGCTCCTGCATGATGCGGGTGGCAACGGCAAGCTCGGAGCGGGAATTGACGCCCAGCGCCTCTTTGTAGTCGTCAACGTGGACGGCAGCAACAGGCTCGCCCTGGCTGACGTAAAGGCCCACCATGTCGGTGAGGTAGTACTCGCCCTGAACGTTATCATTGCCGAGAAGATCGATGTTTGCGGTCAGTCTTCCGCCACAGAAGCAGTACACGCCAACGTTGCATTCACGCTCTTGCTCGCGCTGCTCTGGCGTAGCATCCTTGTGCTCAACAATGGCAGTTACCTGGCCGTTAGAAGAAATGACGCGACCATATCCGGTTGGATCTGGGGGCGTCATTGTGAGTACCGTACATGCGTTGTGGTGAGCTTTAGTTTCTGCGACAAGGTCGAGAATAGACTGTGCGCGCAACAGAGATGCGTCACCGTTGATAACAACAACGGGTCCCTTGAAGCCACCAAGAGCATCCTTTACAACCTTGACGGCATGACCGGTGCCAAGACGCTCAGTCTGGGCAACATACTCAAGGTTAGGGAAGCAAGAAAGTGCAGATTTAACCTCGTCAGCGTGGTTACCAACAACCACAATGACGCGGTCAGCGCCAGCAGTAATTGCAGCGTTGACACTCCACCAAACAAGTGGTTTATCTAGTAATTTGTGCACAATCTTAGGGTGGTGGGACTTCATGCGCGTTCCCTCGCCTGCAGCGAGGACAATCGCAGTAAGTGGCATACGTAAGCCTCCAAAGTACTTCGTATTACTCGATACGAGTGCGTCCCTACACAAAAGTTGCGTAAAAAATGGCTGGGGTAGTAGGATTCGAACCCACATTCCAGGCACCAAAAACCCGTGTCCTAACCGTTGGACGATACCCCAATGTAATCACTACGTTGGTTTTGTCCGCAACCCTATTAAGTGTATCAGCTTAGCGAGGCAAATGCTCCACAAATTGCATCAAGAACAAGAACTGCTAAAGTCTGCGCGTCTGCGGTAGTAAATGAGCCGTCTACGTTTGTTCCTTCTGGCAGCACAATCTTGATAGGGGAGCCCGTTGCATCAGCAGATTCAATAGCAGTGCGAAGTCTTGCTGGCAGCGTCTCGTTTTCTTCCATAGAAACAGAGCCAATACCAACCTGTCCGCGGGCGGGCATGCTTGGGGCATAGGCTGTGGTAAGAACCAAAATGGTAGCTGCATCAGTAGGGGAATCGGCGCGATCAATCATGGTCATGCCGCTTGCCTCAGTAGTTGCCTTAGAAAGGTTATAGACGCGAGCAGCTACGTTTCTAGAGATAGGATCTTCTCCCGTAATTGCAATGCAGGTGGTCTCAAGAACGTTTGCTGCACGAGCAAAGCCCATAGGACCCTGTGGGTGAGGGCCTTTTGCCTGCTTACCAGACCAAACGTGGCGCAGACGCTCAATAGCGTCGAGGGTATCCTGGAATGCCATACCGTCAGCAAGCTCGCCGACGCTCTCCTGGAAGAGCTTAACGGCAGCCTCGGTGTGAACACCGTAATGGCCATCAACTTTTCCGCACGAGAAACCCAAGATGTTGAGGCGCTCTTGCAGCTGACGCACGTCATTGCCGTGGAAGTTAGGAAGACGCAGGTAGAGGGTTCTGTCTCCTAGCTCATAGCCCTCATCGACCATGATTGCCCAGGTAGAGGCATCTACTTCTTCTCCAAGAGAAAGGTCATGGTCAAGCCTAAAGCGCGCAACGGCGCGAGCAGTTGACTTGCCAAACGTGTGGCTCTGGCGCTCATCGTCTTCGATGGTGTAGCCAAGCTTTACGAGGCGTTCCTGAATGTCTTCAACGGCAGCACCAGTGCTACCAGGAGTAATTGGATCCATAATTACCTTTCTCGGTTCACAAAGAAGTCTGCCATAGACAAAAGTGTGTCGCGAGCGTCTTCAGTAAGTATCACGTTTTCAAGCACGTGTTTTGCCTCATCAACTAAGGCAAGAGCGTGCGTGCGGACAAATTTTATCGCATTAGCGCTTTCCATAAGCTCCACAGCGCGCTGAAGCTCCAAAGTATCGCTTGTATGCGCAGAAAGTATGGAGACAAGCTCCGCTTTTTCTGCCTCGGTGAGGTGCTCGAGCGCGTAGACCACCGCGAGCGTGCGCTTGCCCTCAGTGATGTCTGACCTAAAGTCTTTGCCTTGTACTTCGGCATTTCCTACCAGGTTGAGAAGATCGTCTTGCAGCTGGAAGGCAAGGCCTACCTTGAGGCCAAATTCTTTGAGTGCATCAAGCGTTTTCTGGTCAGCACCGCCAATAAGCGCGCCTAGTACCAGGGGATATGCAGCAGAGTAATAGGCGGTCTTGGAGAGCGCCATAAAAAGATACTGGTCAGAGGTAACATCCCAGCGCTCGTTTTGAGCCCAGCCAAGGTCAAGCGCCTGACCCTCAAGAGTGTGCTCCTGCATGGCGAGAAGGGCGTCGATAACGCGAACTTTTAGCTGGTCAGAGAGGTGGTCGGCCACGGTAACGCGTCTGACAACATTGACCAGCGCAGAATCACCAACATTGATGGCAAGTCCCGTGCCAAGTGTTTTGTAGAGGCACTTCTCGCCACGGCGCAGCTCTGACTTGTCCGCGATGTCGTCGTGGATAAGGGCTGCCGACTGGAAGTCCTCGATGGCGCAGGCTACGGGCAGAGCGGCTTCTGCTGAGCCGCCAGCAGCCTCGGCGCCCAGGCAGCAGAGGACCGGACGCACGCGCTTGCCGCCGCCCGCGCTGAAGTGAGCGAGTGGCTGGTAGAGGTAGGTGTTCAGGTCCGCGCGGGTGCGCTCCGAGGGCGTTGCCGCTTCGGGCGTTGCCGCTGCTGCGGGTGTTGCGGGCGTTGCTGAGGGAAGTCCGCGCATGATCTCTGCCTCGACGGCAGGGAGCTTTTGTGCGAGGTAGTCGGCGAAGTTCACGGAAATCCTAGCCGCGATAGCCGTCTGGGTTCATCGACTGCCACTTCCAGGAATCGCGGCACATGTCGGAAAGGTTGTACTGAGCTGTCCAGCCAAGCATGTCAGCAGCTTTCTGACAGTCAGCGTAGTTGGAAGCAACATCTCCAGCACGACGAGGCTCAATAACGTAAGGAATCTCTTTGCCACAGGCCTTTGAGAACGCCTTGATAACGTCAAGTACCGAGCTACCGGTGCCGGTACCTAGGTTGAAGAGTTCAACTCCCGTGCGGCCGTTCATCCATGTAAGTGCAGCGACATGACCAGATGCAAGGTCGCAGACGTGGATGTAGTCGCGAACACCCGTCCCATCAGGGGTGTTGTAGTCGTCGCCAAAGACGTGAACAGCTTCGCGCTTACCCACAGCAACTTGAGCCACATAAGGTACCAGGTTGTTTGGAATACCTGCAGGATCTTCTCCGATAAGGCCCGACTGGTGAGCGCCAATAGGATTAAAGTATCTAAGCAGGACAACGTTCCACTCTGGATCAGAGGTGTGGACGTCGGTAAGAATCTGCTCGATCATCCACTTGGTCCAGCCATAAGGATTGGTTGCGTTCTTCTTGGGGCTTTGCTCGGTCAGAGGAAGGCTATCTGGGTCTCCATAAACGGTCGCAGAGCTCGAGAAAATAATTGACTTACAACCGTGGTTTCTCATGACATCAAGAAGGGTGAGGGTATTGCCCAGGTTGTTTGTGTAGTACTCGATAGGCTTGGTAACAGACTCGCCAACGGCCTTGAAGCCGGCAAAGTGAATGACAAAGTTAATGGCGTGCTCATCAAAGATGTGGTTGAGTGCATCTGCATCGTTGACGTCTGCCTCGTAGAACGAAAGGCGCTTAGCGTTTTCTTCTCCCACAATAGTTTTGATGCGGTCGACAACCTTTGCCGAAGCATTAGAGAGGTCATCAACAATTACGGCCTCGTAGCCGGAATTGAGCAGTTCAACAACGGTGTGGCTGCCAATAAAGCCCGCGCCACCGGTGACAAGTACGCAGGAATTTTGTGGAATCAGAGCGTCAGACATATCAATCCTTTCGTGGACTTATATCGTCATAAGTATACGGCTTTTCTGCGAAGCGTTGTGCGGTACGAGCGCACGGGTTTCTCGCCAGGTGCGCGTGCGGGCGCACGGGTTTCTCGTCAAGTGGGCCTTTCTGCCATCGCGCACCTTACTTTCACTATGCGCGCCTGAAAAGTGCAAAGAATCTGTATT
>CALHQT010000119.1:0-6151 GCA_938038135.1 uncultured Atopobium sp.
TAGCAAAGTGCTCAGCAACGTAACCGGTAATCAAAGGAGTCAGAATTGCAGTAACAATAACTGCAGCTGCTACCTGTGCGTTTGCTGTTGCAAGAGCAGCACCACCATACAGGGCTGGGTTTGCCTCTGCCATAGCAGCAGGTGTAAGTGCGTTTGCGCCTGCGCAGGAAGAAATTGCAACGCCTGCAATTCCGGTTCCACCAGTTGCTTTATCAACAAAGTAGTTGATAAAGCCACCGCAAACAGAGCAGATAACGCCAAGCAGAATACCTGCAGGACCAGCCATGATGAGGGAATCAAACTTCATAGTAGTTCCCATAGCAAAGAAGGTCATGACAATAATTGCTGGCAGAGCGCTTGTGAGCATCTTCTTCATAGATGGGAAGCAGTTGCCAAGCAGAATACCCAGGATAATTGGGAGAACTGCACCAAGCAAAGACCAGTTAATTGGAGACTGACCAGTTGCGCCAAGAGCAAGCATGGTAACTGGAGGGCCAACTACCAGCGTAGTAATTGCGACTGCACCCTGCTCATACTCGTTACCATAATCAGCCATCAGGCCTGCATACATGGAGTTGTTTGCACCAGAGCAAGCAGCAAGGATGACCATGGAAGAAAGGCCAAGCAGGTTGTCGTTCAGGAAGAACAGAACTGCAAGACCAAGAGCAACGCAGAACACAACCTTAGAGATGATGATGATTGCTCCGCGAAGTGCAGCCTTTGGTGCACTCTTGAACGAAATTGTTGCACCAACGCACAACATGAAAGCGCCAACCAGAGCAGCAGTACCCTTAACGGTCATAGCTGCAGTAAAGCTACCAAGCGTTGGGAATACATCTGGGAAAAATGTGTTCATGAAAACACCAAGAAACAGTGGTACCAGGATGTTTGCGCCTGGAATGCGACCCAGTGCCTTAAATGGGTGCTGAAGAGAAATTGGTTCTTTTGTAGCCATCAACAATCACCTAGTCCATTACGATGCCGCCGTCGCAGTCGCCAACCTCACCGTTGACGAAGCTAGCAGCGTCGGAAGCAAAGAATAGTACCATCTGTGCAGGCTCGGATGCCTGAGCAGGACGGCCAAGAGGAATGATGCCTACAACCTTCTTGTACTTCTCCTCATCGTTGGAGAGTGCAGTGGTCATATCTGTAATGGTGAAAGATGGGCAAACAGCGTTACAAGAAATGCCGTACTTGCCGCCCTCTTTAGCGATAGCCTTGGTAAAGCCGTTCATACCAGCCTTAGAAGATGCGTAAGCAACAGTACCAAGGAGGCCGCCGCCAATCTTGCCTGCAACGGAAGAAACGTTGACGATGCGAGCGCCGCCACGATCAATGAAGTGCTGCCAAAGAGCGTGAGTTACGTTGTAGGTACCGGTGAGGTTGGTGTTGATAGTGTTGTTCCACTCTTTGTCGTCAACCTCGGTGAAAGGAACGGAGCTGATGCGACCAGCGCAGTTGATAAGAACGTTGACGTCGCCGCACTCCTCAAGAATCTGAGCAACGGTCTTCTTGACGCCCTCGGCATCTGCAATGTCCATTGTGTAGAAGAAGTTACCCTCGCCAAGCTCCTCGACAAACTTGCGGCCAGTGTCCTCGTGACGAGAGCAAACGATTACGTGTCCACCTCCGGCAACAATACCCTTGGAGATCTCAGCGCCAATACCAGCGCTTCCGCCTGTAACCAGAACCAACTTACCTGTAAAATCGAATGCCATGCTCTCTCCTTTTTTAACGAGCACAAACCATTAGGAAACAAAATAAATTCTAGCCATATTCACATAATTTGCTATAGAAAAATTATTTTTGTTTCACAAATCCTATGGTAAATAAGCCAAAGGAAAATAATTTGCTTAAAATGCGACATAAATGACACATTAAATTTCATGTTTAATCTTTTGGACATTTGTCTGCAAACCAAACTTTTTCTTTCCTCGTAAATTTCAAAAGTTAGACAAAGCTAACTTTTAGGAATACAATATGGCGAGAAACTCGTTGAGCTCGTAGCTCCAAACTCCTAACTCTTGGCCTCACGCTATCAGTTTCTTGCTTTCAGCCCCGCAGCTACCTGCTCTTATCTCTTTGAAGGAAGTCGCTATGAAACATCGCTGCACGCATATCTCGGCAGTCGCAAACCCACACTCGCGCCTCACCTGCAACCCTCTCCTATCCCGCAGGTCGGCGCTCACCTTGCTCGGCGCAAGCTCCGCGACCACCATCGCTTTTCTCGCCGCATGTAGTCCACGCGATTCTGCAGCCAGCTCAAGCTCCGCGCAAAACCAAAACTCCTCGGCTCCCCTCGTCTTGACCACCTTCACCGTGATCCAGGACATGGCTTCTCGCGTTGCAGGCGAGTTTTGCCAGGTAGAATCCATCACCAAGGCCGGCGCCGAAATCCACGACTACGAGCCCACGCCCGACGACCTCAAACGTGCGCAAAAGGCCCAGCTCATCCTCAACAACGGCCTGGGGCTTGAGCGCTGGTTTGAGCGCTTTGTTGCCGACTCGCCTGCTCAACGCGCCGACCTCAGCGAAGGCATCACCGCCATCCCCATCGCCGAGGGTGACTACCAGGGTCAGGCCAATCCGCATGCGTGGATGTCGCCCGCAAACGGCAAGATCTATGTCGAGAATATCGTCCGCGCGCTCAGCAACCTTGTCCCTGACCACGCCAAAGACTTCGAAGCCAACGGCGACGCATACAAAAAGGAGCTCGACAACATCTCCTCTCACCTGATTGAGGAGCTTAGCACCCTGCCGGAAAACCAGCGCACGCTTGTGACCTGCGAGGGAGCGTTCTCGTACCTGTGCCGCGACACCAACATGAAGGAGCTCTACCTCTGGGCCGTTAACGCCGCCGATGAAGGCACTCCGCAGCAGATTGCCAAGGTTGTCGAAACTGTAAAAGCTCAGCAAATCCCCGCAGTATTCTGCGAGTCTACGGTAAGCCCCAAGGCAATGCAGCAGGTAGCCGACGAGACAGGCGCCACCCTCAAAACTGACGAGAAAAACATCTTGTACGTAGACTCCCTCTCGGAAGCCGACGGCCCCGTACCCACCTATCTTGACCTGCTGCAACACGACGCAGACGCAATCGTATCTGGTCTCATGGGAAGGTAATTGTTCGATGAATCTTTGTGTTTCGCAACTTTGCGCCTGGTACGAGAAAAAAGACCGCGAGAAACCCGTCATTTATGACGTGAATTTCTCGCTCTCAACAGGAGATCTTTGCGCACTTGTAGGCGTCAATGGCGCCGGAAAATCTACGCTCTTCAAAGCACTGATGGACACCATCGCATGGGAGGGTTCACTTACTTGGGGTCAGCAACCTCTTTCACAGGCGCGCAAGCAGGGCAAAGTAGCCTACGTTCCTCAAACGGAGGCAATTGACGCGACGTTTCCGCTGCTCGTAAAAGACGTTGTTATGCAGGGAAGATATGTTCATCAGGGTTGGATGCGCATACCTTCCGCTCAGGACAAAGAGCTGGTTGCCCAGGCGCTTGAACGCGTTAACCTGGCCGACCTTGCAGATCGACCACTTGCCCAGCTCTCCGGAGGACAAAGAAAGCGTGTTTTTGTGGCACGCGGAATAGCGCAAGCTGCTGAGCTGGTATTTCTCGACGAACCGTTTGCGGGAGTAGACGCTCGCTCTGAGGCCATCATCACCGAACAGCTCAATAACCTCAGTAAAGAAGGCAAAACATTGCTCGTTTCAATTCACGACATCAATTTGGCCCAGCAAAAATTCCCGCTTTGCTTGGTCATCAATAAAACCATCACCGCGCAGGGTCCTTCAAAAGAAATTCTTTCTGGAGACGCCCTCCTGCAGAACCTTGGTATTTCCGAAGATACCCACATTGAGGAGGTGCTCCATGCCTGAGGTAGACATTCTCCAATACGCATTCATGCAGCGAGCCCTCATCACCGGAATTGCAACCGCCATAGTCTGCGGGCTTTTGAGCTGCTGGATTACGCATATGGGATGGTCGCTCATGGGCGACGCCATCTCGCATTCTATTCTCCCAGGCGTGGTCATTGCTCATCTGCTGGGACTTCCCTATCTGGTAGGAGCACTTGTGTTTGCTCTCATTACCGTGGTGTTGGTCGGACAAGTCAAAAAGAGCCAAATTGTGCGCCCCGATACTGCTATCGGCATTGTATTTACAACATTTTTTGCGTTAGGAACAGTTCTCATATCCAAGGTTCCAAGCCAAATTAACCTCTCACACATACTCTTCGGAAACCTTTTGGGAGTCACTACTCCTGATATGCTGCAAGTTCTTTGTATTGGTCTGCCCATTGCAATCTTACTTATTCTTAAAAATAAGGACCTGACCTTGCTTTCATTTGATCCCACGCAGGTTCAAGCAATCGGTCTTTCTACTAAAAAACTCACTTCATTTTTGCTTGTTGCCCTAGCCCTCGCAATTGTCATATCACTCCAGGCAGTTGGCGTCATTTTGTCAGTCTCGCTGCTTATTGTTCCGGGTGCCTGCGCAAGGCTTCTTACCAATCAGATGCGCCATATGCTCTGGATTTCTCCGCTCATTGCCACGGTCAGCGTTTTGATTGGAATAACAGGCAGTTATTACCTAGATGCCTCGTCTGGAGGCATGATTGGACTCACCCTCGGCGTGGTTTTTTGTATCATTTTTATACTAAAGAGTTTACCTAAGCTTACTTTTGGACATATACTGAAAAAGAATTAAGAAAGGAGGGCCAATGCATACACTCAACACTTCAGAAGTCCAGCTCACGCACACAACCCGCGCGCAAAAGCTCTTGCACAGGCAAGCCTCAGCAGCTCTCAGAACGTCCATTGGTCTTATGGTCGGAGCTCTTCTTATTGCGATGGTTCATTAAGGCTTCATCTCATAAATCACCCAGATTTGGCGAGAAACCCCTCCTATTCAAAGGGTTTCTCGCTAAATTTTTATATAAGTGTTTGAACGAGAATACCTACGGATACTGACGCAAGGTTGGACAAGATTGAAAGAGTCCATGGGGTGTTGCTTACTCTTTTTACCTTGTAAATGAGACCTTCAACAGCAATAACAACCAGCTCAACCGCTATGACGCACGCCCAGTACTGAACGTCGTTAGCAACCACATCAACAAGGGCGCTTGTGATAAAAACGGCAATTGGATTAGTAAGCACTTGAGCAGCAACAACAATCAACAGTGCTTGATTGTCTTTAACGCCCAGCGATTTTGCGACAATAAGCTCAACAGTAATAGTCAGAATCAGACAAAACGCAAATATCGGAATAATGGTCATCAAATACGGCAACAAAAATATTTGGTCGTCCATGCCATTAGCCTTCTACTTGTTTGCCTTCAGCGTCAAGTTTGTCTTTAGCCGCAGGATAGTCTTCAACTGAGCGTTTAACTTCACCTGTAAGCCCATCTTCAGTTGCAAGTTCTTCGGCTGGTTCGGATAGCCCTACCGTTAGAGCATCTTCCTCTGCAGTCTCAGCAACCTGTGCTGCTTGGAGCATGCGCTCATGTCCAAATGGACCCGTGACCACAGTATCTTTGACCAGGGAAAGACCTACACCCAACGCAAGTGCCGAGACCAAACTGATACCAGAGAGCATTGCAGGATGTTCAATACGGAATCCTGCGAGCGCAGGCAACGCACCTACAGCTAGTGAGAAACTGGCCAGTCCAAACGCGGTGCCTTTTGCGTTAGGCAAGATATTTGCCAGAGATGCCAACGTAATGGACATAGTAAAGTTGAAGAAAAATACACCCAGAAGGCCCATAACCGGTATCTCCCATGAGGGCACAAACAAGGTAGCTGCAACAATGAGCGAAAAGATAGCTGTAGTCCTGAATCCAATACGATCAGCAACCACTCCACCAAGCGCTTTACCTGCAAATACGCCAAGGATACTTAATACCAGTAAGAGCATCTCACTCTTCCAAGGAAATGCCATAACCATGCCGACATAGCTTCTCAGCGCCACCACAAGGCTCAGCAGTGCAATCGCAAGCAATGTATTGAATGAAAGCTCCGAAATATCAAACGAAACGTTATGCACGTTCCAGTACTTCTTGTTAACCTTTTGTACTACAAGCGTGATAAGCGCGCATAAGAACAACAGCACAAGCAGGGAAAACGCAATCTGAAGTCTTCCCATTTGAGCAC
>CALHQT010000120.1:0-4977 GCA_938038135.1 uncultured Atopobium sp.
ATAAAAAATATTTACAATATTCTCTTGCATAATTACCAAAACAGGTATATAAACTTATCAAGTTACTTAATCGGGTAAATCGAGGAGGTGAAAACATGAACGGACAGAAGCTGCGTGAGCTGAGAAAAGCATGCGGCAAGACGGTGCGTCAAATCTCATACGAGAGTGGAGTAACACAGGACACCATCTTCCGCCTGGAGCGTGGTGATAACCCTAACGCCGCACTCTCGACCCTGCTCGCCATTTGTTCTGCCATTGGGTGCTCGATTACCGACATCATCGACGAGCAGCCAGTAAAGCACTAAGCACCATCGCACGACCTGATTGTTGAACCTTGAAAGCTGAATAGCTAGATGTGACGTGAGACGGGGGAGCCGGTGACGCCCGCCATCTAGTAGACCTATACAAACCAACAAACAGAAAGGAGGTTGCATGGTATCAACAGTAGAGACACCTGAGAAGTTAACGGTCTCAGTGGCTGAAGCTTCGACGATTTCAGGGTTTTCGCGTGCTGTTATTCAAACAGCCATCAAGCGCGGAGAACTTTCGTCATTGATGCCACATGGTTACGTTCGTGGCCGCCGTATTAAGAAAACTGAACTTCTTAAATGGATGCGCGAGATGGAGGTTTAAGGAATTGAAGGCAATAAAAAGTGCTCCCACGACTTTGCAGAGTCGCAGGAGCGGGTCAAACAAACCGAGAATGGCGTTTGACCTCTCTATTTTAGCAGGTAAAGCAAAGAGGTTCATCCCGCAGCTGTTTGCAGCCATGAGCCTGTGCGGTGTTACGCCGCTCATTATCCTGTGGCTGATGTGGAAGTTTGGCTTTGCGCCTGCATTTTTAGTCGCGCTTTTATCCGCGGCAGTCATGATCCATTGGATTAACAAAACAGAATTAGAGAGTAGGTAATACATGAGTGTAAAGATTGCATCGCTTGAATTAGAAAACGTCAAGCGTATTCATGCTGTCGAGCTGGAACCAGCACAGGACGGTCTCACGGTCATCGGTGGCAAGAACGCCCAGGGCAAGACGAGCGTACTTGATGCCATCGCATGGGCGCTCGGTGGCGACAAGATGAAGCCTGCCGACCCAAATCGTAAAGGCGGAGCAACACCCGCGAGGCTGCGCGTTGAGCTGTCTAACGGCATCGTGGTTGAGCGTAAGGGTAAGAACGGCTCGCTCCACGTCACCGATACAACGGGCAAGAAAGCCGGCCAGCAACTACTGAACGACTTCATCAGCCAACTGGCGCTCAACATTCCGCGCTTCATGAACGGTTCAGACGCCGACAAAGCAACCGCGCTTCTGCAGACGCTTGGCATTGATGCAGAGCTCGCGAAGATTGACGGTTCAATTCGCGCAACCTTCCAAGACCGCCAGCTGGTCGGCCGTGATGCCAAGGCAAAGCGCGCCCACGCTGAGAAGCTTCCGCACCATGACGACGCACCCGCAGAGCCTGTGAGCGCCGCCAAGCTTATCCAGGAGCAGCAAGCAATCCTGGCGCGCAATGGCGAGAAGCTAAAAGCCAAGCAAGACGCGGAAGACACCGCAAAGAAAGCGGAGTTTGCACGCACAGCGGTAAGCGCCACTAATATGCGCGTTGCAGATCTAGAGCAGCAACTCAAAGAAGCGCGCGCCGAGTTGGCCAGACGCACAAAGGAAGCCGAGGAAGCCGAAGAGAAGGCGAAGGTTCTAGCACAGAGCACAGCCGAGCTGATTCTTGAAAGCACCGAGGAAATCGAAGCGTCCATCGCAAACATCGAGACGATTAACAACCAGGTGCGCGACAACCAAGCGAAGGCGGAAGCAGACGCGGAAGCGCTTCGCGTAGAGCAGGAGTACGACGGTCTCACGCAGAAGCTTGAAGACCTGCGCGCAAAGCGTCGCGGACTTCTCGACGGCGCACCACTACCATTGCCAGAGCTGTCTATTGATGACGAAGGCGCGCTCACTTACAAGGATCATACATGGGGCGACATGAGCGGAGCAGAGCAGTTGGTCGTAGCCACGGCCATTGTGCGCGCCACCAAGCCAGAGTGTGGCTTCGTGTTGGTCGATAAGCTAGAGCAGTTCGACACTGACGAGCTTAAGAAGTTCGGCGAGTGGGCGAAAGGCGAGGGGCTGCAAATCATCGGCACCCGCGTGGCCACTGACGACTCCTGCACCGTTGTTATTGTGGACGGTCGCATTGAAGGACAAGACCTCGCAGAGCCAGCTCCGGAGAAGTCCCACGCGCTTGATTGGGACGGCGACGCGGTTCAGCCAACCACACAGCCACAGCCTACAACTCAGCAATGGAAGGGACTCTAATGGCACAGTTTAACGTCATCAGCGGTGTGCAGCGTACCGCCATCAAAACGCTGATTTACGGCCCCGAGGGCATTGGTAAGTCCACCCTTGCAGCCATGTGGCCAAACCCAATCTTCATCGACTTGGAGGGCGGAACAAACCAGCTCCCAGTCGTGCGACTTGAATCACCTTCAAGCTGGTCGATGCTTCGCGCGGAACTCACGGCCATCAAAAACCGCGAGGTTCCGTGTTCTACGGTAGTTATCGACACTGTGGACGCAGCCGAGCGCATGTGCGCGGAGTACATCATGGCGCGCGATGGTAAGAAGAGTATTGAGGAATGGAATTACGGCAAAGGCTATACGCTTCTCTATGAGGAGTTTGGCCGCCTGCTCGACTACCTCACAGACACCGCGGCTTCAGGCATCAACATTGTAGTCCTGGGACACTCAACCATGCGAAAGTTTGAACGCCCTGACGAATCAGGTGCCTATGACCGCTTTGAGTTGAAGCTCACGAAGCAAGTCTCGCCCATGGTCAAAGAGTGGGCGGACATGGTCCTTTTCTGTGACTATAAGACCTATGTCGAGACGAACAAGGCCGGCAAGGCTAAGGCGACAGGCGGAGCGCGTGTTATCCGCACCACGCACGTGCCCGCGTGGGACGCAAAGAATCGCTTCGGACTGCCTGACGAGCTGCCACTGAAGCTGGGCGAGATGCCTGTACAGCTGGGTGAAATTATCCCAGACATGGTGGCAGAACAGGCTGCAGCCGTTCCAGCGGCACCGGTGGCCACGGTAGCACCACAGACCGCGCCAGCCGCGCCAACCGCGCTCGTACAGGCTGAGCCAGTCACAACACCCACAACAGCCACCACAACCGCCACAGACGAATACAACGCGCCAGATTACCCGGAGCGCATGAAGAAGCTTGTAGATCTGATGGTGGCCAACAAGGTCACAGACGCAGAGCTTCGAGACGCCGTCGGCAAGACGGGCAACTTCCCTGCGGAGTGCTCGCCTGTGGATTACCCGGAAGGATTCGCGGATTATCTCGTGAGTGGTTGGGACACCGTGATGAACAAGTACATCCTGCCTGCGCGCGCTGTTGAAGCGGCAAAGAGCGCGCCTGTTCCGTTCAATTAAATCGGTATTTATTAGCTAGAAAAAGGAGATAAAAAATGGCTAGTACTAAAGGTTACGCAATCGGTTGGGACGATGAGATTATCGACCCAGGAGAGCCAGAGTTTGTGTTGCTTACGCCTGGTATCTACGACTTCACCATCACAGGATTTGAACGTGGCCACTTCGACGGAAGCGAGAAGATGGACGCATGTTCTATGGCCAAGCTGACACTCAGGTGTTCCAATGGTGTCCAGGAGACAACCGTATTTACTAACTTGTTCTTGTCCAGCGCGGTAGCTTTCAAGCTGTCCAAGTTTGCCAAGTCCATCGGAGACATGCCCGCGGGAAGCACTACAGGCCAGAAGTTCCACGTTGACTGGAACAACATCATCGGCAAGAGCGGTAAGTGCAGGATTAAGACGCGCGTCTACAACGGTAAGGATTACAACGAAGTGGACGACTTCATCGTTCCAGATCCTGCAACCGCACCTGCGCCCGCGCCAACTCCAATGCCACAAGCCGCGCCCGCTGCGTACTACGCTCAGCCACAAACACAGGCGCAGCCAGTGTACGCACCACAGCCACAACAGGCCACAATTCCTGCTCAGAGCGTTGTGCAACCTCAACAGGTAGCACCACAGCCTAGTCAGTATCAGGGGTTGTAATTATGGAGCTGAGACCCTATCAGGTCGAGGCGGTTGAGTCAGTGTTCAGAGAGTGGGAGCAAGGTCGAAAGCGCACGTTGCTGGTTCAAGCAACAGGAACGGGTAAGACCATATGCTTCGCCGAGGTCGTCCGTCGTGTGGCATCACGCGGCGGGCGTTCCCTTATCCTGGCGCACCGCGGTGAGCTCTTGGAGCAAGCCGCGACAAAGATTGAGCAAACCGCCAATCTGAAGTGTGCGCTGGAGAAGGCGGAGAATACAAGTCTCAACTCGTGGGCGTCGGTCACGGTCGGCTCGGTTCAGACGCTTATGCGCGAGAGCCGGCTGTCACAGTTTAGGCCAGATGTCTTCGACTGTATCGTGGTCGATGAAGCTCACCACACACTCGCGGAAGGCTATACCCGCATCCTCGACCACTTTAATAGTGCCAACGTTCTAGGCGTTACCGCAACCGCCGACAGAGCAGACCGCAAAGACCTCGGCGAGGTATACGACTCCATCGCCTACGAGTACGACATGGCGCACGCTATCAATGACGGGTACCTTTGTCCGATTGAAGCGGAAATGGTACCTCTACAGGTTGACCTGTCGAGCGTATCAGTAACGCATGGCGACTACCAAGCGGGACAACTTGGAGACGCCCTAGAGCCATATCTGGACGCCATCGCGGACGCTATGGTTACACGCTGCCAAGACAGGCGCACGGTGGTATTCCTGCCACTTATTAGAACGGCTAAGAAGTTCACGGAGAAGCTGATTGAGCGCGGACTCACGGCGTGCGAAGTGGATGGACAGTCAGAAGACCGCGAGGAGATTCTCTCGGACTTCAATCGCGGAAAGTACCAAGTACTCTGTAATTCGATGTTACTCACGGAAGGCTGGGACTGTCCCGCGGTCGA
>CALHQT010000121.1:0-4071 GCA_938038135.1 uncultured Atopobium sp.
CGTTTAGTTGGAGATTTCATTTTTCTGCATACAACGTTTGCCCAGATAAAAGTTTTTGAGGCGGTAAAAAATCGTCTTAGTTGGAGATAAAACGTCTAATTTTCAATTTTCATTTCCAACTAAACGCATTTTTTACCTTTTTCGGCACATAATTTTGAGCTCAAAAATTACGTATGCATGGAAATGAATTTAATTGCATGAATATTCAAGGAAATAAATCAAAAGTTGATCATGACAAGTAAAGAGGAAAATTGCTAATAAGATGTCTGTGAAAACAGAGATAACCGTGGAAAAAATCGCTAACTCGTCTAAAAAACTACCAGCACTCATGAAGAAACAAGAGGCGGGATAAATATTCAGAATTATGCCTTGAACAGGGGATAATTTAAAATAGGAAATTTTATGGAGCGGCGGACGGGACTCGAACCCGCAACAGTCAGCTTGGAAGGCTGATGCTCTACCAATTGAACTACCGCCGCAAGGGTAAAGCAAAAAGAAAAATGGTCGGGGTGACTGGATTCGAACCAGCGACCCACTGCTCCCAAAGCAGTTGCGCTACCAAGCTGCGCTACACCCCGAGCCGAGAGAAAAGTATAGGTGACAAATCGCCCAAGAGCAAGAATAAATTGCAATCTTTTTAAACTAATTTTTCGCTGTTTGGATTTTTTGGTTTTGTTATTTAATTGAAACATTAGATGACTATGCTATTCGTAACCACTTCGAAAGGGGTTTCATGAGCTATTCATCTAAGGTAATCGCACAGCTTGAAGAGCGTTACGCAGATCAGCCTGAGTTTATCCAGGCAGCAAAAGAAGTTCTTACCACCATCCAACCTGCACTTGATGCTCATCCAGAGTTCGAGAAAGCCGCATTGCTTGAGCGTCTTGTTGAGCCAGAGCGCATTGTTATGTTCCGCGTCCCCTGGATTGACGACGCTGGCAACGTTCAGGTTAATCGCGGATACCGCATCGAGTTTAACTCCGCAATTGGACCTTACAAGGGCGGCCTTCGTCTCCATCCAACCGTTAACCTGTCTATCTTGAAGTTCCTCGGCTTTGAGCAAATCTTCAAGAACTCCCTGACCACGCTTCCAATGGGCGGCGGCAAGGGCGGCTCTGACTTCGATCCAAAGGGCAAGTCCGACCGCGAGATTATGGCGTTTTGCCAGTCCTTTATGACTGAGCTTGCTCGTCACATTGGTCCAAACACCGACGTGCCAGCTGGTGACATTGGTACTGGCGCGCGCGAGATTGGCTACATGTTTGGCCAGTACAAGCGCCTGCGCAACGAGTGGACCGGCGTCCTGACCGGCAAAGGCCTCTCCTTCGGCGGCTCCCTTGCTCGCACCGAGGCAACCGGCTACGGCGCGGTTTACTTCCTCACCCACATGCTTGCCGAGAAGAACGATGCGCTCGCGGGCAAAACGGTCTGCATCTCCGGTTCCGGAAACGTTGCTACCTACGCTGCCCAGAAGGCACAGCAGCTGGGAGCAACCGTGGTGACCGTTTCTGACTCCTCAGGTTACGTCTATGACCCTGAGGGTATTGACGTTGAGCTGCTGAAAGACGTCAAGGAAGTTCGTCGCGCCCGCATCAAGGAGTACGCCGACGCACGTCCTTCCGCTACTTTCTTCCCAGGAGAGCGTCCTTGGAGCCAGAAGTGCGACATCGCCATGCCGTGCGCAACTCAGAACGAGCTCGAGCTTGCTGACGTGCAGAAACTTGTTGCTAACGGCACCAAGTACGTCGTTGAGGGCGCTAACATGCCAACCACCCTCGAGGCAACCAATTACCTCATCGAAAACGACGTCTTCTTCGCGCCTGGCAAAGCTGCCAACGCTGGCGGCGTAGCTGTTTCCGGTCTTGAGATGTCGCAGAACGCCGAGCACCTTTCCTGGACGTTTGAGGAGGTAGACTCCAAGTTGCAGGGAATCATGGAGAGCATCTACACTGCTGCTTCAGAGGCCGCGGCAACGTATGGCCACCCCGGCAACCTGGTCTTTGGCGCAAACATCGCCGGTTTCCTCAAGGTTGCAAACGCAATGATGGCGCAGGGTGTCTGCTAGATTGCATCGCATTTGGCGAGAAACCCGTTGTTGCAGCACGTATTTAAGCTAACTTCATTGTTGGCTTTAACGTAAGATTTAAAAGGACCTTGGTCTCCCAAGGTCCTTTTTTGATCGCAAGTTATGATCACATGTCTTGTTCGCACGCCTGACGCGCCCTGTACACTCATGCACTAAGCTCTTGAAACAAACTCGTTTCCTTCGATGAAAAAGCGCTTTGGAGCATCAATGTTTTTGCTAATGCCTACGCGAGGTGAACGCCCAATTGTTTCTCCTGGTAGCAGGGGAGCAAAGTCCAGCACAAGCGGCTCAACTTTTAGATCATGTCCGTAGAGCTCCTTGTCAATACCAAGTGCAGCGCACACCTTACCTGGCCCATTGGTAAGGTCGCGCAGCTTGAGCGGGTGCTTACGCGCACGTTCCGCTTGCTCTTTACCTGCACGTCCCGTATGTGCTTTACCCGCGCGTCCAGCCTCACGGAGCTCGCGCATCACCTCTACGCCCTCAAGAGGCTCAACGGCGCGCACTAAACATCCGCTGCCAAAACCCTCAGGTCCGCACACCACATTGCAGCAGTGATGCATACCGTACGAAACGTACACGTACAGATGACCTGCTGGTCCAAACATGGCTGCGTTGCGATCGCTAGGCCCGCCAAACGCATGGCTTGCAGGGTCGTCTTGGTCGTACGCCTCGGTCTCCACAATTCTTGCAACAAGTTTGTGTTTCTCGCCATTAAGCGTAATTGTCCTTGTCAGAGTACATCCCAGAAGAAGTGGGGCAGCAACATCTGAGGGATTCTCTAGAAAATCTGGAAACATGCCATCTCCTTTATTGGTTATGCGCTACAATACTACCAACCTTTAAGGACGGTGCGAGACACCGGCAAGGCCCATAGCGTTGAGTGCGCATGTTCGCTGTTGAGCCTCCATAAGGAGTGCTCTTTTTTTATGGCTCGGCATGCTCGTACGCAGATCGGAGAGTATATGAATCCACTGGCAAGTGCCACCTCGCAGCCTCGCGCGCTGCTTGTTCTCGAAGACGGAACAACCTTCGAGGGGAGGTGCTGTGGTGCTAGCGGAGAGACCTTCGGCGAGATTGTTTTTAACACGTCTATGACCGGCTACCAGGAGATTATCTCCGATCCAAGTTACGCCGGCCAGATTGTCACGTTGACCTATCCGCAGGTAGGCAACTACGGCATCGATCCTGCGGTCATGCAGCGAGACACCCTGCACCTGCGTGGCTTTGTCGTGCACGACATGTGCTACGAGCCAAGCAACTGGACATCCAAGCAGAGCCTGCCAGAGTTCCTGCAGGAAAACGGCGTCGTTGCCATCGAGGGCATCGATACTCGTGCGCTGACCATGCACCTGCGCGATTTTGGCGCACAGAAGGCAGCCATCTCCACCGAGGACCTGGACCCCGCCCATCTGCTTGCGCGCGTCCAGGCATCGCCCAGCATCTCCGAGCACAACTTTGTCCCCGACGTCTCCGTCGACGCGCCTCACGTGGTTTCCGCTACGTCTAAGAAGCGCTTCAACGTTGTCGCGTACGACTGTGGCGAGAAGAACGGCATTCTCCAGGGTCTTGCAGCAAACGGTTGCGAGGTCACGGTTGTACCGTGGAATACACCTGCTGAGGACGCTTTGGCCTACAACCCAGACGGCATCTTCTTCTCCAACGGCCCTGGTGACCCAGAGCAGGTTGACGCTACGCAGGAGGCCGCTCGCGGCGTTCTGGGCAAGGTTCCCGTCTTTGGTATCTGCCTGGGCAACCAGATGCTCTCCATTGTCGCAGGTGCAGATATCGAGAAACTCAAATTTGGACACCACGGCGGCAACGAACCAGTCATGAATCTTCTGACCGGCAAGGTTGAGATTACTGCTCAGAATCACAACTATGGTTTGGTTTTCCCAAGCCTTGGCAAGCTTATTGCAGAGGAGTCTGGTGGAATCTCCGAGCACTTTGACAACCTCTGTGAGTGGTCCGCAAGGCGCATTGCT
>CALHQT010000122.1:0-4107 GCA_938038135.1 uncultured Atopobium sp.
TCCTCTGAAGCTATGGGACAGTTTGCTTTTGTTCCCGCAGTAGTTGGATTTTGGGTAGGCACTCTTTTCTTGCTCTTGCTTGACCATGTAATCCCCCACCTTCACCTGGGCGAGACAGACGATGAGGCTGAAGGCATTAAGACAAGCTGGCAAAAATCAACGCTTATGGCGTTAGCAGTAACGCTCCACAACATTCCTGAAGGAATGGCAGTTGGTGTAGTTTTTGCTGGATGGGTCTCGGGTAACTCTAATATTACCTATGCAGGAGCCATGGCTTTAGCACTTGGCATTGCCATTCAGAACTTTCCTGAAGGCGCCATCATTTCAATGCCTCTTCATGCAGGCGGCACCTCTAAAGGCAAGTCCCTCATCTTGGGAATTTTATCTGGCATAGTTGAGCCTATTGGAGCAGTACTTACTATTCTTGCAGCAGAGCTTGTTATTCCAGTTCTTCCATACCTGCTGAGTTTTGCGGCAGGCGCCATGATGTATGTAGTGGTAGAAGAACTTATTCCAGAAATGAGTGAAGGCAAGCACTCAAACATTGGAGTACTTGCCTTCGCATTAGGCTTTACCGTAATGATGACCCTTGATGTAGCGCTTGGTTAATAACCAGGCGCTCTTTTTTAAAGCTCACGCTCTGGAAGAATCTTCTCTGCCAACCAAGAGGCAACCTCATCAAGAGCAACCTCAAAGCGCTCACCGGTAGCACGCTCCTTGACTTCTGCGATGCCGTTTGCAACGCCCTTCTTGCCCACAATAACCTGCCATGGGAAACCAATAAGGTCTGCATCTGCAAACTTAACGCCAGGACGCTCTGCACGATCATCAACAACAGTCTCAAGACCAGCTGCAACACAGGCGTCAGCTACAGCACCCGCTGCATTCCAAATCTCTGGGTCTTTGTCAGAGAGGCAAAGAACAGAAACCTCATAAGGAGCAACAGAGACTGGCCACTTGATGCCCTTCTCGTCATTGTATTGCTCAACAACAGCAGCAAGCAGTCTGGAAACACCAATGCCGTAGCAGCCCATAACCAGAGGCTTGTCCTCGCCGTTTTCGTCGGTGAAGGTAGCGTTAAGAGCTGAAGAGTACTTGGTGCCAAGCTGGAAGACCTGGCCAACCTCAATACCACGAGCAGCATGCAGAGGAAGACCACACTCAGGACAAATATCGCCCTCCTGAGAAGTGACAAGGTCTTTCCACTCGTTAATCTCAAAGTCACGGCCAAGCTCAACGTGATCAAGGTGGTAGTCTGCCTTATTAGCACCGCAGAGCCACCACTGAGTATCCTCAAGAGAGAGGTCTCCAACAACGCGGATACCCTCAGGTAGACCAACAGGTCCAATGAAGCCCTTGATGAGGCCATACTCCTCAAGCTCTTCATCGGTCATCATGTGATAGTCACCAAAGACGTGCTCAGCCTTAACCTCATTGAGCTCATGAGTACCTGGAACAAAGCACACAACTGGCTTACCGTTTCCGTCAACAAGGGCTAGAGCCTTACGAGTTGCTGCAGGTGAAACGTGAAGGAACTCAGCAACATCATCAATGGAGCCAATACCAGGAGTGTGAATCTCACACATCTTGCCAGACTCACGCTCTTCTACGTTGATCTTTGCAGCTGCTGCCTCAGTATCTGCAGCATAGCCACAATCGCAGTAGACCAGGCTTGCCTCGCCAGCCTCTGCCAGCGCCATAAACTCAACAGAGGTGTCTCCACCAATCTGACCAGAGTCTGCAACTACCTGCAGAGCCTTAAGGCGTGTGCGATCACAAACGTTCTGGTAAGCAACCTTCTCCTGGTCATAGCACTCTTGCAGCGACTCTTGATTTGCCGAGAAGGAATATCCGTCTTTCATAATGAACTCACGGCCACGCATAAGACCAAAGCGTGGACGACGCTCGTCACGGAACTTATCCTGAATCTGATAGAGCGTTACAGGAAGCTGCTTATAGCTTTTGAGCTCATTTCTAATAAGGTCTGTGAAGGTTTCCTCGTGAGTTGGACCAAGAGCAAACTGACGATCATGACGGTCGTGCATACGCATAAGCTCGTCGCCATAAACATCCCAACGACCAGACTCTTCCCAGAGCTCAGCGGGGGTCATAATAGGAACAAGAATCTCCTGAGCACCAATACCGTCCATCTCATCGCGAATGATGGCCTCAATCTTTAAAAGAGAGCGCCATGCAAGTGGCAGATAAGAGTAAAGACCTGCAGCGGTCTTTCTGATCATGCCAGCACGAAGGAGCAGGCGGTGACTTGCAAGTACAGCCTCAGCTGGGTCTTCTTTGAGTGTTGGTGCATACAAAGAAGACATGCGCATCCAGTGCTTCAAGGTAGTTTCCTTTCAATATGAAGTAATACGTATAGTTTACTTATTTTTTGCCAAAACGATTCTCGATTTCGGCGAATAACTCATCAACAATCTTATCTTCAGGCACTTTTCTAAGAGGATTGCCGTTTTCAAACAATACTGCCTGACCTTTGCCACAGGCAACGCCAAGGTCAACGCCCCTAGCCTCACCAGGTCCGTTAACAACACATCCCATGACTGCTACAGAAATTGGAGCACGAACGCCATCCAGACGCTTAGTAACTTCCTCTGCAATAGGAATCATATCAACGCCACACCTGCCGCACGTAGGACAGCTCACCAGCTCTGGCTTAATGCGACGCATGCCAAGAGCTGCAAGAAGTTCCCATGCTACGTGAACTTCTTCTACGGGATCGGCTGTAAGAGAAAGGCGCATGGTATCGCCAATACCGCTCTCAAGCAAAATGCCCACCGCAGCAGAATTCTTTACCGTTCCCTGCCTCAGTGCGCCAGCCTCCGTAACACCTACATGCAGAGGAATCTGTGGAAGCTCCTTTGAAAGTGCACGGTAAACCGCAAGTGTAGTGGGAACATCGTGAGCTTTTGCAGATAAGACAATATCGTCAAAACCGCGAGAAGAAAAATGCTCTACAAATGACTTTGACGACGCCACGAGTTTCTCGACAAGGGTCATATCTTGTCTTGTATCAAATTCTTTAGCAAGAGAGCCTGCGTTAACGCCAATTCTAATGGGAATATGTGCCTCTTTAGCTGCCTCAATAACAGCATCAACGCGCTCCATAGAGCCAATGTTTCCTGGGTTAATACGAAGAGCTGCCGCACCTCGCTTTGCCGCATCAAGCGCCAGCTTATAGTCAAAGTGAATATCGGCAACAACAGGAAGCGGCGAATATTTGCAAATCTCTTCAAAGCCATCGAGGGCCTTTGCGTCTGGAATTGCCACACGGATAATCTCGCACCCTGCCTCGGCAAGCTCTTTGATCTGATGGAGCGTGGCATCTGGATCATCGGTTTTGGTGGTGCACATGGACTGAACAGAAACGGGAGCACCTCCGCCAACCTGGACAGATCCAACCATGACGGGATGAGTTTTTGTGCGAGCAATCTCAGACATAAAATCAGCTACCTAAACAGCAAATGAAGGATATCGTTTCTCAGTGCAACAACAAAGACAAACAGGAAAAACGCCAGTCCAATGTAAGACAAAATGTTTTGAACTTTGATAGACAGAGGCTTTCTAATAATCACCTGAATTACCTCAATCAGAATCTTTCCACCGTCAAGAGGTGGAATAGGTAAAAGATTCATGAATCCAAGTGACATAGAAATGGCTGCTACCAGCATAATAAGGGTCGAGAAGCCCTCTGCAGCAGCTTCTGAAGCCATGACAGAAATTCCTACAACGGACGACGACTGATTAAGGACTTCCATAGTCTGCGTTGGAATGAGCAGTCTTAGGGCAAACTGTCCAACCTGTGCAGCATACGATACAGCTGCGGCAGACGCGTCAATAAACGAGAAGTGATACATGGTCATAACGGGTGACACGCCGATGATCTTATCGTCAGGACGTAAAGCAGGCTTAATAGTAGTTTGAAGCTGAATACCGCCGCGATCATAGGTGACAGGAATATCCTCTACGCCAGCAGACATTGCATCTTTAATGGCAGCGGTCAGGTCTTCCCAGGTATGAACCTCTACCTTGTTAAACGTAAGAATAGTGTCCCCAGGAGTAAGACCGGAAATAGCTGCTAGAGAGCCAGAT
>CALHQT010000123.1:0-5805 GCA_938038135.1 uncultured Atopobium sp.
GCTAATAATGGTGGCAAAGTTATCGTCAGCCAAAACCATATCTGCAACGCCCTTGGTAACGTCGGTACCAGTAATGCCCATACCGATACCAATATCAGCGCGTTTAATGGAAGGCGCATCGTTAACGCCGTCACCCGTCATGGCTGTGACCATGCCCTTCTTGCGCCAGGTATCAACAATGCGAACCTTGTGCTCAGGCTGAACGCGTGCATAAACGCCAATTGTCTCAATGCGCTGCTCAAACTCTTCATCAGAGATCTTATCGAGCTGTGCACCGGTAATTGCCTGAGAGCGATCGGTAATAATGCCCAGCTCAATTGCAATAGCAACGGCTGTATCAATATGGTCACCTGTAATCATAACAGTACGCATACCAGCGCTATGTGCCTCCGCAACAGCACCCTTAACCTCAGGACGAACTGGGTCAATCATGCCAGAGAGTCCAACAAAGACCATGTCATGCTCAAGGTTGGCTGGGTCATAGCTCTGGGGAGCTTCTGTTCCCCAGTCACGACGAGCAGATGCCATAACGCGAAGAGCCTGGTCAGCCATGGACTTGTTCTGAGCCAAAATCTCAGAGCGAGCCTCATCGGTGAGGTCAATAATGCCATCGCTTGTCATAATCTTGGTGCAGCGAGCAAGTACCTCGTCAGGTGCACCCTTAGTGTGCTGTACAACCTTGCCAGAGCGGGTGCGCACCACAACAGACATCATCTTACGAGAAGAATCAAAGGGCGCCTCACCAATACGAGGGCGAGAAGAAGCAAGGTCACTTGTGGTGTATCCAAGTTTTGCAGCGTCTGCAACAAGAGCAGCCTCAGTAGGCTCACCCTTTGCTACCTGTTCAATATCATCCCAGGTAGCATCAGAGCACAGTGCCATGGTACGCACGTGTGCGTCAAGGTTTTCTGTCTCGTGACGAACAACAGTCATCTTGTTCTGAGTCAAAGTGCCAGTCTTATCAGAGCAGATAACCTGAGTACAACCAAGAGTCTCAACTGCGGTAAGACGACGAACGATGGCGTGACGTTCACTCATTCTGGTAACGCCCATAGAAAGAACGATAGTAACAACAGCAACAAGACCCTCTGGAATTGCAGCTACTGCAAGAGAAACTGCAACCATAAACGTACTTAGGATAAGATCAAAGTTGCCAAGCATCTCAGCGCCGTGCTTGATGAAGCCTGTTGCAAAAACAAGCAGTGAGATGACAACAACAAGGATGGTAAGTGTGTGAGAAAGCTTATCAAGGGCAATTTGAAGTGGAGTCTGTCCATCCTCTGCCTGGGAAATTGCGTCTGCAATCTTACCCATCTCAGTGTCCATACCGGTTGCAACAACAACCGCACGACCGCGTCCATAGACCACAATGGATCCGGAGTAACACATATTCTTTCGGTCGCCCAAAGGAATATCGTCTGTGCCTTCAGCAAGGCTGAGAGTCTCCGCGTGTTTCTCGACAGGAACTGATTCACCTGTGAGCGCCGACTCCTCTACCTTCATAGAAGCACTCTCAAGAATGCGGCAATCAGCTGGGACAGAGTCACCCGCCTCAAGCAGAATAATATCGCCCACAACAAGCTCGGTTGAGGCAATAGTCTCAAGGCGACCGTCTCTGATAACCTTGCTCTGAGCTGCACTCATCTCTTGCAGAGCAGCAAGAGCTTCTTCGGCTTTGCCCTCCTGAACAACACCAAGAACGGAATTGATGACAACAACAAATAGAATAATGACAACGTCTGCAATTCCGCCTTCTCCGGTATAAATTCCTTCAGCAGCAGAAATAGCAGCAGCAACAAGAAGCATAATGACCATAGGGTCGGCCATCTGTGCAAAAAACCTTTTAATAATTGATTCTTTTGGAGCCTCTTTAAGCTTATTAAGGCCATGAGCCTCAAGACGAGAAGCTGCTTCTACATCAGACAGTCCAGCTTCAGCATCAGTTTTTTGTGCGCTGATAACATCAGACGCACTTGAAAGATACTCTTTCAAAGTTCCTCCTGGGTTTCTACCTGACAGATTGATGCCCGATCATAATTCCCCAGGAGAGGGGCAAGGGCTCACCAAGGTTGCCGTGTCAGGACCTTACAACGTCCTATCATAGGACCTTACAATGCTCTATCATTTTACCGTATTCTTTCTTTTTTCAAACCTTATAAATATTTCTTAAAACTCCTGTTATGTGCCAAATAATTGTTATCCAAGGGGTACAATAAGCGCAGTACATAACAACATAAGCCAAACGTTAGTTTTGGCAAGGAGGCAGTTATGAAAATCCTGTTTTATGGTGCTCAAAGTTATGACAAGGATTCTTTCAACCTTGAGCTTCCAAAGTATCCAGACATCTCAATTGACTACATTGATTCCAATCTCACGCCTATGACTGCGGGCTATGCAAAGGGATATGATGCCGTTTGTGCCTTTGTAAACGCTGATGCTTCAATTCTGACTCTTGAGATTCTTGCCGGCTTTGACGTTAAGCTTCTACTTATGCGCTGCGCTGGCTTTGATGCTGTTGATGTTAACGCTGCTAAAGACCTTGGTATTACGGTTACGCGCGTACCTGCTTACTCCCCTGAAGCAATCGCAGAGCACGCAATGGGTCTTGCGCTTGCTGCTAACCGTCGTATTCATCGCGGCTACATCAGAATTCGCGAGAATAACTTCTCACTTGCTGGTCTTGTTGGCGATACTCTTCACGGAAAAACTGCAGGTATTGTAGGCACTGGTCGTATTGGTGCTGCACTCTGCCGCATTTGCAAGGGCTTTGGTATGCACGTTCTTGGTGCAGATCTCTATCCAAACATGAGCCTTGTCAATGACGAGCACGTCGTTGATGAGTATGTCAGCTACGATGAGCTCTGGGAGCGTTCAGACTTCATTTCACTCCACGCTTTCCTGAATGATGAGAGCTATCACATGATTAACGATAAGACCATCGGAAAAATGAAAGATGGCGTCATCCTCGTTAATACTGGTCGCGGTGGACTTATTGATACCAATGCTCTTATTCGTGGCATTCTTTCTGGAAAAATTGGTGCTTGTGGCCTTGACGTTTATGAAGAGGAAAATCCAAACGTCTATAAGGACCGCGGCGCTGAGGTCTTTGATTCAGTTACCTCTACGCTTTGCTCTTTCCCTAACGTTGTCATGACAAGTCACCAGGCATTCTTTACTCATGAGGCACTTTCTCAGATTGCTCAGGTTACGCTAGATAACGCAACTGCTTTTGCTGAGGGTACTGACTATGTTGATAAAAGTGTGGTTTGCTAAGCACCAGAGAAACAAACGCTCTGAAAACGGTTACTATTGATAACCGAATGTGATTTCAATTCCTATGAAAAGGAGAGATATGGCTCGCAAAAAGACCAAGATTGTTTGTACTATGGGTCCTGCTACAGAAAGTGATGAGGTCCTTCGTGAGCTCATTCTTGCTGGTATGAACGTCGCACGTTTTAACTTCTCGCACGGTAGCCATGAGTATCACCGCACTATGATTGGTCGCGTTCGTTCTATCTCTGATGAGCTTGGTATTCCTATTGCTATCATGCTTGATACAAAGGGTCCTGAGGTTCGCACCGGTCTTCTCGAGGATGGCAAGAAGGTCACCCTTACTACTGGTGATTCCGTTATTGTCACCACTGATGATGACGTCATCGGCAATGCTCAGCGCTTCTCACTTGACTACAAGAATCTTCCAAAAGAGGTCAAGAAGGGCTCCATCATCCTTATTGATGACGGTCTCATTGGCCTCGAGGTTGATCACGTTGAGGGCACTGACATGCACTGCAAGATTATCAACGGTGGTGAGCTTGGTGAGAAGAAGGGCGTAAACGTTCCTAACGTCAACATTGGCCTTCCTTCCGTCACTGAGCAGGACCGCGCAGACATCATGTTTGGTTGCGAGCTTGGTATTGACGCAATTGCTGCTTCCTTCATCCGTGATGGCGCTGCAGTTGAGGAGATTCGTAACATCTGCCGCGAGATGGGTACTCCTAACGTACAGATCTTCCCTAAGATTGAGTCTGCTCTTGGCGTAAAGAACTTCGACGAGATTCTTGCAGCTTCTAACGGCATCATGGTTGCCCGTGGTGACCTTGGCGTTGAGGTTCCTGCAGCTGAGGTTCCTCACATCCAGAAGACTGTCATCAAGAAGTGCAACGATGCTTACAAGCCTGTCATCACCGCAACTCAGATGCTTGACTCTATGATTCGTAACCCTCGCCCAACCCGTGCAGAGGTTACGGACGTTGCTAACGCAATCTACGACGGCACTGACTGCGTCATGCTTTCTGGTGAGTCTGCAGCTGGTAAGTACCCTGTTGAAGCAGTAAAGACCATGGCTTCCATCTGCAAGGAAACCGAGAAGTACCTGCCAGTCAAGGATGTCTATCACCAGCGTGAGGGCCTTAAGAACGTCAACGGCGCTACGGGCTTTGCTGCAGTTGATATGGCAATCCGTGTTGACGCTAAGTGCATCATCTGCCCAACACACTCTGGCCGCACTGCTCGCCTTGTTTCTAACTTCCGTCCAAAGCGTCCTCTGTATGCAATGTCTCCATCTGATGAGGCAGTTCGTCGTACCTGCTTCTATTGGGGTGTCTATGCATTCAAGACCTCTGAGCAGGGCACACTTTCTAACACCATGTACAACGCCCTGAACGTTGCAAAGGAAGTTGGCGTCGTTGAGACCGGCGACATTGTTGTTCTGACTGCTGGCGATCCTCATACCAGCCCACGTCTTGGTGACTACACCACTTCAACTAATGTTGCTATGATCTGCCAGGTTCAGTAAACCTCATTTCAGCTTTAACGTTATATGCACCCAAGCGCTTGCTTGGGTGCATATTTTTTACGTGTGATATTTCTCAGTAGCTTGCCAGTAGTTACGCAATTTTCCAGCCGACGGTTTTCTCGCGCATGTTAACAAAATCGGCGTAGATTCCGCCTTCTGCCATCAATGATTCGTGAGTTCCCCGCTGAACAATGTGACCTTTGTCCAGGACAAGTATCTGATTTGCATTGCGCACTGTTTTTAAGCGATGGGCAATCATGATGACAGTCTTAGACTTTGTAAGCTCGGCGATTGCGCGCTGGAGTTCAAGCTCGTTTTCTGGATCAACATTGGCCGTAGCCTCATCAAGCACAACGATCGGCGCATCTTTTAAGATAGCGCGCGCAATAGAAAGACGCTGACGCTCGCCACCAGAAAGCATTGAGCCGCCTTCTCCTAAGCGCGTTTCATATCCGTCAGGTAACGCCTGGATAAACTCTTCACAGCAGGCACGCTTAGCTGCGTCAACTACTTGCTCATGAGTTGCGCTTGGATTACCAAACTTGATGTTGTTCTCAATGGTGTCATCAAAAAGGAATACTCCCTGAAATACGGTAGAGAAATTTTGGAGCAGGGCGTCAACTTTATAGTCGCGCACATCGCGTCCACCAAGGGTCACTTGACCTGCATTTACATCCCAAAAACGCTCAATTAGACGGACAAGCGTTGTCTTACCTGATCCACTTGGCCCCACGATGGCACAAGAGGTGCCTGCAGGAATAGAAAGGCTGACATCTTCAAGAATTTGCCTATCATCGTAGCCAAAGGAAACATGAGAAAGTTCAATGTCGCAAGATGCCGCCTTCTCAAGACCCTCTCCCTCCTCCATTGCGGGGGTGGCGAGAATAGCGTTTGTTTGTTCCATTGCAATTTCAAGATTACGCAGAATAGTTGAGAAACGACCAGCAGATTCTAGACGACTAAACAACATAAATGACATCACTACTACGGTTAAACAAGCAGCTGTATCA
>CALHQT010000124.1:0-2913 GCA_938038135.1 uncultured Atopobium sp.
ACCCGCATATGAACTACCTCCCATTTCTTATGTCCAAGAAATGGGAGGCAGTTCAGATGTGAAGGCTCTTTTGCTAGTTCTTGAGAGAATTGAGCGGAGCGGGGAAGCGACCGCCGCGGTGGGCAAGCACCGTGCCCGCAAACTGGTTGACCGGCATGATGGGCGCGGATCCAAAGAGGCCACCAAACTCCAGGACGTCGCCCTCGTTGTAACCGATAGCTGGGATAACACGGACCGCCGTGGTCTTGGTGTTGATGACGCCAATAGCCATCTCATCTGCGATGATGCCCGCAATGGTTTCCACGGAGGAATCGCCAGGAATAGCAATCATGTCCAAACCAACGGAGCACACTGAGGTCATCGCCTCGAGTTTCTCGAGAGAAAGCGCACCGTCTTGAGCTGCGCGAATCATGCCCGCATCCTCAGAGACCGGGATGAATGCGCCGGACAGGCCGCCAACGCTTGACGACGCCATGACGCCGCCTTTCTTGACAGCGTCGTTGAGGAGGGCAAGCGCGCAGGTGGTTCCGGGGCCGCCGCATTCGCCAACGCCGATGAGCTCCAGAATCTTAGCGACGGAATCGCCAGCTGCTGGGGTTGGCGCAAGGCTCAGGTCTACGATGCCCTTCTCGACACCCAGGCGCCTTGAGGCCTCGCGGCTCATCAGCTCGCCCGCGCGGGTAATCTTGAATGCGGTCTGCTTGATCTTCTCGGCAACGTCCATGAGGTTTGCGGAGTCGGGGAGCTCGGCGAGGGCCGCAGCCATGACGCCAGGACCGGAAACGCCCACGTTAATGACGGCGTCGGCCTCTCCGCCGCCGTGAACCGCGCCGGCCATGAAGGGGGAGTCCTCCACCATGTTGGCAAAAACGACCAGCTTAGCGGCACCGTAGCACTGAATGTCGGTGGTGCGGCGAGCGGCTTCGAGCACGGTTTCTGCCATGAGCAGGACGGCGTCCATGTTGATGCCTGCGCGCGTAGACGCGACGTTTACCGAGGAACAGACGCGCGACGTGGTGGCCAGCGCCTCGGGGATGGATGCGATGAGTCGGCGGTCGGCGTCGCCAAGGCCCTTGTGAACCAGTGCCGAGAAGCCGCCCAAAAAGTCGATGCCCAGCGTTTCGGCCGCGCGATCAAGTGTGTGAGCCAACGGCGTCAGATCCTGCGCCGAGGTACATGCCGCAATCTGTGCGATTGGCGTGACGGAAACGCGCTTGTTGGCAATAGGGATGCCGTACTCGCGCTCCAAGTCCTCGGCCACGGACACCAGGTGTTCGGCCTGGCGCGTGATGCGGTCGTAGACCTTCTGGCACATGCGATCCAGGTCCTCGTCTGCGCAGCTATTGAGCGAGATACCCATCGTGATGGTGCGCAGGTCAAGGTTTTGCTCGCTGACCATGGCGAGGGTTTCGGCGATTTCCTGTGGAGTGATGTTCATGCGCGTCCTCTCGGAATGCGGTTGTCGTGCGAGCGCCGGGGCGCAGGTGCAGCTTGCGTGCGGTATCGGGGTCCAGGTGCGGTTGTCGTGTGGAGACAACGTCTGGCTTTTGGCGGACGACCAGCCGCAGGGGTTTCTCGACTATTATACTTAAGCAACAACGACAAACGGGGCAAGTTGCGAGGTAACGTGGCAGAAAAAGTCACCCTAAAAACGATTGCGCGCGAGGTGGGGCTGTCGCCCGCCACGGTTTCGCTGGTGCTGAACGGCCGGCCGGTGCGCGTGAGCGACGAGAACCGCCGCCGCATCCTCGACGTTGCCCGTCGCGAGCACTACATTCCCAACCAGATTGCAAGAAGCCTGGTCACACAGCATACGCAGACGCTGGGGCTAATCGTGCCGAATATCGAGAGCCGGTTTTTCTCGTCGTTTGCAAAGATGCTGGAGATGAAGTGCCGCCGCCGCGGGTACGCGCTGTTCATCACCAACTCGGATAACAGCACGTCAAATGATGCGGACCTTGTGCGACTGCTGGTAAACCGCGGCGCCGACGGCATCTTTATCATCACGTCCGACGAGGTAGAAGCCTCAAAGCAGCTCATCGCCGACCTGGAGCAGCTGCCCGTGCCGTACGTCATGGTGGACCGAACCATCGACGCGCTCGACTGCGACAAAGTCACGTTCAACAATGAGCTTGGCGGCTATCTGGCCACAAAATACCTGCTAGATCACGGTCATCGCCGCATCGCGTGCATGGTCAACACCGCTTCCAACACCGGCTGCGCCCGCCTCAACGGCTACGTTCGCGCACTTGGCGAGAAAGGCCTGGAGCTGGATCAGTCGCTTGTGCTGACCAGCGATTATTACATTCCTGATGCATATCTTGCAGCTCAGCAGCTGATTCGCGTGAATGCTACGGCGGTTGTTGCGACGTCGGACAATATTGCGTTGGGCTTGCTGCGCTACCTGTATGAGCGCGGCCTGCATGTTCCGCGCGACTATTCTGTTGTCGGATACGATAACAGCATTTCAGACGCACTGTTTGAGCCAGCGCTGACCTCGATTGAGCAAAATGTTGATGAGCTTTCTGACGCCGCGCTTTCGATTATGTTTCGTCGTCTGGGCGAGCATGGAGCGGATGTTGTGCAGAGAGCCGCGACGCAAGAAGCCGCAACGCAATCAGCTGCGACACAATCAACTGCGACGCAATCAGCTGTGACGCAAGAAGCTGTGACAGGCAATAATAACGGCTTCGAAGCGCAGGATGACAGTGCGTCAATCCAGATAATCCTTGAGCCACGCATGATTGAGAAGAATAGTGTGCGATTTTTGACTTGTTAGCCAGTTCTCTGCGTATTTGAGTGTTTGTATTCATTCTGATGCATACGTAATTTTTGGCCTTAAAATTATGTGCCAAAAAAGGTAAAAAACCCGTTTAGTTGGAAATGAAAATTGAAAATTAGCTGTTTTATCTC
>CALHQT010000125.1:0-26882 GCA_938038135.1 uncultured Atopobium sp.
AAAGAAAGCTCTACCATCGGCCTCTGCAGCCTTTTTAAGAGCTTCAATAGCGTCTTCTGTTCCTGGCATGTCGCACTTATTGGCAACCACAATCTGAGGGCGATCAGCAAGTTCTGAAGCGTATGCTTTAAGCTCCTCGTTAATAGCGTGGTAGTCCTCTACAGGATCTCTACCTTCATAGCCACCGGTAACATCTACCATATGGACAATAAGCGCTGTGCGCTCAATATGACGAAGGAATTGATGACCAAGGCCCTTGCCCTCAGAAGCACCCTCGATAAGACCGGGAACGTCTGCGCAGACAAATGACTGACCGTTTTGAGCACGAACAACGCCCAAGTTTGGAACAAGGGTGGTAAAAGGATAGTCAGCAATCTTTGGACGAGCTGCACTGATACGGGCAATAAGAGAGCTCTTACCAACAGAAGGCATGCCCACCAAGGCCACATCTGCCATGAGCTTCATCTCTAGCTCAATCCAGTGCTCTTGGGCTGGCTCGCCCTTCTCGGCAAATGCTGGTGCACGCCTCACTGAGGTGACAAAGTGAATGTTACCGCGGCCACCATTGCCACCAGGAGCAACAACTACCTGCTCACCGGGAGAAGTAAGATCGGCAATCTCGTAGAGTGGCTCTTGCGTTTCTGGATCAAGCTCGCGTACAACGGTTCCCAAAGGTACCTTGAGCAGCAAATCCTGTCCGTCAGAACCATGACGGCGAGCACCCTTACCGTGGGTACCGCGCTCAGCCTTAAAATGATGCTTGTAGCGGTAATCAATCAGGGACGAAAGCTGCGCGTCTGCAACAATGACAACATTGCCGCCGTGACCTCCATCGCCACCGTCAGGACCGCCTTTTGGAACATATGCTTCTCGGCGGAAAGACATGCAGCCTGCGCCGCCGTCTCCACCTTTAACGTTGATATGACAAAGATCAGTGAAAGTTTCCACGTGTCCTCCTTCTAATACCTTAATGTTACGGCATTTACCAGCGAAGCACAGTGAAAACGCGAGAAGTTCTTATGAGAACACGAGGATAACAACAATTACTGCAACGCCAAGAATCATCAAAGCAAAGTCTGATGGAGCCAAAGGATAGCGTTTAAATGCAGATGAAGCGTTCCTTAAATAGAAACCTCGCTGCTCAGCCGCAAGTGCCGAAGCATCAGCTTTTTTAACGGAACTTACCAGCAAAGGAACAATCAAAGGCATGGTGAGCTGGAGCTTCTTAATTGGATTTTTGGTATCAAACTCAACGCCACGAGCCATCTGAGCCTCCATAATATGGTTCATCTCGGAAGCAAAGACAGGCACAAAGCGCAAAACCGTTGCAATGGTAAACGCATAAGGATAAGGAACATGCGCAACTTCTACCAGCGCATTCATGAGGTCTTCTACGCGCATAAGCGAGAGCATAGAAAGCAGCGGCAGTGCCAGTGCAATTGTTTTTAGGGCAACGTTAAAGCCGCGCTCCAAACCACCTACCGTGATGAATAAAAAGAGCGTTTGACCAGCAGGGGCAACAAGCGTCTGTACAACGCACAAGATAAGGCCTAAGACAGCAAAGCCAAATACCAGCTTAAAAGTCTTCTGAGCATTCTGTGAGACAACTCCCACACAAATAGTGAGCGCGAGTACTGCAAGCACCTCAATCGTTCCTTGAGCGGCAAAGGCGGCCACAAAGAGCTCAAGCGCAAACACAAGCTTGGCCACAGGATTTGCCTTATGAAGGAAGCTTGTTCCTTCGGTGTAATCAATAACACTACCCACGAGGAGCCTCCTTACCATTAAGCGTGGCTGCAATACGAGCAATCTCAAACTGATGCTGCAATGTCTCAAGCACCTCTGAAGCACTGCTAAGCCCAGTAAATGATGAATCCACGTGCGCTCCAGCAAGCTTTGACAGCTGAATCATCTGAGGAGCCTCAACGTACGCTTCCTTCAAAACCTCATCTGCCGCCGAGAAGATCTGTGTAACTTCCCCATCATCTAACACGCTGCCATGCGCCATAACGACAATTCTTGTGGCAAAGTCCAGCACAACCTCCATGTCATGACAGACCATAAGAACTGCACAGCCCTTCTCGCACAGTGATTTGACCATATCCATGACCTGCATGCACTCTTTGTAATCCAGACCCGAAGTTGGCTCATCAAGCACAAGAATATCTGGCTCGCAGGCAACCACAGAAGCAAGCGCAACCATCTGACGCTGTCCGCGAGAAAGCATAAACGGCGACGCATCCGCATCAAGCCCCATGCAATCAATTACTTCAAGCGCTTTCTTGCGCGCATCCTCTGCAGACACAGCCTTGAGCTCAAGACCAAACGCAATCTCCTCAAGGACACTCTCTTTGCAAATCTGGTAATCGGGATTTTGGAACAGCGTAGAGACATGTTGAGCAATCTGCGACGTCTTCCAGTCCTTGCACGATGCGCCCTTAATTTGAATGTCTCCAGATCGAGGACGCAACAGGCCATTTACCAGCTTAGTTAGGGTTGTTTTACCTGCACCGTTTTGGCCGACAAGTGCCACAAGCTCGCCAGGGTGCAAGCTGAGAGAGACACGCTCAACGCCATCAGTACTCCCCTGATATTTGAAAGTGGCATCAATAACATCAAGAACAGACTGAGTGCTTGGCTGGTCAGCGTCTTGAAGAACACCAATCCTGTCAAATGGGCCGCTCGATTCAGCAATCACAGGGCCATCTATTTTTGGAAGATATGTCTCCCCTGCTAACTCAACGTCATTAGTAGATAATGGTTGAGAACCCTCTGCAAGAGAAATACTGCGATGCTGGAGAGCGCCTACACAGCACGCAAGCTGCTTGGCGGCTGACTGAACTGATAGCGCAGTTTCATCGCAGACAGCTCTGTCCGCCTCAGATAACAAGTGAGCATACTCAGACTGATGAGAGAGCTCATGGACGCCTTTTGAGACGCGCACGCAACGAGGAACATCAACGCCAACCTCTTGCAGCAAATCTACCTGAGAGAACACTTCCTCACCGCTACCGTATGCACAAATGGAACCCTTGTCCATAACGGCAATCTTTGAGCAATACTTAGCGAGAAGACCCACTTTTTGCTCAATTACCACAACCGTAATGCCTTTGGTTTTGTTGAGCTCTGAAAGGGTCTGGAAGATTAACTCGGACGACGTTGGATCTAAGGCCGCTGTTGGCTCATCAAGCACCATAACTTGTGGCTGAAGCGCCAAAAGTGCTGCTATAGCAACCTTTTGCTTCTGTCCACCAGAAAGAGAAGCAATCTCTCTAAAGCGGAGGCTAGCAATACCAACTGTCTCTAGAGCATAGGTAATGCGCTCTGGAATCTCTGCATGAGGAACTGCAAAGTTCTCAAGACCAAAAAGAAGTTCATCCTCAACAAGTGAAGCAACCATCTGCGCGTTGATATCCTGGGTGACAGAACCCACAATTTTAGAGATATCAGTCAGCGCAACTGTGCAGGTATCCATTCCAGCAACAAGAATCTTTCCAAAGAAACTTCCCCTGAAGTGATGAGGAATAGCGCCAGAAAGCGCAAGAGCAAGCGTGGACTTGCCTGCGCCAGAAGGACCAACAATACCTACAAAGTCACCCTCCTGAACGCTCAGTGACAGCTCATTCAGAGCATGCACTGAGCTATCAGGATAGCTATATGACACAGATTGAACTTCGATAATAGACACAGTGTTCTCCAGAAAATAAGTGCGTATCTAAGAACTTATCGACCCAAAACCTTCTTAAGAGGAGCCGCAAGAACCTGAACAACAATAGCATTAAAGAATGCGGTTCCTACGATGACAGGAAGCATTACGTAGAAAAGCTCAATAGTTGCACCCTTAGCTGGAATAGCAATGGCAGCAAAAATCAGACCAGAAATAAGAGTGGTTACAAAAGAACCAATTGCTGGCATTACTGGCTTATCTGCAAGAGCAGACCTTGTGAAGGCAAACATAACAAGTGAAGCTGCGCCCTCTGCAACAAAATCAGCACCAGGAACAGTTGTGGTCAGCTGAATAACGGTAGCTGCGATAAGACCAATAACCAGGCTCTGAACAGCGTTTGGCTTAAGCAAAAGAATAGCCAGGCAGAACGAAGAAATAATAAACTCTGGACCAATTCCAATAGCACTAATTGCCTTACCAACGGTCAGGTTAAGAATAAAACCAGCAGCAATAAGGACAGCAACAAGGACTAGAGAAGTAACGTCCAATACTCCTGCATTTTTTGAAACAGCAACAACACGTGGTGCCTGCTCTGCAGATCCTGTCTCTGTGCCTGCGGCGTTAACCTCATTGAGATTTTCTGTAGACATACAAACTCCTTTAACGCAAAACTAAAACGTACAAACAAATTTTTAACAACACGGGTTTCTCGCCATCCGGATTTAGCAAGAAACGTACGCACAAAAAAAGCTCTCGGTCACCCGAGAGCCTCTAAATGCGTATGCAGAAGCAACTCATCGCTGACCGGAGAAAGACAAGTTGTTCCACCACCACTGCTGAGTGCCTGTAGCGCGCATGATATGTCCTCCTCCCAAGAGCGTAAATTGCAATGTAAGAAGAATACCATTACTTTGCCAGATTGTGTCAAGAAATACATTAAGAAACAAATTAGAAACTGTGAACGGTACGCGTAAGATAGTGCGAGAAACAAAAAAAGGGGTCCCGAAGGACCCCTTGAATGAACTGCGAATGTTCAAGAAAACTTATGCCTCAGCAGCAACGACGTTAACGACGTGCTTAGCGCCCTTCTTGAACTCAACAACGCCATCGCAAAGTGCAAAGAGAGTGTCATCCTTGCCGCGACCAACGTTTACGCCAGGAGTGATGTGAGTACCACGCTGACGGATGATAATCTGGCCAGCCTTGATTGCCTGACCACCGTAAATCTTAACGCCAAGGCGCTGTGCTTGTGAGTCGCGACCATTGCGGGAAGAGCCGAGACCTTTCTTGTGTGCCATAAATGCTACCTGCCTATCTCAATATCAGAAGTGACCAATTACTCTGCAGACTCGTCGGATGCCTTAGCAGCAGCCTTACGAGCGGTAGGGAGCGCGGTAACCTTCAGCTTAGTAAGGTTCTGACGGTGACCATTGGCGCGGTGATAGCGCTTACGCTTGTGGAACTTGAAGACGAGGACCTTCTTGTCCTTGTACTGCTCAAGAACCTCACAGGTAACCTTCTTAGAGGAAAGAGTGGCAGCGTCAGCAACAACCTTCTTGCCGTCGTTAAGCATAAGAACATCAAGCTTTACCTTATCGCCAGGCTGCGCATCAAGCTTCTCGACGCTGATTACGTCGCCCTTGGCAACCTTATACTGCTTGCCACCAGTTGCTACGATTGCGTACATGTGTGTAACCCTTCATTGCTGATTCTTGCAACGATTAATACTATCTTTGCATTTCTGAAGATCCGAGCAAAGATCTTCGCCGCCGTGACCTGTGACATCCGCGGGAAACTGTCGGTGTCCCATGTCCCTCGGCGAGAAACACAACTCGAAATAGTCTACTGCATATTTCAGAAAATTCCAAGACAAAACTACATGTTATAGAGGCTTCACAAGGAGTCCATTTTCTGAAACGTGTGCCTGTGAAACGCGACACACCTTCAATGAGTCAATACCTTGTAGGCCATCCACTCCAGCTTGAGCTGCAATTCTTTGAGCCTCATAAATCAAAACTGCAGGTCTAAGCGCTGCTCTTGGATCTTGAAGTGTATCAAGCTCAAATGAAATGCACGTTTCAGATGAGCTCTCAGAAATCTTATAGCCCGCAAACGTTGTCTCTAAATTGACCACTTTTTGCTTGTCTCCACGCATGTACGTCAGCTCTTTTTTTGCGAGAAGTTCCTCAAACCCCCAACGCAACGCGTCTGACCTAAGACCTTCTCCCAAAATGTCACATCTCCAGTGAGCGGCATTCAACCATGCTTCAAGCGCTGGCAGCGACCGATCAACGTAGCTGTCAGCAAACGGAGCAAGCGCGGGAGGTGTTGCCGACAACAGCCTCTCTAACGCTTCATCCGGGTCCACGTATTCTGTGAGCTTCAAGTCAAAGTACTCCGCCTCAGACGAAGCGCCAACGGGAAGCGCCTGAGAGAACTGAACGCCCATGCGCTTTGCAAAGCCATTACCTACCCTAAATGGCAGCTGAGCTCTACGAACACAGCGCTCAATGGTACCAATAAGCTCAAGGTGTCCTAGAAATGCAAGGCGGTTATCTTTCTTGTAAGCCACGCGAAGCCTAAAAATCTCTGCTCCGCGCTCCGTCATAATCTCTGGCTGAATCTGTGGTTTGCCAGCACGCCAGTCTTTCTTCACAGACTCAGCCGCCTCAGGAGCTACGCTCTCTTCCTGCACATCCGTCATGAGCGCACCCCCATCAACACGTTGTCGACCTTCAAGGTCTGGCATACCGCACATCCCGTACAAGAGGTAAACGTGCAGTCTGGTGTGGTAACCTCATCCAGCGCTCGACGATATTCTCGCTGTAGATAACCCTTGGAGACGCCAGGGGATGTATGATCCCAAGGAAGTTTTGCCTGAATATCAAAGGTTTCTGTTGCAATATCAGAGAGCGAGAAACCCAGACTTTCTGCTGCCGCATTCCAAGCATCAAGATTAAACTCGCTGGTCCATGCATCAAACTTACAACCATTTTTCCAAGCTCGGTAAATCAAATCAAAACCGTCGCGGCCCATCTTTGAAAGCGCACCTTCTACCAGGGACGTTCCAGAATCGTGGTAGGCAATCTTAAGTCCCCTATCGTGGTTTGAGGACAAGAGCAACTGCTGTCTACGCTGGGCTTCCTCACGAGAAATCTGGCCAACCCACTGGAATGGCGTGTAGGACTTGGGCACAAATACGGCAACAGAGGCAGAAACCGTAACGCCCTTGCCGCCAATTTCTCGACCAATGTCCAGGATGCGCTTAGCAACTGCGGGTATTGCTTGAATGTCTTCATCGGTTTCTGTAGGGAGGCCCATCATAAAGTAGAGCTTCATGCGTCGCCAGCCATTTTCAAACGCATTTCTAGCTGCGGACTCAAGATCATCCTCAGTGACGTTTTTGTTGATGACGTCACGCATGCGCTGAGAACCTGCTTCTGGTGCAAACGTCAGTCCGCCGCGCCTTGAGGTAGAAACAGCGTCTGCCATCTCCGCGCCAAACGCGTCCATACGCTGGGAAGGAATAGAAATACGCACACCCCGTTTACGCAGGTCAGAATTCATGCGACGCAAAATATACCCACACTGAGAATGGTCAGTGGTAGAAAGCGACGTCAACGAGACCTCGTCATAGCCACTCTTCAGAAGGCCTTCCTCGCCTGCTTTCACAATCTGCTGAGCAGGGCGCTCGCGAACAGGACGATACGTCATTCCGGCCTGACAGAACCTACAGCCGCGAGCACAGCCACGCTGAATTTCTAGAGCAAGTCTATCCTGAACAATTTCGGTATACGGAACAATGCGCTGAGCAACAGGGTCTGTTACTGAAAGATCTGGCAGACAACGCTTATAAACCACGCTTGGAGCGCTACTTCCCTCTTTAGGAACCGCATAGCCCCAGCGTGTTGCCGTGTTATCGTGCACAATCTGATAAAGCGATGGTACGTAGACGCCTTGAATCTCTGACAACCTCTGCAAAATCTCTTGGCGAGAAACTCCGTCAAGCTTGGAAGTTCTGACGCACTCACACATCTCTACCAGTGCTTCTTCGCCGTCGCCTAATAGAATTGCATCAAAGAGCGGAGCCACTGGCTCTGAGTTCCAAACAGAAGGACCGCCACCAAAAATAAGTGGGTCCTCTTCATCACGTTCTTCAGCGAGCAATGGAATGCCTGCTAAATCAAGCGTTTCTATAATATTGGTAGCAATCATTTCATGCGCAAGGGTGAAGCCCACTACATCAAAAGATGCTAAAGGCGCAGCACCCTCTAACGAAAGCAGAGGAACATTGCGCTTGCGCATCAAAGCTGCCATATCGACCCAAGGCAGATAGGCGCGCTCACAAGAAATATGAGGCGCCTTATTCAAAGCGTTATAGAGAATAGCAATGCCCAAATTGGGCTGACCCACCTCATACACGTCAGCGTAAACCATACAAACGTGAAAAGGACCTTCTTGCTCCTCTACTGCTCCCCACTCGTGATTTAAGTATCTTGAGGGTTTTTCGACATGCGGAAGCATGGGCTCAATGAGATGGAAGAGATTTTCTCGTTTAACACGCACGATAGTCTACTTTCTATCTTTTGGCGAGGGACTGTGTGGTTGCTATCTCTACGGTATTTGATTGTGAATTTGTATCTGCTGTTGCACTTTTATCTGTAGAAGCACTCGAAGTGCCGGTTTTGGTAGAAGAATTAGCTGCTACCCCGTCGCGTTTCTCGGCAATTTTGCGAGCGTACGCGTGAATGACGCGAGCAGTAGTGTGAGTTCCTGCGTATCCCATGCCAGCCTTAAGCGCCCAGCCAAATCCTGGAACTGTGCCTGCGACCGTGCGTGCAACCGTACGGTATCCAAAGCCCGCACCCACAACGCCGAGAAGTTCGGCGATGGTTTCAACACTCATATTGATGTTATAGGCGGCGGTAATATCAAGTGCCAGCCTAATCTGGCGCGCTGTCATCAGCGGCATATCAGAGCCAGGAACAATCGCCACAGCTCCAATAGCAGCATTTTCTTTAGCACAAGCAGCAGTTATCTGTTTGACCACTTGAGTTCTACAAAGAGGATACGCTGCCGCAAAAGAGACTGATTTTTCTGTTGCAGTTGCAATCCATGAAGAAAGTCGATCAAAGAGCACTTCTTCAGTAGTACCAGCAACAATGCTAATAAGCCCTGTGTTGTAGAGCGTATCAGCAATTTGTTGCGTCTCAACTGCAGACTCTACAACCACCGCACAAGGAATTGAATGACTTACCAACATGGTAAGGGCGTCCTCGTACTGTGATGTTGGCGTAGGAATAATTACCGCAATATCAGGAATAGCAGCATTCTTTCCCGTGCGACCAATGCCTCCAGAAACAAACGAAACACCGTCGGCAAGTTTAGAGACGCGCACCGTTGCATCTGTTCTCTCTGGCATAAAATACGAATGTACAGCCAGGATTACCTCTTCAGAGGCAAGGGAATCAACGTAGATATGCGTATAAGTTGGCTCTAGAGATGAAAGCGACCCGCGGAATTCTTGTAATACAGAGGTAGCAAGTTTGCCCAAGCTGTTTCTTTTTGCCATGGCTTATGCCGCCTTTGTTCTATGTCTGTAAACAGACTGGACGATTCCTACAGAAACGAGCTGGGCAATCATCGATGTTGATCCAAAGCTGATAAAAGGCAATGGAATACCCGTAATAGGCATGATACCAATACACATGCCAACATTCTGTAAAACCTGGAACGACCACATGGCTGCACAACCAACAAGTACCAGCTTAGAGAAGGTATTCTCGGTCTTCATGGCAAACAGAATGGTTGCAAAAATCATCCATGCAAAAAGTGAAAGCATAGTGAATGCACCAAGGAAGCCAAACTCTTCCGAGAAGAGTGCAAAAACAAAGTCTGTGTGTGCCTCTGGTAAGAATCGTCCACTTGCCTGCGTAGCGTTACCTGGCCCTTTTCCAATAAAGCCACCAGAACCTACGGCAATCTTTGCCTGTTGCAGGTTATAGCCGTCTCCCGATGGATCAACGGAAGGATCCAAGAAGACGGTAAGACGCTTCATCTGGTACTCCTTAAGAATGTGAGGAATACCAGGAATCATAGAAGTCACAACAACAAGAGCAACAACAGCAATGAGCAAAAGAACGGTCACAAGAATCCAAGAACGTTTTGCACCAGAGCAAATGATGATGGTGGCTCCGATAACCAAAATAATCAGGCCAGTTCCCAGGTCAGGCAAAAGCATAATGGAGCCGAATGGAACCATCAATGTTCCACAAAGCTTTACATAGTCTCTGAGCGTTTCTACCTTACCGTTATACTGAGCACACACCGAAGCCATAAGGAAGATTGTGACAATCTTTCCCAGCTCAGACGGCTGAAATCTAAATCCAACAAATGGGATATTAACCCAACCGGTCATACCCTTAACCGAGACGCCAAAGCCGGGGATCTTAGGCAAAATCATCAACACAACTACGCCAACAAGCAGCACATTTGTCATATTTGAAAGTGCTCTGTAGTCATAGCGCCACATAAGCGTGGCAAAAACAAGGCCCAAACCAATACCCAGAAGGTGCCTAGGAAAACTAGCTTCGGCAATGTTCATCGATGCGGTCCAGATAACCACAATGCCGATGAGGACGAGAAGTGCCGCGGGAACAAGCTGTGCTAGATAGAGATTACTCAAGATATTCTTACCAGTAAGCTTCTCTTTCTTGGCAAGGCCACCTGAAGGAATACCTCCACGCCTCCTAAAAGGTGAGTTCATTCTCTGTTTTGTAACTGCAGATGAATCAAGTGCCATGGGTTTCTCGCCTCCTTACCTACCAACGTTGTCTGGCTGATTATAAATTGCACCAAAGACGTCTCGAACAATATACATACCAGAACCTGCGCCAGAAGGTGCGCAATCAAGATTTGCGGCAACAACATACTGAGGCTTGTCAGCAGGTGCATAGCCAACAAACCAACCAACGGGCTCGCCAATAGACTGCTGCTCAGCAGTACCCGTCTTGCCATTAACCGTGACATCAAGATTGGTCCAGTGGATAGTCTGAGAAGCAGATTCCTCATAGACAACACCATAAAGACCGCGAGCAACAATGTCTCGGTGCTCATCTTTTTCTTCTGGGCTCAGAATGACCTCGTTTTTGTACTCAATAACAGAGCCATTTCCGTTTCTGGCATTAATGCTCTTCAAAACATGTGGTTTGTAAATGGGACCTCGGTTTGCAATACCACAATACGCATTTGCCATCTGGAGGCAGGTTACCAAAAGATCGCCCTGTCCAATTGCAAGGTTACAGTTGTCGCCACCCTGCCACTTACGAGCATCATCAGGCGAGCTGGTAAAGTAATTCCACTTCCACTCCGCATCAGGAACGCGGCCAGATGCCTCTTCTGGAAGGTCAATACCAGAAAGCGCACCAAGTCCAAAGGCACGGAATGTCTCTTGCATGCCCTCTGGATGATCGTTGTTATAGAAGAAGCCCTTACCAATCTCATAAAAAACAATATCGCAAGAGTTGGTAATACCGGTAATCAGATTAACGGTGCCGTGACCAGAAAGAAGCCAACAGTGCATGCCGTACTGCTCACCAAAACCAGTCCAGAAACCCGTGCAATACCAGCTTGAATTTCCGTCACAAATGCCGTATTTGAGTCCGGCAAAGGTAGTAAGTGCTTTGATGGTAGATCCAGATGGATACTGTCCAGCAATTGCGCGATTCATCAGCGGATAGTTTGCCTCTTCAGAAGAAAGCGTATCCCAGTCAGAACTGGAAATACCTCCAACAAACATTGAAGGTGAATACGTTGGATAGCTTGCCATAGCAATAACTTCACCGTTGGTGCAATCAAGTGCCACCACACTTGCACTGCGACCTTGGAAGTCTTGTGATCTAACTGTGTTGATAACACTGACAAGGGATGCTTCTGCTGCTTTTTGAATGTTTGCATCAATGGTCAAAACAACATCTGAGCCGCTCTGAGGAGCAATAGACGTTGAGTGAGATAAAACATTACCAGCAGCGTCAACATACACCGTTTGCTCACCACGAACACCCTGAAGAGCGGACTCGTACTGATACTCAACACCCGTTTGTCCCACGATATCGCCGTGGGCATACACAAAGCCGCCATCCGCAGTTTTACTGCTTTCAAGCTGCTCTTGTGTAACAGTTCCGGTGTAGCCAACAACATGAGCTGCAAGAGAACCGTTTGGATAGGCGCGCTGGGTGCGCTCCTCAATTGAAACGCCATCAAGTAAAGCACCATGAGCGTAAATGTAGGCAACTACGCGCCTCGAAACATCTACAGAAACCGTGCGAAGCGCTTGGGCGCCATCAGAGGTATCCATGATTTTTCTGCGCACCGCCAACATAGGCATACCCAAAAGGTTAGCAAGAATCTGCAGCTTAATGTAGTCTTCTGCAACGTCTGCTCGAGCTACTACCGTTGGACTTGGCCTGTTAGTAACAATCTCTACGCCATTTCTGTCCAAAATACGACCACGAGGAGCTGCGGTAGTAACTGTTCGCGTACGGTTTCTCTCTGCTTGCTCGGTATAGTCAGCTGACGATAAGAGCTGCATGGTCCAAAGACGACCAATAAGCACGGCAAACATGCCGCCAACAGCAATTGCAAATCCGATAAGTCTGGACGAGAGGGTCTTCTCGGCAGAGCCATCAGAACCACCAGACGCCTTGGGAGCGCCGCCACCAATATCAAAGGTAAACGGCGAGTCTTTTCTACCAAAGGTGAGGTAAACAATGATTAAACCAATTGCTGCAACAGCGCAACAAGCAAGGATAACAAGGGTGAAATTCATACTAACCCCTTATTTAAGGCGCTGTGGAGCTCGGTGAGATCCGCGGTAGAGCGAAGTTCCACCCAAAGATGAATGAGACCTTTGAGAATGAGAAAGTACATAGAAAACAGGCAGAGCAGCCAAAATGGTGAACAACATGGTGGGGAAAGATTTAAACAGCAGCCCCTCAAAGAAGTTGCCACCAGAGCCAATCAAAGAATTAATGAGCTGATACATAAAGGTGACACCAAAAGTTTGAAGGGCAACAAAGCCCATAGAGGTACCAAAATTGCCAGAGATTCTGTCTCTTACCTCTTGGCCCATGAAATAAGAACTGACCACAAGCAAGAGTGCCATGAGGCCAATAGGATTAGGAGAAGTCAAATCATAGATAAGACCAGCAATAAAGCCGCATATCACGCCGGTTTTACCACCATATCTCAGCGCAATAGCTGCCGAGAAAATCAGTGCAAAATTGATAACTCCCCCACCAAAAGAAACCTGTGGTGTAAGCATAATCTGCAAAATGAAGCAAATAACAGCAAGAACGGCGATGCTGCGTGTGTTTTTATTTCTATCAGAAACCTGCATGCATCCCCCTTAATCTGTTCTTCCGCTGTTATGTTGTGTATTACCCGTTGGAGCAGCAACTGTTGCATTCTGCTGAGTGTTTGTTGTGTTGTTTGATGAACCGCTGCCAGTAGAACCGCTCGATGAAGACGTAGAGGATCCGTCTTTTGAGTCTTTATCCTTACCGTCTGAATCAGTTGCTGTTGGAGTGTTTTGCTTATCTGCCTCTGCAATATCATCTGCGGTAGCTTTTTGCTCCTCAGAAAGAGACGTGATAACCATTACCTCCTCGTTAGTGCTGACATTTCCATAAGGCTCAACAACAATGGTGTAATAGAGCGATCCTGGAGCTGCCTCAACGCTGGTAACCTTACCTAGAGGAAGGCCCTTAGGGAATACGCCACCAAGACCGCTGGTAACAACTGTATCGCCTACGGCAACCTTCTGGTTGGTGTTGATGAGGTTAAGAGTAATCTGTCTTGACGCAGAACCCATAAGCATGCCTTGAGCTCGACTACTTTGAACCATAGCAGCCACACCGCTCTTCTCGTCAGTAATAAGACGAACGGTAGAGGTTGTAGGACCACATTCAATAATCTGGCCGATAACGCCACCACTATCAACAACAGGCATGCCAACAGCCAGCCCAGACGAAGTTCCCTTGTCAATCACGATGGTGTTATTGAACGAGTCAGTAGAACCAGAGATAACACGAGCACCTGTGGACTGCAGGTTATAGGTATTTTTGAGGTCGAGAAGACCCTGCAGACGCTGCGTGGACTGATTTGTCTCTTCTAGCTCTGCATTTCTTGAACGCAACTGCTCATTTTCTGCCTTGAGGTCAGAAAGCGTTTGCTGGTCTGCTGTTAAGTTACTAAAAATGTTACCAATGCCCTGGAAAGGCATGGCAATAGCAGAACCCGCCATTCTAAAAGGCATGGTAATAGTAGAGAACCCACCTCGAACCATCTCGAGCGGTCCTTCTGTACCCATACGAGCGCTGACCGTCAATAACACAATTGAAAGCAGCGAAAGAATAATAAAACTACGGCCACCCGTATGCTTATTATTGTTAGATCCAAGGCCTGTTGAAGCACCCTGGATCTGATGAGACAATGGCATATTTATTGGCCTGCACTCTGAACAAATCCACCGGACAATGCGTTGGCCTCAAGAACCTTTGCACAACCGGTAACAACATTTTCTAACGCGGTTGGGCTTACGTTAACGGGAACGCCAGTCTCTTCACGAAGTCTTTGATCAAGACCGCGAAGCATTCCGCCACCACCGGTAAGCAAAATACCGTAGTACATAAGATCAGATGCAAGATCTGGTGGAGTCACATCAAGCGCATCTTTGACAGCCTTGGTGACCTCGTCAAGAGGACGATCAAGAGCACGACGAATCTCTTCTGACTCAATACGAACTGTCTTTGGAAGACCGCTCATGACGTCACGACCATTTACCTCAACGTCAAGCTCTTCTGCAAGAGGAGCTGCTGAGCCAACCTTAATCTTGATGTCTTCTGCGGTACGCTCACCAATAGAGAGGTTATACGCATCACGAACATGTTCAAGAATAGTTTGATCAAACTCGTCACCTGCAGTTCTAATGGACTGCGAGACAACAATACCGCCCATGGAGATAACAGCAACCTCGGTAGTACCGCCACCAATGTCTACGACCATAGAACCCGTAGGATCTTCAATTGGAAGGTCTGCACCAATAGCTGCAGCCATAGGCTCTTCAATCAAGAATGCCTGGCGAGCGCCTGCCTGAATAGTTGCTTCAAAAACAGCGCGTTTCTCGACAGATGTAACGCCAGAAGGAACGCAAACAACTACGCGTGGGCGTGGTGACCAAGGATATTTGCGCTCACGGGCCTTCTCGATGAAGTAACGAAGCATAACCTCAGTAACATCAAAGTCTGCAATGACGCCGTCTTTAAGAGGGCGCTCAGCAATGATGGAACCAGGAGTACGGCCAATCATGCGCTTTGCGTCAGCGCCAACGGCCAAAACGCGGCTCTCGCTTTTATCGATTGCAACAACCGATGGCTCATTGATGACAATACCCTGACCACGAACTGCAACAAGGGTGTTTGCAGTTCCAAGATCGATGGCTAGGTCTCCGCCATATTCTCCGAAGAGCGAATCGAAGATAGACATGATATCCAATCAAACGTGCTACGCGTATGCGTAATAATCCTGCAGAAAGAACGGTTAAAACAGTTTAGTACTAGTTACCAGACTTTGAAGAGCTGGAGGAACTATTAGAGGAATTTGAGGAGTTAGATCCATTAGTTCCAGAGGTAGTTCCCGAATTAGAGCCGTTAGTACCAGAAGTTGTGCCGGAGTTCTGGTTATTCTGGCTTACGAACGAAGTGGTAACGCTTGCAACCTTCCAGCCAATACCATCACGGACAAGCTCAATGGTGTAGTCAACGTTGCCACCATTAGAAAGACTGACGGAAGCATTAACTGTAGAGTGAGTCATGCTCTGGTCGACACCGTTGATGGTAACAGCGGAGCTTGTTGGCAGGCTGTTGGAAATCTGCTGAAGCGTTGTACTAGAGACAGAGCTAGAGACATAGCGACCAATATCGGTGCCCTGTGCCTTAGCGTTGAAAATATCCTGAACAACAGACTGCTGGGTTGGCCATCCATAGCCACGATAGTAAGCATAACCAGCGCCACCAACAGCCAAGATAAGCAAAATAAGAATAGTGATGAAGACCTTTAGGCCGGTATGGCGATGCTTACGCCTAATCTTCTTGTCCTTCTTGTCCTGCTCAATAATCTCCTGCTCAGTAATCTGGAAGAAGCCAGTGTCTTCTGCAGAAGGGATGAGTTCGCCGGACATACCTGTAGGATCAAGTGGATCATAGGCACCATAGCCAGCTGCCTGAAGGAAGGCATCGGTCTCAGATGGCTTACCAGAAGTCATTGCAGTAATTGCCTTACGAGCAGCATCAAAAGCAGACTGCTGCTGATTAGACAGGACAAAGCTGCCATCTGCGGTTGCGTGAGTAAAGGCATCAACTGCCTCAGACATGCGATTAGCTGCAACATACGCAAGACCAAGATCTGCATAAATCTTATTGGAGTTCTCCAAAGGATTAGCAAAATCAAGAGCAGTACGATATGCCTCAACTGCATCAACAGGTCTATTCAGACCCATAAAGCATGCACCAAGACTGCAGAGAGCAGATGAAGGATTAGGGTTCTTCTCGTCTACTGCAGCGTTTCTGTAAGCAATACCGGCGTTGCGAATATCGCCGATTTTCTCGTAAGCAGAACCAAGAGCAAGCTGTGCCTTATAAGGAGTTGCGTAAGAGGTGTCCTGGACAGCGTTAGTAAGGGCAGCAATAGCCTCCTGTACCCTACCAGCAGCCAGAAGTGCGCGACCCTGATTAGTAGAGAGAGCGCCAACCTTGCCGTAGGAAGCGTCAGCAAGAGCGGACTTGTAAGCAGAAGCTGCGGAATCAAACTGTCCAAGCTTCATATAAGCGTTTCCAAGAAGGTGGTCAATCTGACCGTTTACCTCGCCTGGCTCTTTAGCCACATCAAACTGACTGATAGCTACAAACCAGTCGCCCTGATCATATGCAGATTTACCTAACTCAAATGCCTGTTGATTCACAATATCCTCCAAGAGTCTGTGCGACTTGGCTTTAAGCGTTTTCAATTCTAATGGAATTGACGATATCGCCAACTTTTAATTGGGAAATGACATCCATTCCCTCGATAGTTGTGCCAAATACGGTATATCCAGAATCCAAGCCATGCTGTGGACCAAGACAGAAATAGAACTGAGAACCTGCGGAGTTTGGATCTTGAGAACGAGCCATAGCAAGGGCACCGTCAACGTGGGAGTTGTTAGGATTTGTGGTGAACTCCTCTTTGATGCGATAACCAGGACCACCAGTACCAGGAAGTCCGTCAGGACCAGGGTTACCAAACACAACATCCTCAACACTCATCTCACGAGTGTTTGGGTCTCCACCCTGAAGAACAAAGCCAGGGACAAGACGGTGGAACTTGGTATCGTCATAGAAGCCAGACTCTGCAAGCTCGCAGAAGTTTGCCACATGAATAGGTGCGCCCTTACCGTCAAGCTGAACCTTAATGATTCCCTTGTTGGTATCAAAGACGGCGACCTCAGTACCAGTAACCTGGCGCTCTGGTGTATACAATGGATCAAGTCCAAACATAATTCCTCCAAGCTTCTTTACATCTAAGAGAAGAAATAACGCGAGAAACCCTTAGTAATAAAGAACTTCTTTTCTAACCTAATTATTTTACCAGTATGATGAGATTTTTGAAATTAAAGCAGCTGAACGGTAGAGATTTACTGCTTTTGTGGCTTCCAATTCACGTAATTTTCATCAAAAAGTTTCTGGTATGAGCTGGAGCCGCTGGAGTCTCTGATGTTATCAACTGGCGCCAAGATGTTGTCTTTGTCCTGAGAAGGATTGTTAGAAGCAACTGAGCGCTTCCATCCCTCACTCAAAGCATCGGAGCGATTACGAAGCCAGTTACCCAGCTTGGTGAGATTTTCAATTGTCTGACGATAGTTTCCGTTGGAGTCATCAAGACTAGAAAGGTCAGAGATGACGTTACTAATATCCAGGGAAATCTGCTCTGCTTCCTGCTGAGCATCAGCACGCTCCTGATCAGAGCCAGTAATGGCAAGCTGATCAAAGGTTTTCTCGTTATCATCAAGGCGCTTTGAGAGGTCTCCAAGCTTCTGATAATCACTATCAAGTGCGTCAAAAACAGCATCCGAACTTGTATTTTGCTGAGTTGCACTAGTGTCTTGACCCGTAAGGTGCGTAACAGGAGTGGTGGTAGGAGTAGATGAGACTGGCGCCTCAACCTTTGCACGATTATCGGTTGCCTGAGGGTCCCACGGGTGCGTGATGACAAAGATTGCAGCTACTACCAGCGAGGTAACAAGAAGTGCTGAGAGCAGAATAACGCGCGTACGAGGGATTCCTTCAGCTTCAGGGAGATTCTCTTTTGAAGGCTCGGAAGGGATTGCAGACTCAAAGCGAGGAGCTGGCCTGCGACTTACCGAGGCAAACGCACTGGTAGCATCTGGGTCAGCGTTGTCGGCTGGCATATCTTGCAAAACAGTGGGATCTGCTGCGACAGAAGAGGATGCATCATACTCTGCGTCTACAAGCGGATCGGTTTTCTCGCCAGATACTGGAGCGGCATCAATCTCTGGAAGCTTGATGTTGCGTGTGGGCCTGATGGCTCGAGCAGGACGAGCTGCAGGCACTGCCTGTGGCAAAGGAAGGCCGCACTTTGGGCAGCTTTCTGCGGCGGCAGCCACCAAGGCACCACAATGAGGGCACCAATGAGCTTGAGTAACAGGAATCCTTTGGGTCAAACTTAGATCAATCTGACAATGAGGGCAGGTTAAAGCCCCTTCATCGACCTCAGATCCACAGTTTGGACAACGCATACACCCTCCACAACCCTTTGCTTGTGCTTCAGTTTAATCGTTTATATCAGCAGAAGAGCTATAAGTTGACTTTCCTCCCATTAATCTCACAACCAGGTCAAAGAATCGATCCTTTGCATAGTTGTGAATGTAACGCTCGGAAATTCTGTTGAAGATGATAACGGATATCACCAGACAAATTGCCAAGTACGGCAAGATGCGTGGGGTGAGAGGTGCAATACGGAAGAAGTCCTGAGCAACCGTACATCCGCCAACAACAATGGCAATGCAAACAACAAGAAGCGCGATGCGGAGTTTGGTGAGCGGCAAAGAAATCCTTCTGAGCAGTGCAAAACCAACTGTTGCGGTAGTGATAAGCGCCATCGTAGACACCTGAGACAGGTTCAACTTAAACAGATGACCTGCGGTCATAAGAAGCGCAAGCGTGATAGTTACCGCAATAGAAGCAGGTAGTGACTTGCGCAAAATGTTGACCAGGAAGTTGCCCTTTACGCGATCGTGATTTGGCTCAAGCGCCAACACAAACGATGGCAGGCCAACAGTTGCAAATGAAAGCAGCGACATCTGAACAGGAATAAAGGGGTATGGTGGCGCAATAATGCAATAGAGCGCTAAAGCCGCAGTATAAACCGTCTTTACAAGTATGAGCGCAGCAGATCGCTGAAGGTTGTTAATAGAGCGCCTTCCCTCGGCAACAACTTCTGGCATGTGCGCAAAATCGTTATCTGCCAGAACAATCTCTGCAACATTTCTAGCTGCAGCAGAACCAGAAGCAACAGAAATAGAACAGTCTGACTGCCTAAGCGCCAAGATATCGTTGACGCCGTCGCCGGTCATGGCAACCGTGTGGCCAAGATTCTGGAGTGCAATAACAAGCTCGCGCTTCTGCTCTGGCGTAACGCGACCAAATACGTGGTACTTCTTAACAGCTGCAGCAATATCTGCCTCTGTGTGTAGCGTGGTTGCATCTACCCAACCGTCGGCATGAGGGACACCCGCTCGCTCAGCAATAGCGGAGACGGTACGAGGGTCATCGCCCGAAATAACACGCAGGTCAACGCCTTGCTCAAGGAAGTACGCAATGGTTTGTGGGGCAGTCTCTCTAATCTGATCCCTAAGCACTACGTAACCTAGGAGCTGAGGAGTTCCCTGGAAAGAATCATTCTGGTCAAATCCATCAACGCTACAGGCAACCAGCACGCGTTCAATGGACGCAAACGCATCGGACGACGCAATAACGTCTGCTGCCTCGGAACCAAGCACAAACTGAGCAGCACCGATAACAAATGCCTGTCCGTCTTCAGTGACGCAGCCAGAGTACTTTCTCTTGGAAGAAAATGCCACAACGCGAGAAGAACGTTTGCTTTGAATCCCCTGCTTGGATGCGTAAGCAAGGATTGCCGTAGCCGTATCGTTAGCGTCATCTTTGTTTGCGCCGACAACGTTTACAGCCGCTTGCAGAGCACCCGCAGCCTCAGTAATTGGCGTAAATGAAGCATCCAAAACACGAGCAACTTCCATGTTTCCCGTGGTAATAGTGCCCGTCTTGTCCAAACAAAGGGTATCTACGCGTGCCAGCGTTTCAATGCAGTATTGCTGCTGAACCAAAACATTCTTCTGACCAAGTCTAATGGTTGCAATAGCAAGAACCGAGCTGGTGAGAAGAACGAGTCCTTGAGGAATCATGCCAATAACGGCAGCAATCATCGAAAGAAGCGCTTCATTTAAATCAGCATTACCAATGAAATAGGTACGAACAAAAAGACCAATACCCAGCGGAATCAACGCAATGGAACCTGCGCGAATAATCGACTTAATGGTGGTGAGAATCTCTGAATTGATCTCTTTTACAAACTTAGCTTCTACGTTAATACGCGCAGCATAGCCTTCCTGACCTACACGGCATACCCTACCAACAAGACTGCCCCTCTCGACAAAACTACCAGAGAGAAGCTCGTCTCCCGTGGTCTTTTGCACGGGCTCTGCCTCGCCAGTTAGAAGGCTTTCATCAACGCTTACGTGCTCTGACACAAGAATGCTGTCAGCAGGAATTTGATCACCCGTCTTCAAACGCACAAGATCATCAATGACAAGCTCGTCTGGTTTGATAAAGGTATCTTTTCCGTCACGAATTACACAAACACTCTGAGCTGTCATAAGAGACAGACGGTCGATCATGCGTTTTGCGCGAATCTCTTGCACAATACCAATGATCAGGTTTGCAAGAACTACGCTCATGAAAAGCGCATTTCTGTACTGTCCTGTTACAACAACGAGAAGCGCCATCAAAACATTAACTATGTTAAAGAGCGTAAAGCTGTGCTCTGCAATAATCTGAGCAATAGATTTGGTTTTGACGTCTGTATTAGTATTGACTTTACCTGCAGATACTCTCTCTGCAACTTCTTTTGACGTCAGACCTTCATACGTTTCTTCAAAACGTTTGCTACTCTTGCCTTCAGTACCCTGCAATGACATATAAACAATCTCCAGTCAGTGATGGCCGGTTTTTTGCACGTGGTGACCCCGGTGGGTTTCGAACCCACGACCTTTTGCTCCGGAGGCAAACGCTCTAATCCACTGAGCTACGGAGTCATGGTGCATAAGTATACCCCAGCCTACTTACTGCCTTTTGTAACGGTTTGCGTAATTTTCTTCTGGTATTTTCCCATGCTAAAATGAATTCAACCAGCAAATGAGGAGTTCATGAATACTATTTCTGTTGACCTAACATCCGACTCATATCAAATTCATGTAGGGCATCACCTGCTTACGCAGGCTGGTAAGCTCATTCATTCCTGCACCTCAGGGTCAAAGATTCTTGTAGTCACTCATCCAGATTTGAACATGCTCTTTGGCACAGAACTTCTCGCCTCGTTAGAGTCAGCTGGCTTTTCTGTCACAACTGCCTCAGTACCCACAGGCGAGCACGCAAAATCATTTGAGTCGTATCAAAAGCTGGTAAGCATCCTTGCAGAAAACCGTTTTACGCGAGAAGACATTGTCGTGGCCCTTGGCGGAGGCGTTATTGGCGATCTTGCGGGATTTGCTGCAGCTACCTACATGCGCGGCTGCGCGCTCATCCACGTTCCCACCTCGCTTTTGGCAATGATTGACTCCTCAATTGGTGGAAAAACTGCCATTGACCTACCGTTTGGAAAAAATCTGGTTGGAGCCTTCTATAACCCCAGGGCGGTTATTGTTGACCTTGAGCTGCTAAACTCAATTCCGACTCCCCTCTTGCAAGATAGCTGCGGAGAGCTTATTAAATACGGCGTTCTTTCTGGACATGAGCTCTTCAATAAAATCTCTTTGGCGAGAAACCCCATGCAGGTCATCGACGTGACGCATAGGCAAGAACTCATTCAAGCGTGTATCGAAATAAAAAGATCAATCGTTGAAGCAGACTTCAAAGAAGCAGGGTCTAGAAAATTGCTCAATCTGGGCCATACACTTGGCCATGCTATTGAGACGCTCAGCAACTTTGAACTTGGACACGGCTCCTGTGTGGCTGCTGGAACTTCCATGTTGGCAAAAGCCTGTTCCAAGCTTGGTCTTTGTTCTGTTGAAGACGCAGCGAACATCATTACACTCACGCAGTCATATAACCTTCCTACCAGCACTTCATTTACTGTGGAAGAACTTTACAGCGCAGCACTTCATGACAAGAAAAGCCACACAGATTCAATTGATATGGCGCTTATCTATGGCATTGGTGATGTACGTATTGAGCGCAAATCATTTGCAGAACTTAAACAGCTGATTGAGCTAGCAAAAGAAGACTAACGTCCTAGACGTTCCAACTCTTCTGCAAGCTTACGTACTGACTCGTTTAAGGCAGTCTTGTCTTCAGTTAGGATATCGTTTTTGTTGAAGATGCCGTTAGCAGTTCCTACATAAGCATATCCACCCGCAAATACGTCAGCAATGTTGTCTGTTGTAACGCCACCAACTGCCATAAGAGGCAAGTTTCCTAAAGGCTCACATACCTTTTTGGCGTACCCATAGCTAACCTCATTTGCGGGGAATACTTTGACAATATCTGCACCAAGAGCAAATGCATGTGCAATCTCTGTTGGCGAGAACGCTCCCGGAACACTTAAAATCTCATGCTCTTTGCAGTAGTCAAACATCTCTTCAGAGAGCAACGTTGGTGCTAAAACAAACGTGGCGCCAGCTTTATGAGCCGTCTGAAGATCTTCAAGAGTAAGCACGGTACCGGCGCCAATATTAATTTCAGAACCATATTCACTGGACAGTTTCTGAATTAACGAGGCGGCTTCTGGAGTGTTCATGGTTACTTCAACGTTATGTACAGGAGAATCAACAAGAACCTCAACGACAGCTTTAACCTGATTGTACGTATAACCACGTAAAACCTGAGTTACGGCACTAAAAGGCTTATTCACTTGCTTCCTCCTTTAATCTTCAAACAATTTTAACCATATCCTTCTCTGACACTCAACTGCGGTATTCTTACATCAAGCAATTAGTTATGGAGCGTGTGAAAAATGGATGTTTCAATAACTCCTCATGATTTGTTTGGAACGGTAGAAGCCATCCCGTCAAAATCATGCGCTCATCGCGCGCTCATCTGCGCTTCATTTGCAAACGGTGCTACCAACATTACCTGTCCTTACATCTCAGAGGACATTCAAGTAACTGTTGATTGTCTTAAAGCTTTAGGCACCACTATCGCTAGAACTAAACAGGGATTTAGAGTTGTCCCTGCAAAAGAGCAAAATCGCGCTCAAAACGTGCAACTTAACTGCAAAGAATCTGGCACCACGCTCAGGTTTTTACTCCCTCTTTTGGGTGCGCTGAACGTAAACGCCACAATTTTTGCAGAAGGAAGACTCTTTTCTCGACCCCTCGAGCCGCTTGTCTCAGAACTCTCTGCCCATGGCATGTCTTTTAGCTGGCAAGATGAGAAGACCTTTGAGGTTTCAGGCAAACTTATTGGCGGTTTATTTGAGCTACCAGGAGATATTTCATCTCAATTTATTTCTGGGCTTTTGCTGTCATTGCCTTTGTTAAACGAATCTTCATCACTACAGATTACAGGGTCCATCCAGTCAAAAGACTATCTGGCTATCACAGAACAAGTATTGAGAGACTTTGGCATCACCACTGAATTTGATGCAAAGAATGCCACCTATGCCATTGAACCTCAACACTATGTTTGTCCAGGCGTTTATTCAATCGAAGGAGATTGGTCAAACGCAGCGCCATGGCTTGCCGCAGGTGCAATTGGGCAAGGCGTAGAGGTCACAGGGCTCTCCATGCAAAGTGTCCAGGGAGATAGAGCTATCTTAGCCGCGTTATCGCTTGTGGGCGCACGTGTTTCTCGCCAGCAAAAAGGTGCAGCTTGTATGATGGATCACCTGCGGCCGTTTACCATTTCTGTCTCCGAGGTGTGTGATCTTGCCCCAGTACTTGCTGCATTAGCAGCGTTTATCCCTGGAATAAGTAGGCTTACCAATATTCAGCGCCTTCGTCTTAAAGAGTCCGACCGCGTTCAAAGTATCTGCAGTGTACTTAAGGCATTTGGTGTAACCGTTGAGCTCTCTGACGATCAAACGGAGCTTATTATCACGGGAGGAAAACAGCCCGTCAGCTGCATTGTGGACTCGTGCAATGATCATCGCATGGTGATGATGGCAACTATTTTGGCTTCGTATGCAACGGGTCCTGTCATAATCACCCATGCCGAGGCAATCAATAAGTCGTATCCACTCTTCTTTGAGCACTTTAAGCAGCTTGGTGGCGTCTGCCACAGTATGGAGTCATAAATGATGACCTCAACTTTTGGGACAACAGTAAAAGTATCTATTTTTGGCGAGTCTCATGCTCCAAAAATCGGCTGCACCATTGAAGGTTTACCTGCTGGTTTTAGCATTGACTTAGCAGCTCTCAAGACATTCCTTCAAAGAAGATCCTCGTCGCATCCGTGGGATACTCCGCGTAAAGAGACTGATGATCCACAGTTTGTCTCTGGAATTTCAGCAGAAGGCATTCTAGATGGCTCCCCGCTCACGGCGGAGCTACCTAACACAAACGTTCGTCCACAAGATTACGCAGCTACAAAGCTTGTCCCACGACCAGGACATGCCGATTTCTCTGCCTGGGTAAAATGGGGAGACTCGTACAAGCAAACGGGCGGAGGACATTTTTCCGCGCGCCTCACCGCCCCTCTCTGCATCGCGGGAGGCATAGCGCTCCAGATTTTGCGAGCTCAGGGCATAACTATTGCAGCTCACGTTCTCAAAATAAAGGACGTCAACGATACTCCCCTTGAGCTCGTAGACAACTCACTTGAGGCCAACAAGCTACTTGCTTACCAAATGGATCAGCTGCTTCAAGCTGACCCTCAAGAGCTTCCTTTCCTTGATGCTCAAGCTGGCGAGAAAACCCGCGCACTCCTTACACAGCTGCGCTCTGAGAAAAATACTGTTGGCGGCATCATAGAATGTGCGGCAACGGGTGTTCCTGCAGGTATTGGGTGCCCTCATTTCCATGGGCTTGAAAATACCATCTCTGCCGCAGTCTTTGGTGTTCCCGCTGTTAAAGCCATAGAATTTGGTAGCGGCATGAATGTTGCAAATTTACTTGGCTCTGAGAATAACGATGCTTACGAAGTGCGTAACGGCTCCGTTGTACCAACCACCAATCATGCTGGAGGTATTCTGGGCGGTATTTCAACAGGCGCTCCCATCTGGTTTAGATGTGCGTTAAAACCTATCTCGAGCATTGGCCTACCACAGAACTCGGTAAACCTTCAAACTATGGAACCAGAGCAGCTTGTTGTTCAGGGCAGACATGATGTAACTGCGGTTTTGCGTGCTGTGCCCTGCGTTGAAAGCGCTTTTGCACTAGCTCTTCTCGACACCTTATATTCCTGGCCCTCTGAGCAGAACGGATATCACAATGACTAATCAGCTAGAAACGCTTCGCCAGGAAATCGATTCAATTGACGCGCAAATCTTTGGCCTCTTTGAGCAAAGGATTACGGTTGCCAAACAAATTGGTGCTTACAAAAAAGAGCAGGACCTCACTGTTCTTGATCCATCAAGAGAAAATGCCAAAAGAGACCAGGTTAAAGCAACTGTTTCTAATGAACTTGAACCGTATGCTTTAGAGTTGCTTGAGGTTTTGATGAACGCTGCAAAGGCAGTTCAGGAGACATCTCGTGAGTTCTAAAACTGTACAACAAGGTTCAAGTAACCTTACAGCCCCTCTTGCTCCTTACGGCCTTATTGGTGAGAAACTCTCTCATAGTTGGTCGGCAGCAATTCATGAAAAGTTGGGGTCATTTCCCTACCAGCTTCATGAGCTTTCTGCTTCTGAGCTGAAGGGTTTTCTCAAAGACCAACCATGGCAGGGCTTGAACGTTACTATCCCTTACAAAAAGGATGCCTGCGCTCTTGCGGACTCAGCTTCTGAGGATGCACAAGCTATAGGAGCGGCAAATACCCTGGTAAAAGATGCAAATGGTTTTATAGCAGCAGACAACACCGATGTATATGGCTTTGAGTATCTGGTAAAAAGCCTCAAGGTCAACTTGAACCAAAAGAAAGCAATAGTCTTAGGAGCCTTTGGTGGCGCTGGTCAGGCAATTTGCTATGCGCTCAAAAAAGGCGGTGCATATGTTGTGGGAGTCTCCAGAAACCCTCATGTAAGCTCTTCATATGTAGACTGCGCAATTACCTATGACCAGCTTAAACTCCACTATGACGCTATTCTTCTTGTCAATGCAACGCCAGTAGGAATGTTCCCACATGCTGGTGTTTCTCCTCTTTCAAAAGAGGAACTTGCTGCTTTTACTTCCCTCCAATGCGTGATTGATCTTATCTATAATCCGCTGCGCTCTCAGCTTCTTTTAGATGCAGAAAGTCTTGGAATACTCAATGCAAATGGTTTAAAAATGCTGGTAGCTCAAGCAGCTAGGGCTAGCTCACTCTTTTTGGGACAAGATGTATCAGACTCTCAGATAGAAAGCATCTCGCGTGAGCTCCATGCTTCAAAAGAAAACATCGTGCTTATTGGTATGCCGGGAGTTGGAAAAACCTCTACGGGAGAAGCTCTAGCAAAACTTCTGAATCGTCCCTTGATAGACACTGATTTTCTCATCAAGCAGAAAGCTCACTGCGAGGCGGCAACCTACCTACAAACACACGGTGAAGCGGCTTTTAGGCGTCTAGAGCATGAGGTAATTCAAGAGATTTCTAGCATGAGTGGTGCGGTAATCTCTTGTGGAGGTGGCGTAGTTACTACACCCTCAAACTACCAGCTCCTCCGTCAAAATGGAAAGCTTGTCTACCTTACGCGTCCGCTTGAAGACCTGGTTATTGTCGGTAGACCTCTTTC
>CALHQT010000126.1:0-4888 GCA_938038135.1 uncultured Atopobium sp.
ACTTCCAGAAGATGGATATCATGCACAAGATATTATTGATATTGCAAATCAGATTCTTTCTGGCCAGCAAGTTAAGCATGCCTATATTGGTCTTTCTATGCAGACCGTTACTCCTCGATTTGCAAAGCGCAATGATCTCTCGGTAGATTACGGTGCGTATGTAGCAGGCCTTCTTGATGATAGTCCTGCAGAGGGTGCTGGTATTAAAAAGGGTGATGTTATTGTCTCTATTGGTGGAGAGCGCGTAGTTTCTGCTGATGCAGCTATTATTGCCGTTCGCTCTCACAAGATTGGAGAGACCGTTCCTGTAGAAATCATGCGTGGAGAAGACCGCCTTACCATCAACGTCACGCTTGGTTCTGATGAGACGCTTTCTACTAAGAAAGAGAAAGAAAAGAACAGAAAGAACGAAACAAATAACGATACTGATGATAAGCAGGATCGTACTGAAGATGATGATTCCTATAGGTATTATCGTCAGCAAAACTATTGGGAAGAGTTCTGGGATTACTTCACTAATCCTTATGGAGATAAAGACGTTGATTCCGATAATCCATTTGTGAACTTTGTTGAGAGCGTTACTAACAGCATTGCTCAGGTAATCTACGGGATTTTTGGTTAACACTCAGATTGCGTTTGCTGTGTTTGCGTTTGTTTGTTCTGCTATGAGTTAGGGGAGTCTTGTGGATTTGCTTGTGCTGTTAGTTTTGGCTGTAGTTGTCATTGTGCTTATCGTAAGCCTTGTCACACTTTCCTCTAAGCTTTCGCAAGTAAAGACGCTGCAAGAGCAAAGTCAAACATCATCTGCAGAGCTTATAAGAAGCTCCCAAGAGTTGGATCGTCGTGTTACGGATAACATGGCAAAAATGCAAGAGCTTATGGATACAAAGCTTGAGAAGGTAAGAGAGGTAGTTGATCAAAAGCTCACCTCAACACTGCAAAATCAGACGAAGCAGACTGACCAGCGCATTGCTCAGCTTGATGCTCGCTTTGATGCTTTTCAGCGTCGTGTGGATGACAACATGAAAGCAACTTCCCAGGCTTCAACTGAGCAGCTTGGTAAGGTTAGAGAGACTGTTGACAAACAGCTCAGCGACATGCGTAAAGAGAATGAAGCAAAGCTTGAGCTTATGCGTCAGACCGTTGACGAGAAACTCCAGAAAACGCTTGATGAGCGTATGACTCAATCGTTCCAGCGCGTATCTACGCAACTTGAGCAAGTTCATCAAGGCTTGGGAGAAATGCGCGGCCTTGCAGAGGGTGTTGGAGACTTAAAGAAAGTTCTCTCTGGCGTTAAGACTCGCGGAATTGTTGGAGAGATTCAGCTTGGCGCAATTCTAAGAGACATTCTTTCTCCAGAGCAATATGAAGAGAATGTTGCTACTGTTTCTGGTTCTACTGAGCGTGTTGAGTTTGCCGTTAAGTTGCCTGGAGAGTCAGGGGAGACTGTTTGGCTTCCTATTGATTCTAAGTTCCCAGGAGATACGTACGAGCATTTAGTGGATGCAATCAATGCAGGTAATGAGGAGGCGATTGCTGCTGCTAAAAAGGGTCTAGAGACTCGAATTAAGGCAGAGGCAAAAGATATCTCTACAAAGTATATTGCTCCACCAGAGACAACTAACTTTGCTATTTTGTTCCTTCCTTTTGAGGGACTTTACGCAGAGGTAGTCAGTCAGACGGGGCTGCTTGAGCAGCTACAGAGAGAGTATCGCGTTAATGTGTGTGGACCTTCCACTATGGCAGCACTTCTTAACAGTCTTCAAATGGGATTTCAATCTGTTGCTATTCAGAAGCATGCCGACGAGATTCAAAAGGTACTCTCTGCGGTTAAGACAGAGTTTGAGACGTATCAAGCTCAGCTTGAGAAAGCTCAGAAACAGATTAGAACTGCAGAAACCACTATTGATAAGATTCTTACTACTAGAACAAAGGCTATGAACCGCAAGCTCAGAGGTGTTACTGCATTAGAGAGCCTTGAAGATGCACAGAGTACTTTAGGTCTTGTTGAGGGAAGTGTAGAAGATCAAGAGGACGATGAGTAGCACGTATTTTGAGTGCTGACATTCTCTTTTATGGGCAGATAAAAACAGCGGCTTCAATCGCTGTTTTTTTGTTGCATAAAAATACCTTATGGGGGTATACTGTTTACAGAAACTAATACCCCCTTAGGGTATATAAAGGAGGACAGATGGCTCAGAAAGACGGCCAATCACAAAAGACATGCTGTCATTGTGATCACAAGGCAACCCCTCGCTCAAGCGAACTTAAAAGTGGGGTTTCTCGTCGTATCAACCGTGCAATCGGCCAGCTAAATGGCATTAAAACAATGATTGACGAGGATCGTTATTGCGGAGATGTCCTTATTCAGCTTGCAGCAGTTGAGTCTGCGGTTAAGGCCATCTCAAGAGAAGTAATGCAGGATCACCTGGATTCTTGCGTAGTTGACCGCATCCAGTCGGGTGATACAGAAGTTATTGATGAGGTCATGGACCTCTTTAAGCGATTTATGTAAGGTGGCGTTATGGATCAGAAAGTTTTTGATGTACAAGGAATGACGTGTGCAAGTTGTTCTGCGCACGTAGAGAAGGCGGCAAACTCTGTTTCTGGTGTCTCTGAGGCTCGCGTTAATCTGCTTAAGAATTCTATGGAAGTTGATTATGACGGTAACCCAGACACCCTTAAGCAGATTTCTGACGCAGTACGTAAAGCAGGCTATGAGGCAACACCTCGTAGCGACAAAAAAGATTCTGCTGCAGCTACTAAGGCAGACGCTACCGATGCTTCAGAAAAGGCGGTAAAGCAGAAGAGAGTCGAGCTTATTTCCTCAATGGCGTTTGCCATTCCACTGCTCTATCTTGCCATGGGTGAGATGATAGGAGCACCTGTTCCACCTGCTGTTTCTGGAATGAATGGCATGATGAACTTGGCTCTTACTGAGCTTTTGCTTTGCATTCCTATTCTCTTTATTTGTCGTCACTATTTTATTGGCGGATTCCGCGCGTTTTTGCATGGCTCGCCTAATATGGATTCGCTCATTGCGCTGGGTTCAGCAGCGTCGTTTGCTTACAGTGTTGTTAGCCTGTACCAGATGGCAAATGCTTTTATTGCAGGAGATGTTGCTGCAGCTCACCAAGCAATGCACGGCATGTACTTTGAGACCGCAGGTGTGATTCTTGCTCTGATTTCCCTGGGCAAGTTCTTTGAGGCGCGCGCAAAGGGTCATACCACAGGCGCAATTAGCGCACTTATGAACCTTGCTCCAAAGACGGCTATTCTCGTCAAAGACGGTATTGAGCAGGAAGTTCCTGCAGAGACCGTTGTGGTGGGAGACGTGCTTGTGGTAAGGGCAGGTCAGTCGATTCCTGTTGATGGCCAGCTCATCGAAGGAGAAGGATCTGTCGATGAGTCCGCTATTACCGGAGAGCCCGTTCCTGTAAGTAAGACCGTTGGCGATTCCGTGACAGGCGCAACGATATCTACCGGCGGCTGGTTTAAGATGCGCGCCACCGCTGTTGGCGATGACACTACCCTTGCAGGCATCATTCGCCTGGTTGACGAGGCAACAAGCTCCAAAGCACCTATCGAGCGTCTTGCTGACAGCATTGCTGGCGTTTTTGTCCCCGTTGTCATTGGAATCGCATTGGTAACGTTTGCAGCATGGTTTGTCTTTGTAACTCCTGGTGACTTTGCGGTTGCTCTCTCGCACGCTGTTGCTGTTCTGGTTATTTCCTGCCCTTGTGCACTTGGCCTGGCAACACCTACCGCCATCATGGTAGGCACTGGTTTGGGCGCTTCAAATGGCATTTTGGTCAAGTCTGCCGAGGCGCTTGAGGGTGCGGTTCGAGCAACCGTGGTTGTTCTTGATAAGACGGGAACGCTCACTGAGGGTAAGCCAAGCGTAACTGATGTTCTTTGTGCAGATAGTACCTCCGAGGATCAGCTGCTTGAGTACGCATATGCGCTTGAGCAAAAGAGCGAACATCCACTTGCGCAGGCAATTGTTACGTACGCTCAAGAGAAGCTTGGAGAGTCTGCAGGCAGCTCTCTTGATGTACAGGAGTTCTCACAGGTTGCTGGTGGTGGCCTCATAGCAACGGTTGGCGAGAAACGCCTTGTAGCAGGAAACGCTCGTCTTATGGAGCAGGAGGGTATCAGCACACAAGAGCTGACTTCTCAGGCTCAGCAGCTAGCTGAACAGGCAAAAACACCGCTGTACTTTGCACTTGAGGGTAAGCTTCTTGGCGTCATTGCTGTGGCCGATAAGGTTAAGCAAACTAGTGCGTCCACCATTGCTCGTCTTCGTGCTATGGGCGTTAAGTCCGTCATGCTTACTGGCGATCAGGCAACAACAGCAAACGTCATAGGTAAGGAGCTTGGTGTTGACCAGGTTATCTCTGATGTCTTGCCAAGCCAAAAAGAGTCCTACATTAGGCAGTTCCAGGACGCTGGAGAAAACGTTGTCATGGTTGGCGACGGTATCAACGACGCTCCAGCACTCGCTCGAGCAAACGTGGGTATTGCCATTGGTGCAGGTACCGATGTTGCTATTGAGTCTGCTGACATTGTCTTGATGAAGTCTGATCCAGCTGATGTTGCTACCTCAATTGAGCTCTCTCGAGCCACCATGACCAACATCAAAGAGAACCTGTTCTGGGCTCTGTTCTATAACACCATTTGTATCCCTGTTGCTATGGGCCTGTTGTATCCATTTGGCATTTCGCTGAACCCTATGATTGGTGCAGCCGCCATGGGCTTCTCGTCAGTCTTTGTTGTATGCAATGCACTGCGCCTGCGCACCTGGAAGCCAAAGAATACAAGCTCAGCAACTCGCCAAGACGCTCATGACACAAAACCAGTCATTGACGTTCAAACTAAGTCCACAAAC
>CALHQT010000127.1:0-5608 GCA_938038135.1 uncultured Atopobium sp.
AGACGACGATTACCGCCTGAGCTTTTTGCAGGGCAATTTTGTTACGCTCACTAACCTCACCGATGAGGACGTTGAGCGCATTATTTCTCACAAGCTTGAGCCTATGAACGTCTCGCTCCATGCAGTTTCACCTGACGTCCGCCGCAATCTGATTGGCGCTCGCGCTGCTAGGGGCATTGAAGTTCTTGAGAAACTCATGGACGCGGGCATAGAAATTCACGGCCAGATTGTTTTGTGCCCTAACATCAATGACGGTGAAGAGCTTGATAAAACGCTTGATTGGGTGGAGGCTCACCAGCAGATTACCTCTTTGGCCATTGTTCCGCTTGGCTATACCAAAGACTCCAAACGCTTTACGCATTCGTATTCTGATGATGTGGAGCTGTCCCGCTCTGTAGTCAAAATTGTTGAGCCCTACCAGGAGCGTGCACGTGCCTCTTTGGGCATTACGCGCTTCCAGCTCTCTGACGAGTTCTACGTAGACGCTCAGCTACCTATTCCACCTGCGTATACCTATGACGGTTATCCGCAATTTTATGATGGTATTGGTATGCTCAGAAGCTTCCTCGATGAGGCTGAAGAGGTCTGTAACACTATGCGTACTGCTCTTGATGAGGCAGATACCTATCTTTCTGCTCGTTCTCGCAAGATTTTGCTGATTGTAGGAGAAGCTGCTCAGCAAACCATCCAGACCTTCTGTGACGATTGGTCAGCTGACGGCAACGTTTCTACTTTTGCCGTGCGCAACGATTTCTTTGGTGGAGACGTTAATGTCACAGGACTTATCTGCGCCGTTGATCTTCTCGCCCAGGTACCAGAAGACCTCACAAACATTTTGGTAGTGCTCCCTGAGGTCATGTTTAACTTTGATAAGGTCACCCTTGATGGCATGACGCTGGCCGATTTAACTGCGCAGCTAGAGGCTCGCGGCGCCAAAGTCATCATGTCAATTCCTGGTCCCACAAACATTGCCAAGTCGTGCATTAAAGCGCTCAAAGAGTGGGATTAGCCACGTATTGCTGGTATTATTAAACCAACTGAATGAAAGGTGAGACATGGCTAAGCCCATTGTTGCTATTGTTGGACGCCCAAATGTTGGCAAGTCCACGCTGGTAAATAGAATTGCCGAGAAACGCGATGCAATCGTGCACGAGTCAAGGGGAGTAACCCGAGACCGTTCATACCATGACGCTGACTGGAATGGTCGTGAGTTTAAGCTCATTGATACCGGCGGTATTGAGTCTATCAAGTCGCAGGATCGCTTTGCTCCACACATTCGTGAGCAGGCTCTTCTTGCATGCGAAGAAGCAGACGTTATTGTCTTTGTGGTAGACGGCTCTACCGGCGTTACCGATGAAGACGAAGAGGTTGCACGTATTGTCCGCAAGAGCGACAAGCCCGTGTTCTTGGTTGTCAACAAGAAAGATAACCCTGCAACAGAGCAGGATGGTCTTTGGGACTTCTATGCACTTGGTTGTGGAGAGCCTCTGCCTCTGTCTGCTTCACACGGTCACGGTACTGGTGACTTACTGGACGACATTGTCAATGCTTTCCCTGAGGCTGATGAAGAGCCAGAGGATGACGGCATTCTTAACCTTGCCATCATCGGCCGACCAAATGTAGGCAAATCTTCACTTGCAAACCGCCTGGCTAACAAGAAACGCTCTATTGTTTCTGATGTTGCTGGTACTACGCGTGACGCTATTGACACTATGATTGAATGGAAGGGAACTCCCATTCGTCTTGTTGATACCGCTGGTATTCGCAAAAAGAGCCAGGTACACGAGGACGTTGAATACTACAGTCTGGTCAGAGGCCTGCAGGCAATGGACCGCGCAGACGTCTGTCTTCTTGTTGTTGACGCCTCTGTTGGCGTAACCGAGCAGGACCAAAAGCTTGCAAACATGGCTGTTGAGCGCGGCTGCGCGCTGGTGCTCCTGCTTAACAAGTGGGATCTTATTGATTCTGAGGCAAAGCGCGATGAGGTAGCAGTCTCTGTAGCAAAGCGCCTGGCCTTTGCATCTTGGATTGCTTCTATCAACGTTTCTGCACTTACTGGCCGCGCTATTGATAAGGTACTTGCCGCTGCTCTTTCGGCTGCAGAATCCCGCGCACTTCAGCTTAAGACCTCCGAGCTCAACGAGCTTCTCGCCCAGATTAGAGAAGGCGGACACACGGTGTCTGACCGAGGCCGTCGCCTTAAGATTCAGTATGCTACTCAGACGGGCTCTAAGCCTCCTGTTATCTCGTTCTGGTGCAATGCTCCAGACCTTGTTGATGACAACTACGAGCGCTTTATTGAGAACAGACTTCGCGAGAAGTTCTCTCTGGTTGGTACACCTATTCGTTTGAAGTTCCGTAAGAAGGTTGAATCTAACTAATGTCTGGGATTGTTGTTGCTCTGATTTTTGGACTTATTGCGTTTGGTCTTGGTGGCATTCCATTTGGCCTGATTATTGCAAGCGTTATGGCTCATGAAGATATCCGCAAGCTTGGATCAGGAAACATTGGCACCACCAATGTTGCAAGAAATGCTGGTAAAGCCGCAGGTATTCTTACGCTTCTTTGCGATGCAGGTAAGGGCATTGTCAGCGTCATGCTGGTTCGTTGGTTCTTGGGAGCCCAGGGATTTACTCCTCTGGTCTCGGGAAATGATCACGCGGAGGCTGAGCTCATTATTTCTTTTGTATATGCCTGCTGCGTTCTTGGTCATATTTTCTCACCTTGGCTTCATTTCCATGGCGGTAAGGGAATTGCCGTTGGATTTGGCGGTGGCCTTGCAGTAAATCCACTTGCTGCTCTTGTAGCTCTTGCGGTGTTTATTACGCTTGCCGTACCAACTAAGTACGTATCGCTTGGCTCCATTGGCGCAGCTGTTGCCATTCCACTATTCTGCCTGCTATTTGGTATGGATCCCGTGGCAACCATTCCTGTATTTGTTGTAGCGGCGGCAGTTATTTGGGCTCATCGCGAGAATATCAATCGTCTTAATGCTGGTAGTGAGTCTAAATTCTCTTTCGGCGATAAGAAAAAGGATAACTAATCATGAAAAAAGTTGCTGTTATTGGTTCGGGATCATGGGGTACCGCGCTTTCAACACTTCTTGCTTCAACTTCTGATGAGGTAATTATTTGGTCTCGAGAGGCCGATGTTGCCGAATCAATTAATAAAGAGCACGTCAATTGCAGACATCTTTCTGATTCTGAGCTTCCACACAATATTGTGTCTACCACTAGTGAGGCTGAGGCTCTTACCGGTGTAGATGCTGTTGTTATGGCTGCTCCTTCCGCGTTTTTGCGCTCTGTTTGTGCTGCTTGCGCACCATATCTTGATCCAGAGGTTGATGTTTTGATCCTCTCCAAGGGTATGGAAGCAGGTTCTCACAAGCTTATGCACGAAGTAGCTGCTGACGAGCTGGGAAACCCTGCAAGAATCGCCGTACTTTCCGGTCCAAACCACGCAGAAGAGGTCATTAAACAGGGAATTTCTGCAGCAGTTGTAGCATCTGAAGACGCCGAGGTTGCTAAGCGTTTCCAGACGTTGCTTTCTCGACAATACTTCAGAACCTACGTTAGCTCTGATGTACGCGGTGTTGAGGCTTGTGCTGCAGCTAAAAACGTTGTTGCTATTGCCTGTGGTATTGCAGTTGGTCTGGGCAACGGTGATAACGCTCTTGCAGCCCTAATGACCCGCGGTCTTGCGGAGCTGGGCCGCGTAGTATGTGCTATTGGCGGAGATCCACTCACCTGCATGGGTCTTGCTGGTATGGGAGACCTGGTAGCAACCTGTACCTCTGAGCATTCTAGAAACAGAACGTTTGGAGAAGCCCTGGTCAAGGGTAAGACGCTTCAGTCTTACCAAGAAGAAACAGGCATGGTTGTTGAGGGTGCTCAGGCTGTCATTGGTCTTTATGAGCTTGGTCAGCAGATGAGTGTTGAGATGCCTATCACTTCAGCTGTTCACGCTGTACTTTACGAAGGTGCTACGCCAGAAGAAATTACTTCTCGCCTTACAAACCGCCTTCCAAATGAAGAATTTTATGGAATGACTCGATAGGAGAGTTTGATGAATAACGTCCTGGTAGCACCATCTGTTCTATCTGCAGATTTCTCCAAGCTTAAAAGCGAGCTTGATTCAATTGCAAACGCTGACTACATCCACTATGACGTGATGGACGGTCATTTTGTTCCTAACATCTCTTTTGGTCCAGATATTTTCTCGTACTGCAAAAAGTCTTCTGAGCTGCCTATTGATGTCCATCTGATGGTTACTAATCCAGCTGAGATTGTGCCGCTATTCCTGGACCGTGGCGCTGACGTTGTCACCTTCCACTACGAGGCCGAAGTCCATGCTCATCGCCTTGTTCACCTTATCAAGGATTCCGGTGCTAAAGCTGGTATTTCACTTTGTCCAGGAACTCCTGTAAGCGTTCTTGAGGATCTTATCGAAGACCTTGATCTGGTGCTTATCATGACGGTTAACCCTGGCTTTGGTGGTCAGAAGTTTATTCCTCACTCAATTGAGAAGCTGAAGGCTCTCAAAGAGCTCTGCCGTAAGCACAACGCTCATCCTCTGATTGAGGTTGATGGTGGTATTAGTGCAGCTAACGCAGCTGATGTTGTAGCCGCTGGTGCAGACATGCTTGTTGCAGGCAGCGCTGTATTTGGCCAGGAAGACCGAGCTGCAACTATCCAGGCAATCCGCGACGCTGGCGAGTCTGCTCTTACCGTTCAGGGTTAAATTACAGCTCAATTCATTATTTAAGCAACCACATTCTTTCAGGATTGAACTAGCAGAAAACACGTTATGGATTACGTTTACTTAGACTATGCAGCTTCAGCACCAATGCGCCAAGAGGCGCTTGATGCCGAGAAAACCTATGAAGCTTCACCTATTGCAGGGGTGAACCCAAACTCTTTGCATTCGCTTGGTCGTCAAGCAGCGCGAGAGCTTGATGGGGCTCGTGGTGTTATTGCACGTGCGGTAGGCGGCAAATTTAGAGCTCCTGACGTGGTCTTTTGCTCCGGCGGTACCGAGGGCAATAACCTCTCAGTTCTTGGTATGGCAGAAGGTATTCGTAACAAGGATCACAAGCGCAACACGGTGGTTTTCTCGGCAATTGAACATGATTCTATTTTGGACCTTGCACCCGTTCTTCGCGAGAAGGGCTTTGAGGTACGAATTGCTCAGCCTAACCGTCAGGGAAAGATTGAGGCTTCTACCCTTGAGGGTCTTTTGGATCAGTCGGTAGCTCTTGTTTCTGTAATGTATGCCAATAATGAAACGGGTGTTATACAGCCAGTTGTAGACCTTGCTCAAACTGCGCATAAGGTGGGAGCTCTATTCCACACTGACGCTGTCCAGGCGTTTGGTCGTATCCCTCTTGAGGTAGCTGACGTTGATGCTTTGACCATTGCCGCTCACAAGATTGGCGGCCCTCTGGGTATTGCCGCGGTGCTTATGCGTTCTATGGTTCCCTTTAAGGCACAAAGCTTTGGCGGGGGACAAGAGTCTGGTAGGCGTCATGGAACGCAGGACGTTCGGGGCGCAGTTGCGTTTGCTGCAGCTGCTCAGTGGTGCCAGGATAACCTTACTCATACGCAAGAGA
>CALHQT010000128.1:0-1486 GCA_938038135.1 uncultured Atopobium sp.
ATATGTATTGTAGCTAACGGTACAGGTTTCTTTCTCACGATATGCAGAATATTCAAGCAGCCAAGTTCCATCCTCTAATTTAATTGGAGGTCTGTCTTTGTAGTGGGGATTTTTTCCTGGCTTGCTAGTATGAACTGATATTGCATATTGCTTATTTTTGTAGTGTATATCTCTACCTGAAGGGCTGAAAATGCCAGATTGACCACTTATCTTGAAATCATAAAATCCCAATTTATCTGGTACATTATGCGGCAAAACAGATGTCCCTCTGCCTTCATTATCAATAAACCACTGATAAGCGGAGATAAATTCCTTTGGAGCAACTTTAAAAGCTCTTTCAAGAGTTGGATTAAAGATCTTGCATTCTGTAATGATCTGATCAAACATCCCAGTCTCCTCACAAGTGTCCTGTACAAACAGTAAGTTTTTCTCGCCACTGTGTAAAGATCTATAAACAAATTGCTTCACGAACTCCAAATATTCGATTTATTAAAGAACGTTCAAGAATGACGCTCTTCTCGATAACAGAATGTGGCATAATGCCACTGTCAAAGTAACAATTAATGTTAGTCATTAGTAGCATTTAACAGAGGGGTTTCTATGGCTAAAGTTGCAGTTATCGGTTGTACCCATGCAGGCGTTTTTGCCACTTCTTCAATCCTGGGCGCACACCCAGATTGGGAGGTTCACGTCTTTGAGCGCAATGACACGGTTTCCTTCCTGTCTTGCGGTATTGCTCTTTGGGTAGGTGACCACGTAAGCGATCCTAACAAGATGTTCTACAGCTCTCCAGAAGCCCTTGCAGAGGCTGGCGCTCACGTTCACATGACCACCAACGTCACTTCTGCAGATGTTAAGACCAAGCACGTTGCATGGGAAGACCTTAAGACCGGAGAGACTTTTGAGGATGACTTTGATTACCTCGTAGTCACCACTGGCTCAAAGCCAATTGTTCCTCCACTGCCTGGTATTGACGGACCTCGCGTTCTCCAGTGCAAGAATTGGGCTGACGGTCGCCATATTCACGACACCATGGCAGCTTCTAAGTCCGCCATTGTCATCGGTGCTGGCTACATTGGTGCCGAGCTTGCAGAGCAGCTCTCCGAGCGTCAGAAGGACGTCACACTCATCGACATGCTTCCTCGCGTTCTTGCAAAGAACTTTGACAAGGCAATCACCGATCAGGTTGAGGCTGCTTACAAAGAGCACGACGTCACCCTCGCACTTGGCGAGAAGGTCATGAGCTTTGAGGACAACGGCGATTCCGTCACCGTTGTTACCGATAAGGGCTCCTACACTGCAGATTACGCAATTCTGGGCATTGGCTTCCTGCCTCGTACTGACCTCTTTGACGGCCAGCTTGATATGCTTCCTAACGGCGCTATCAAGGTTGATGAGTACATGCGCACCAGCGAGCCTGGCGTCTTTGCAGCTGGCGACTCTGCTTCCATCATTTTCAACGTCACTGGTAAAGAGGACTACATTC
>CALHQT010000129.1:0-15250 GCA_938038135.1 uncultured Atopobium sp.
GTGCGCCAGGCCTAAAAGCCGACGCTAACACGCTGCAGAATCATAATCACCCGCACATGAACTGCCTCCCCTTTCTTATGTCCAAGAAATGGGAGGCAGTTCGATGACAAGGCGTTTTACATTACATAAGCTCAACGTTACTCAAGCTCAAAAGCTCCTGTGTAGAGCTGGTAGTACGTTCCTCGCTTGGCGAGAAGTTCGTCGTGCGTGCCGCGCTCAATAATGCGACCGTGGTCAAGAACGACAATAACATCTGCGTTTCTAACCGTAGAAAGACGGTGAGCAATAACAAAGGTGGTGCGGTCGTACATCAGAGCGTCCATACCACGCTGGACAATTGCTTCAGTACGTGTGTCAATGCTGGAGGTAGCCTCGTCCAGAATCATGACTGGTGGATCTGCGACTGCTGCGCGAGCAATGGAGATGAGCTGGCGCTGTCCTTGGGAGAGGGCGCTACCGTTGTCCTTGAGCATGGTGTGGTAACCCTCTGGAAGACGTTTGATAAAGTCATCGGCACCAGCAAGTTTTGCGGCCTTTACGCAGTCCTCATCAGTAGCATCAAGACGCCCGTAGCGGATGTTATCCAAGACGGTACCTGTAAAGAGGTTGACGTCTTGCAGAACAATACCGAGAGCACGACGAAGAGCGCTCTTCCTAATCTTGTTAATGTTGATGCCATCGTAGCGAATTTTGCCGTCTTCGATGTCGTAGAAGCGGTTGAGCAGGTTAGTAATGGTTGTTTTACCAGCGCCTGTTGCGCCAACAAATGCAACCTTCTGACCAGGTTTTGCATAAAGAGAAATATCATGCAACACGGTGTGGCCAGGCTCGTAGCCAAAGTCAACATCAAAGAGGCGAACGTCTCCCTTAACAGGGGTGTAAGTAACCGTGCCGTCACTGTGTGGATACTTCCAAGCCCAGTAACCGGTGCGGTACTCAGCTTCCTGAACTTTACCGTCAATGGTTTCTGCGTTGACTAAAGTAACGTAACCTTCTTCAGTCTCTGCTGGTTCATCAAGTAGCTCAAAAACTCGATTAGCACCAGCGATACCCATAACAACAGAGTTAATCTGACTAGAAATCTGGTTGATTTGAGCGGAGAACTGACGTGTCATGTTGAGGAAGGGGACAGCAACTGCAATGGTGAAAGGCAGTCCAGAAAGAGAGATATTCTGAATATTCAGAGTAATAAACACGCCAGAAACTACGGCAACCACAACGTACATAATGTTGCCCAGATTGTTGAGGATAGGCATAAGCGTGTTAGCGTAAAGGTTTGCATTTCTTGCAACAACCATCAGCTCATCGTTGATTTTGTCAAATGATTCAATAGTTTCTGCCTCATGACTAAAGACCTTAACGACCTTCTCGCCATTCATCATTTCCTGAATGTGTCCCTCAACATCTGCGGTAGTCTTCTGAGTCTTAACAAAGTTCTTTGCAGATTTACCACCAAGATTTTTGGTTGCAAGAGCCATTAAAGAAACGCCAAACAGAATAACCAAAGCCATTAAGGCACTGTAGTAGAACATGATAAACACTACTGCGATGATCACCACAAAGGTAAAGAGGAGGTTTGGAAGACTGGTGCCAATCATCTGGCGCATTGCGTCAATATCATTGGTGTAATAGCTCATGATGTCGCCATTGAGGTGCGTATCAAAGTACCTAATAGGCAAGTCCTGCATGTGCGAAAACATCTTTGAACGCCATTTTTGCAGAGCTCCCTGGGTGACAATAGCCATACCCTGGGTAGAGATGATATTCGCAAGAAGTCCAATGACGTAGAAGGTGGCGAGAAGAGCCACGTTCTGGAAGACTAAGCCTTCAGCAGAACTCCAGTCACCACTATCAATAAAGTTAGAGATGATGGAGAGAATTCGCTCTAAGAAAACGCTCGGAAGCGACTGCATAATTGCCTGAATGACAGCACAAAGTAGTGCTATAGGGAGAAGGACAGGGTAGAACTCCCAGAGCATTTTAATGGTACGGGTAAGAATTTTTCCCACGGGAAGCTTTGGCCTTGGGCCATTTGTTTCTACTGTTTTACTCATGAGAAGTCACCTCACCTTCCTGGGACTGGTTTTCATCAACACTTTGTTTATTCTGCGAGAAGTACACTTCGCGGTAAATTGGGTTATCTTTCAGGAGTTCTTTGTGCGTACCAATTGCGTTAATACGACCGTTATCCAGAACAATAATCTTGTCAGACTCTTCAATACTGGATGTACGCTGAGCAATGATGATCTTGGTAGTATCGGGCAGGTAATCTTTAAGACCAGAGCGAATTAAAGAATCTGTCTTTGTATCAACAGCACTGGTAGAGTCATCAAGAATAAGTACTTTTGGGCGCCTAAGCAGAGCGCGAGCAATACAGAGTCGCTGCTTCTGACCACCAGAAACGTTATTTCCACCCTGTTCAATATGAGTCTCATATTTATCAGGGAAGGTTTGAACAAAGCTATCAGCCTGAGCAAGACGAGCTGCCTCAAGAATCTCTTCATCGGTGGCGTCAGGGTTACCCCAGAGAAGATTTTCTTTAATAGTGCCGCTGAAGAGTACGTTTTTCTGGAGAACCATAGCAACAGCACCGCGAAGAGTGTCAATGTCATAGTCTCTGACGTCATGTCCGCCAACGGAAACGCTACCAGCAGTTACGTCGTATAGACGAGGAATAAGCTGAACTAATGTGGACTTAGCCGAGCCAGTACCACCGATGATGCCAATGACCTCACCAGAGGCGATGTGAAGGTTTACGTCAGACAGGGCTTCTCGGCCCTCTGGTCCAGAATAGGAGAATCCAACGTTTTCAAAATCAATAGATCCATCAACAACTTCAGTAAGAGGATTTTCTGGATTGTTAATGGTGGAAGTTGCAAGCAGCACCTCACAGATACGGCGCGCACCTTCCTCTGCGATGATGATCATAGCAAAGACAAAGGAGAGCATCATAAGCGACATGAGCATCATAAAGCCATAGGTGATAAGGGAAGAAAGCTGACCAACACCAAAGGCAGTTCCCTGAGAAGAGATAATAAGATAAGAGCCAAAGTAAAGAATTAAAACAAAGAGAACGTAAATAGTAAAGTTCATAAAAGGAGAGTTTAGGGCAATAAGCCTTTCAGCTGCCGTAAAGTCTTTTCGCAGCTCTTCCGAAGCCTTATAAAATTTCTGACGCTCAAAGTCTTCATTTACAAAGGATTTAACAACGCGAATGCCGGCAAGGTTCTCTTCAGCAGACTCGTTAAGGGCATCGTATTTCTTGAATACCTTCTTAAAGATAGGAACGACCCTAGAGATAATCAGATAAAGTCCGATTCCCAATAGAGGCATGACTGCAACAAAAATAATTGCAAGCCAACCACCCATAATAAAGCCTGCAATAAAGGCCGAGATAAACATAAATGGTGCGCGTACAGCCATACGAATAAGCATCATAAATGCCATTTGTACGTTAGAAATATCCGTAGTAAGACGTGTTACCAACGAAGACGAAGAAAATGCATCAATGGTGGTAAACGAGAACTTCTGAATATTGCGGAACATATCACGACGTAGATTGCGAGCAAATCCAGTTGATGCTTTGGCAACGGAAATGCCGGAAAGCGTACCAAAAAGCAATGACAACATTGCCATGGCGGCAAGGATAAGTCCAGACTGAATAACTGTGTTTAGATCCGCTCCTGTGCGAAGGGTATCGACAAGATCTGCTGTTCTAAAAGGAATAAGAATTTCTAAGATGGTCTCAATTAACACAAAGAGAGGAGTGAGGATAGTGTCTCTTTTGAACTCGCCGATACTCTTTGAAAGCACTAAAGCAATCTCTTTAATGGAAAGATTACTGACATCTACAATACCTGTCAGGGCAGAGGGAACCATAGCAGTTTCTGCTTCAGTTGATTCAACCATGTTTTCAAGTTCTTCAGTTGAAGTTACTTCTTCTGACATGCTGTTTCTCCCTTCTCATTTCTATTAATTGTGTCCCAATGTTCAACTAAACGATCTAGATATGCGCAGAATGTAACTTTTTCTTCATCAGAAAGAATAGACAATGCCTGCGCTTCAAATGACTCGATAGCCTCTTGAGCTTCTTTTGCTTGTTTGCGACCTTCTTTTGTTAAAGAAAGAAGTGTCTGCCTGCGATCTTTGTCTACACGAGTACGTTCAACAAGACCTTTTGCTTCAAGTTTGCTCACCATTTCTGAAAGTGATGCAGAGGCATTTTTTGTCTTAGCGAGAAGATTTTTTTGGGTCATTTCTCCATCACGATATAGTGTGGTCAAAATAAACTGCTGACCACCACGACATCCACGCGTGATGTAAAGATAATGGCCTAGGTGGCCAAGATTGCGAATGATGCGCATCTCTTGAGTAGGTGAGGTTGATGTCTGATGCATGAGTGCCTCCCGTAACAGAAATAATTCTTGTTAGGTATTTTACTCAAAAATTCTGAGATAGCAAGGTACTTAACAATTAAGTACCTAAGTTTTATTTTATTGAAATAAAAGCACGTAATAAGGCTTGTCTATTAACCTCTTTGTTAAAAATATGCAAGATTTGCGAGTATTCTGCGAACTACTGCGGCAGGAGATACCTTAGGGACATTATGAGGACATCCGGGAATGAAGAGGAGTCGAGCGGTTGGAATTGCCTCAGCAATACGACGAGTTTCCTCTGGATAAATCTCATCGTATTCACCAGCCATAATAACTGTAGGAATAGAAATTTGCCCAAGGCTTGCGGGGTCAATATGAGGGTTATCTACCATGAGCTCCAAATGCTCTGCAATACGAGCAGCCTCAGCAGGAGAGGGAACAGGATAACCATCTTCTAGAACAGCTCCTTCCCAGCCCTGAGCTGCCCAACGTTTATTGCCCGCGATACTTTCATATAACCAGGTCATATCACCTAGTGTATCTGGTTCAAGATTTGCACCGATAGATACAAGAGAAGCAACAATGTCTGAATAATCGCGCGCTAAAAGAAGTCCTAGGATAGCGCCATCAGAAAAACCCACAATATGAGCAGACGCAACACCGAGCTGCTTTAGGACAACGTAGGTATCTTCTGCCATCTGTTCGTAGGTAAAGGCGGCTGTTCCTCGAGTACTCAATCCTTGATCTCTAGAGTCAATGCCTATTGCGATATAACCGCGGTTACACACCTCATCAATGATGGTGCCAAAGATGCCGTGCTCTTCTCCATTTCCGTGGAGAAAAACAATGGGAGTGGCAAATGTTTCGTTAGGAACAGACGATATATAAGCTGCAGTTGCAGCGAGGTCTTCACAGGGTTTCTCGCCAGCAGGGGAACTGGGAGCGTAGACAAACGTTGCAATCTCTGCACCATCATCAAGCAACACCTGAAGATGGCTCTTCAGGTGTGCTGTTGGTTTGTTATAGGGTTTTGGACGGTAGACGGGTGGAAACTCGACCACGTATGCTCCTAGCTATGCGCGTTTTAGTTCTTCTGGCTTGGATGTGCTTTGAAGAAGTCAAAGCGAGGAGGAAGCTCTTCAAGCTGGTGCTCTTCTGCGCTCTGACCAAGCTTTGCCGCAAGCTCTTTTGGACCCATAAAGGCGTTCTCCCAAGAGAAGAACTCCTCATGTGGGAAGTTGAGAGCATCTGCAATGCGCTCGCAGCCTTCCGGAACAGCCGGGTGCATAAGCAGTGTGATGGTCTTGAGCGCATAGAATGCATCAGCAAGTGCCTGGTCGTAGGCCTCATCATTGCCCTGAGCAGCCTTGGAAGCCTCGCCCCAACGCTTGTTTTCTGCGCGAGCGTACTCATCAACAGCGGCAAGGGCAGAGTGTGCGTCAAAGCCGTATGCAAGTTGCTCGTACTTCAAAAGTACCTCTTGAGCAGCATCGATAACTTCCTGGTGAGGCTCACTGATAGGCAGGTGACCACCACACGCATTGGCTGCACCATACAGGCAGCTACGAGCCATGCGGTTAAAGATGTTAGTGAGAAACGCTGACTCCTTGAGCGCTGGATCAACAACGCGAGGATCATCCTTTACCAGAAGATCTGGCTCGCCATCTTTACCCTTCCTGGATACGGAGGTGTCAAAAGCCTTTGGCGAGAAGGACACAGCGCGCTGATCAAGGCCAAGCGAGAGCCAGTGAGCACGGAGCTGCTCTGGAGTGTAGAACTCAAGGAGCTCCTCAGCCATTGGAGGCTTGATTGCACCGGAGCTGGAAGCCTTCTTGTTCATGAAGAGAATGTGGTAGTTAGCAACTGGAGTATCGGTGATAAGACCCCAATCAAGTGCATCCCACAGCGGGTTTTGGACAATGCAGTAGAAGAAAATGTTGTCTTGACCAATGAACTGGTAGACAGCAGCATCGTCACTGCACCACCAATCGCGCCACTCGTCAGAAGAATAGCGGCTACCGCCATTGTTTGCGTCTTCAGAAAGAGCAGCACGAGTAAAGGTAATTGGAGCCCAGAGAGACTCAGTCCAAACCCAGATGGTAAGGTCTTTAAGGTCCTCGATATCAGGAGACTTGAGACCCCATGAAATGTTGCCCGTCATACGGTAAGGCAGAAGAGTCTTACTTGTCCTAAAGCGGATTCCAGCCTCTTTGAGTTTCTCGCGGGCCTCGTCTCTGTCTTGCCAGTTCGCAAAGACAACGGAGAAAGAAGACGCATTGCCTTCTGGCTCAATAACGCTATGAGCTGGAAGGGAAAAGCAGACACCATCAAAGTCTTGGCGATAGGAGTTTTGAATGTAGATAATAGGCTCGGTCAAAGTCTCTTGAACGGTAGAGGTAACAACTGAGCGAATCTGTGGGTTGTTCTTCCACTTTTCTACCAGGTTGTTTAGAAACTCTTTGTATTGTGGCAGGTCAAAGTACCAACTTGGTGCCGGACGAAGCTCTGGCGTGGTGCCGGTGAGCTGAGACACAGGTGCAATGAGCTCCTCTGGATTGAACTGATGACCCAGGTCGCATTCTTCTGCATAGGCCTTCTCTGACTTGCAGCCCTTAATGGGGCAGCGACCATTGACCTGGCGACCATTAAGGAATGTGTGAGCCTCGGTATCGTAAAACTGTTTAGTTGAGAGCTTGGAGAGTTTACCTCGCTCGTAGAGGCGATGCATGATGCTGTCTGCCATCTCTTCGTGGATCTTTGCAGCGGGTTCTAGCGCGGAACCGCCGTAAAAATCAAGCGAGATATTGTAGGCGTTAAGAGCGCTTTTCTGCAGGTTGTGATTATGATTAACATAATCAAGGATGGTGCCCTCGTAACCCTCTTCTTCAACCTTTTTACGATAACCTTCAGCAATAGGAGAGCCATAGCAGTCAGTTCCTGAGATAAACAGTACGTTTTTCTGGCCAATGCGATCTCTTAAGAAACGAGCAAAGAAGTCTGCGGGGACAAAGACACCCGCGATATGTCCAAAGTGGAGATTCTTATTACCGTAGGGCATACCACCAGTGATGACAGCACGCTTAGGAAAATGAGGGCGGTTGTTCATGTCGTAGCTTTCGGCCATGGATACCTCGCAGTTGGAATTAGTAGATTACGCAAATTATCTTCTTATTCTAATCTTTTTTGATTCACTACACGAATAGATTCAGAAGTCGATACTATAGTGAGTAGAAATTACGTAAGGAGAGTTTGTGGGAAGAAAAAAGCCAAAGACAAGCCTTGAGTTTGTTCTAAAGGATCCACCAAAGTCTGTGGTGACGCCCTTCCTTGTGGCTGACCTTGCACTTTTACTTATGTTTGTGTGTCATATTCCGCTGATGGTTATGGGAGAGCTCCCACCCAATGACATCCTTCCAGCCGTGTTGGGTCTTCTAGGAAGCATGTTGGCAGGTGGCTTGATTCTTGTGTGGATTACTCGCGTCAATAAGCGAGATTTTAGGTCTTTGGGTCTTCGAGTAAGCTCCTGGCCAGGATTTATGCGCGGAGTTACCTTTGGCTTTTTGATGGTGCTGTTTACCTTTGGCTCTATCATGCTCATTGAAGGCTTTGACTTTAACTTCAACGCTTCCTATAACATTTTTGCTGCTCTCTTTTTACTTGTGGCAACCCTTATTGAGTCTGCTGCAGAAGAAATATTGTTTAGAGGTTACCTACAAACTGGTGTTGCCGCTAAGAGTTCGTTCCCTGTAGCGCTTGTGCTTCAAGCAGTGCTCTTTACCGCAACGTATGGGTTAACGCCTAATATTTCTGTTGCCGCAGCAATCTCAGTCTTTTTGATGGGCATCCTGTATGGCCTGGTTTTTTGGCTTACCGATAACCTGCTCATGACCATTGCTATGCACTTTATCTGGAACTTTGTAACCGGCCCTATTCTGGGCATCTCGGTTACTACTACGCTTCTTCCTACTACGCTCTTAACGGCGTATCCTGCGGCGTCTGAGTTTATCTCGGGTGGCGCCTACGGTATTGAAGCAAGCGTTGTTACCATTTTTGTATGCCTTGCTGCCTGCGCTATAGTAGGTTGGAAATGTTATAAGGCACAAGGCGAGAAGAACTAATGGCTTCAAACATGCTTCAGTCAATTGAGACTCTTTCAGTAGAGCCGGGAACACCGCTGCTGCTCCATGCATGCTGTGGTCCATGCTCACTTGAACCTTTAAAACATTTGAGGGAAGAGGGCTTTGAGCCAACCATCTGCTGGACTAATCCTAATATTCAGCCAGTTGAAGAGCACGACAGGCGTCTTCAAACCTTACTTACGTGGGCTCAAGAAGAGGCTCTTGTTGAGGTGATTGTGGCAGGAGATCCGCGAGAGCAGTGGGAGCGAGCTGTTGCGCCCCAAGGGTTTGAGCGAGATCGTCGCTGTCGCGCTTGTTACGCAATCCGCTTGGCAGAGAGTTGTCGTGTGGCGGCTGAGCGCGGGTTTGAATACGTTTCTACAACACTGGCTGTCTCGCCCTATCAGCTCTTTGATGCGTGCGAGGATGAGCTGGTGTCCATTGCGCATGCTCATGGATTGACGCCTGTATGGAGAGATTTCCGTCCGTTTTATCCTGAGGCTACAAAAGAGTCTCGTGAGCTTGGTATGTATCGACAAAATTATTGCGGTTGCAGATATTCTGCAGCCGAGGCTCAGATAGAGCGTCATGAAGCTCGTGACGCAAGAAAGGCAGCACGTCATGCGAACTGACGATTTTGATTACAACCTTCCAGAAGAACGTATTGCACAAGCTCCTGCTGAGCCAAGAGACTCTTGTAGGCTTTTGGTGCTGCATAGAGAAGATGGCCGCATAGAGCACAAGCACTTCACCGATATTGTGGAGTATCTTGAGCCGGGTGATTTGGTTGTAGTTAATCAGACGCGCGTTATGCCGGCTCGCCTTGTAGGCAAAAAGCAAAATACGGGTGGCGTCTCAGAAACGCTGCTTTTAAAACGTCGAGAAGACATTGATGCTTTGGGTAGTGTATGGGAGTGTCTGGTAAATCCTGGTAAGCGTCTAAAGCCTGGTGCAGTAATTGAATACCGTGCAGGTGGTTTGCATGCCCCAGATTCTGCTCCTGTGGTGTTGACGGGCACCATTGTGGACTTTGTTGACGACAACAGGGGAGGTCGCCTGGTGCGTTTTGAAGCACAGGGAGATCGCACTCTTGACGAGGCTATTCATGAGGCAGGCCACGTTCCACTGCCTCCGTATATTACACAGTACGAGGGAGACCCAGAGAAGTACCAGACAGTCTATGCCATGCAGGACGAGCATTCTGCTGCAGCTCCTACCGCGGGTCTTCACTTTACTCCTGAGCTCATTGAAACCATCAAAGCAAAGGGTGTTCAGTGGGCATCTGTGGAGTTAGAGGTTGGTATTGATACCTTTAGGCTGGTAACGGAGGATGACCCTACCAAGCACGTCATTCATACTGAGCGCTACCACGTAGCTCCAGAAGTTGTAGAAGCGGTAAAGGCCACCAAAGCCGCTGGTCATAAGGTTATTGCCATTGGTACTACCAGTGTTCGCTCGCTTGAAAGTGCTTGGGATAATCAGATTCCTGCAGCTGAGCCTCCTGTTGTTGCTCGTCGCTTTGAGGGGGCAGAAGACTCTGCTGCAGTGACTCATAAAGGCGATATGGTTGCCCGAGAAAACGCTACTACTAACTTATATCTGATGCCAGGATCTACATTCCACTTGGTAGACACTATGGTGACCAACTTCCACGTTCCTCGTTCGACTTTGATGATGCTGGTTTCTGCGTTTGCAACGCGCGAGCAGATTATGGATGCTTATCAAAGTGCCATTGACGAGAAGTACCGCTTCTTGTCATTTGGCGACGCCATGATCATCATCTAAGCCGCCTCTATTGACTTCTAAATCAAGCTCATGTTTGTAATACAAAAAAGACGCCCAAGAGGCGTCTTTTTTACATACCGATACATTATGAGCTTATGGCCTGTTGAATATCAGCCATACAAAGAGTGCAAGAATCACCACCATGCCAATGATTACGGCGATAAAACCAATGCGCTGTCCACGAGTTGCTTCACGAAGGATTTTCTCGCCATGAATAAGGCTCTTGAGTGTGTGTTGCTTTGCATTTACGTTGATAGTTTGCTCGTCAACAGACTTTCTGAGTTGCTCAGTAATTTCTGGCGTTGCATGAATTTCTTTAGCGTCATCAATGACTGACTGTGCTTCATCATGTTTATCTGCTGCTTCGTTAAAGAGCTTCTTGGCTGTCTTAATTTTCTCTTCAAGATCCTCTATGTCTTTGCTCAGAATCCTCTGACGAGCATTAGCCTCAGCTACTACGGCGTCATATTCTTGCTGTTTCTGCTCATAATCTTTGCGAGCTGCATCAATAGAAGACTCTGAGAACTCCAACGATTTGCCCTGGGTCCAGTAATGCGTTTGTGCCATCTCAAGTGAAGACTGGAAAGAGTTCTGTAGTTCCTCAACTTGCTTTTGGGCCTGCTCTGCACGAGCAAGCTCTGACTTAAGGTCTTCCTCAATGCGAACAATTGCATCGTGATTAGCGGCAGGGTCTGTCTTAAGACCAGCAAGCTCTTCTCTCAGAGAAAGCTGTCTTGCCTGGGAGTTTTCCAGTGCTTTATTTGCAGACGCTACAGCAGCATCGCGTTTCTCGGTAACTTCTTTAAGCTGAGCCTCGGCGTTTTTAACACCACGCTGTGCCTCAGAGATTGTCTTTGAGATATCATCCAGCCTGCCTTTTGCTGTGGCAGCAACTTCTTTGTAAGGCTTAATCTTTGCTTCGTCGTCAACTTTTTGCTGTTCAAGCTTCTGAATAAGCTGGTTTTTCTTAACCGTGAGAAGATCCACTTGCGTAGATTGATCACTCATGACCTGAGCGGTCTCTGCAAAAATTTTCTCTTGCTCAGCAATTATTTGATCAAACGAGCTCTGCACGTAGTCTCTGTGCTCTAAGTCTTGCTTGTCTTTAGCAAGGTGTTCTTGCATCTGCTTAAGCTCTTGCTTTGCAGAGTTTGTCTCTTTGGCAGCGTTGTGGACTTCTTTGGTAGCCTGGAAACCTTCTGCAACAGCAGTTGTGGCGCTCTCAAACGCACTGCTTACACTCTTTGCTACGACCTGAGTAGTGTCTTTGGCAATCTTTTGAATGTCCTGGGACTTGCTGACTTCAGGTGTGTTCTCAGACTCATTCTGTTCATCAGAAGTTGCTGCTTGAGTATCTATTGTGTCCAAATCCTCGGTTTTAGAGTTTTGGATATCGTTTTCAGCCATGGTGAACCTCCTTCAAGAGTTCTGACTTATTATTTTTACCCTGTTTTTGGGGAATTCATAGTCTAATTTGGTTCTTTCTGGAAATAAGATTGGATATAATACGTTATGTTTTGTTACGATAGTAACGATTAATCGAGAATAACTCTCGAGTAGATTTTTGGTTTCCGGAAGGGGAGTCCACTTATGGTTTCAAAGCAGACTACTATCATCAATGCAACTGGTCTTCACGCTCGTCCAGCATCCGTCTTTGTTTCTGAGGCAAAGAAGTTTGAGAGCAACGTCACCATCAAGAATGTAGACAAGGACTCCGCACCAGTTAACGCTAAGTCCATCATGATGATTCTTGCTGCTGGCCTTGGTACTGGCACCAAGATTGAGATTGCATGCGACGGTGCTGATGAGCAGGCAGCTCTTGACGCTCTCATTGCTCTTGTTGACAACGGCTTCGGCGAGTAAGCTAACGGCTTACATACTGTGCACGTCAAGCCCGGCTTCGCCGGGCTTTTTTCAAAGAGAGGTTAGTATGACATTTGTTGCAACATGGCTTGTAACTACTGTTGCTACGTTGGTGGCCTGCACCTTAATTCCAGGTCTAACTATTGTGGGAGGCTCGTGGGCAGGTCCTATTCTGTTCTCGTTAGTACTCGCAGCAGTCAATACGGGCATTAAGCCTGTTGTTAAACTACTCTCATTGCCTATTAATGTGCTGACCCTAGGTATTTTCTCGCTCTTTATTAATGCTTTTATGCTTGAGCTTTCAAGTTTTATTTCTAGGAATTTGCTGCATGCGGGCGTTGCTATTGATTCTTTAGGCACCGCTATCCTTGGATCAATAGTTATCTCAATTGTCTCTTCAATTGTGATTAACCTTACTGGTCTGAAGAAGGAGAACCTTTCCTAAGTTCCTTTTGGGCTTTATCAAGCTTGGCAAAACTTTCCGAGATAGCAGAGGTAATCTGAGAGATCTGCGATGACTCGGTAATGTTTTCAATTAAAGATGTTGCGGATGCATTGACAAGTGAACTAAGGAGGTCAAAGAAGACCTCTTTGGTTTGCTTTTCTGTTTTAGTGAGCGCTGCAACAACAGGCTGTAAGTTTGCAGGTGAGCTAATAATGTCGCTGAAATAGACTGCTCCGCCTGCCGAGAGGGCGTCAAAGAGCTCATTGGTAAAGTGCTCACGATCAGAGAGCGGGAGTTCTTTATACCAGTTGCTAAATGCCTCATTAATCTTTTTACATTCAGGCTGGAAGTCGTCAGCAAACTCAAAGGTATTGCGCATGACCTGCCATGAGACACCATCATGTGCCATCATGCCTGTCTCGGAGCTTTTTACGATGAGCTTTGGTACAGCAGGATCATCAAAAATCATGCCGACTACGCTGAACTCAGGCAAAATTCTGATGTATTTATCTCCAAGTACCTTGTGGGCTGTGGTGGGAAGAATTTCTGGACACATATTAGGACCGTCGTTACTCCAGACGCGATCAATTGTGCCAAGCAGCTCGTCAGGGCAGACTGTTGCTGCGTATGCCGCAAGGTTGCCGCCCTTAGAGTGACCGCCAACCATAACGTTTGCGCAGGTAGTACTATTACCATCTGCAAGGTGTTCGCGAATACGCTTCTCAAGGTATAGGGCCGCTGATTTATCAGCGAAAGTAACCTGGAAGCTGAGGTTGAGGTTTTCTCGCCAGCCAACCAGGGTGCCGTCGGTTCCTCTAAAAGAAACAAACATCTGCCCCGTAGGAAGATAGGCGGTAAACGCTGCAAACTGTAGGTTTTTCTCGACATTAATGCGGTCTACATAGCGGCCAAGCTCAATGTTGGCAAAGCGGGGAGCGCTGACCAGCGCCTCAAGGAAGGTTCCATCAACGCGAGAAAATCCTGTGATAAGAGACGGATCGTCTTTGAGTTTCTCCAGCATTTTGGCGCAGGCGTCACCAAGTAGAACGCGTTTCTCGCTATGTTCAGAAGGCACAACTCCGCCAAATCCCAGATATGAAAGGATTGAGAGAATCAGGTTATCAACGTTGTTAAAAGGGTCATTCTCAAACGTCAGATTGCCGCGCCAGTGTAGATAGTCAACGACATTTGCCATGATGCCTCTTTCCTGCTGGTACTTTTCGTATACTAAGCATAGAGGAAGTTTGATTGATTTGGGGAGAAGCCCGTGGAAAAAGCTACAGTTTCTTCAAAAGCAATTGCTACCAAGAAGCGCTTTGTTTTTGCAGATGTTCTTACCATTCTGGCAGGTATTGCTGTTGTCATGCTGCATACCTCGCTTAACGTTTTTTCTCTTGCTCATACTAAAACATGGGCTTTCTCGTTAGCCCTGCAAGCTGCGTTTATTTACGCGGTACCCATCTTTTTTATGCTGAGTGGCATGAATCTGCTTGGGTATAGAAGCAAATACTCCACAAAGACATTTTTTATGAAGCGTGCTAGAAAGACGCTGATGGCTCTTATTTTTGGCAGCCTAGCGGTGTATCTGATGTACGTGCTTTTTCCTACAAAGTTTTGGGGTGCCGAAGAAGTTGCGGCAAGCGCTGGAGTTGCCGATTTTGTAAAGCGTTTTCTAACCAATAACGTTAACAGCACTCTTTGGTTCATCTATACCATTTTGTATCTATATCTTTTGACACCTGTGCTTTCTTTGGTAGTTCAAAAGAAAGAAACCCTGCTCTATGTTATGGCACTTACGCTCTTTGTTAGCTTTGGATTGCCGCTACTTGAGTTCGTTGGCGTTCGTGGTGTTTACTTTGATCAGCTGTTTAGATGGGCTGCGTTTAACAGCGATGGCCTTTTCTACTATCTGCTGGGATATTACGTTAAGACGTATTACGACGAGCTTCCAAAATTTACTAAAAACAATCTTGTGCTTGCTGTAATTTTCTTGCTTTCATCTGCGGCCATGTTTGGTTGGGGACTTATTGCTAACAACTTTGGAACCCCACTGACGCCAGAAATGACGTATCAGAGCTATCCCATTACTATTAGAAACTTCCTCTGCTTAGCACAGGCCGCATCTTTGTTCCTGTTTGTGCTGAACCTTGAGCCAAGGCTGCAGGAGTTTTCCGATGGTGCCAAGAAATGCATCAGCACGGTATCTGCTGGTGTTTTAGGAGTCTATCTGTTCCAGATTCCTGTTATTAACTTCTTGGGACTAAGACTTGGTCGATTCCCATACAGCTTGCTTGGAAATGCTTTTGTACGAGGCATCTTTGTCTTTGTAGTCACAATTGTTGTAGTTATGGCGTTCCAGTGGCTGATGAGGCAGGTCAAGCTGAAATTATCTGCTAAATAGCTTTTGCTATGTCATCTGAGAAATTGAGTTGATATTAGAAACAATTTTAGTATCAGATAAAATATGGTTTATATAAACTGAAGGAGTACAGAGATGAGCTCTTTTACGTTTTTTAAACATAAAGATTTTTCTGTTAGCACACCAGAAAATACAATAAAAGCGCCACAGTATCATGCGTTCAATTCCACTAGAATACTGGGCTTTTGTTTGCTTAGTTTAATCTGTGGACTGCCTTTTCCCATGATCTTAATTACGAGGGACG
>CALHQT010000130.1:0-15307 GCA_938038135.1 uncultured Atopobium sp.
GCTCAGGCACTACAGGTTCGGGCACTGTCGGCTCAGCAGTTTTAGACTCTGGAGCTGGCGTTTCGGTCTCGTCAGGTTCTGGAGATGCGTCATCAGCGGTTCCAGCGGGCTCTGGAGCAGCGTCATCGGCAGATTCTTGCTGGAGGTCTTCTTCAGGCGCCTCTGCACAAGGCGTTGCTACAACAGGTGTCCCAGCAGCAGATTCCTCTGTGACTAGTGCTGTTTCTGCAGCTGACAGTTCCTCCGAGCTCTCTACGACAGGCACCTCCTCTGTCTCCGTCGGCTCTTCTTGGGTAGGAAGTTCTTCCGCTTCAGGTTCCGTGTCAACTACCAGGTGCTTTGGCTTGAGTGCGCGAATGGACTTTGCTCCACGGCGGCGCTTCCAAGGCTTGCCGTTGTTTTGCGACTCGACGTTTTTCTCGCCAGCTACAAGGGCAGCCTCAAAGGTGTCAAAGGTCAGAAGCGTCGCGTAGACGTAGCCTTTTTTGAACGCAGTGATTTTGATGAAATCGGGGCACGCCTCCATGAGAGCGCGGATGTCGTCAAAGCCAAAATCCTGCGGTGCAAGGTCGTCTTCAATGAGCACGCCCTCAACGGTAGAGAGGGGAGTCTGCTTAGAGACGCCAATGGTTGCTTTGAGTAGTTTATACAGGTAGAGAGCGTGTTCTTGTTTTATAACAGCCATGATGCTCCTGAGATAGTAGTTAGTGGACTACATACTACTCGATTTTGAACAGACAAAGATACTGATTACGCACAGAAAGTCGCAATACGTAGCGAAAAAGCGAGAACTGGACTGATAGAATAAGGCTAGATTGAAGGGAGCTTACATGATTGGTCGTTTTATTAAGAGAGCTGCAGTTAGAGCTGCAGGTTTAGCAATTACTCAGTATGCCGCAAAGGCAGCACTTCAATCCGAGGCTGGAAGAAAGCTGCTTGCTACAACGGCTTCTAAAGCTGCCAACTTAGCTGGCAATATCGCAAAAGAGCAGATTACCGCTGGGTTTAATGCTCATATTAGGCCAGCACTGCCAAGCGGCGATGCCATTCAGTCATCAGTCGCTCGCGCTCAGTCTGCGCTTCGTTCGGCTCAGACCTCTGTTTTGGCTGCTCAGGCACAGCTTCAGTCTAATCTAGAGAATCGTTTTTCTCGCCCAAAGAACAAGCTTTCAAAGCAACTTGCAAGCACTGCAGAGTCGCTTGAAGAGATGGGGGAGACCCTGGCCGAGCACCAGGATGCTGCCGCAGATATCGCAGTTGCAGATGTTGTTGAGGAAATTGCCGCTCAAAACGAACAGGATTCTGACGCTCTGTTAGCTTCTACCAAGAAGCGTAAGTCGTTCAGAAACGTTGCAATTGCTGGTGGCGTTGTGGCTGGTGCTGCTCTTGGCTTAGCTGCATACGGTGCTTATTCTATTGCTCCACGCAAGCAAAATGATCGCCTGCTTCTGGAGCGTTGGCACGAGATTGCTCGTCATCGCTATGCTCACCGTGGCCTCTACAACAACGAGGCGGGCATTCCAGAGAACTCCCTGCTTGCTTTCCGTGCAGCTGTCGAGAAGGGCTTTGGCTCCGAAGTTGATGTTCACCTGACCGCAGACAATAAGCTGGTTGTTGTTCACGATTCAGCACTTGATCGCCTCTGTGGCGTACAGAAGATTGTTGAGGAGTCCACACTTGAAGAGCTTCGTGGTCTCAGACTGCTTGCTACTGACGAGCAGATTCCAACGTTTGAGGAAGTCCTTGAGGTCTATGCATGGAGTGGTTCCGGTGAGCTACCTGCACCTTTGATTATTGAGGCTAAGACACGCAACAATAACGCTGAGCAGCTGACAGAAAAGATTATGCAGGCTCTTGATCTTCGTCCCGTTCGTGCATGCATCGAGAGCTTTGATCCTCGCGTTTTGCAGTGGCTGCGTCAGAACCGTCCTGAGATGCTTCGCGGCCAGCTCTCAGAGAATTTCCTGGTTGACCGTCAGACCAAGCACATGAACATTGCTACGCGAGCTGGTGCCACAGCTCTCTTTGGTAATTCTGTTGGTCGTCCAGACTTCATTTCTTACAAGTTTGAAGATCGCAAGAACCCCTTTGTTAAGCTGGCTTGCAATACCATGGGCGCGCACCTTATCACCTGGACCGTTAGGAGCGAGGAGGACATGATTGTCTCCGAGCTTGAAGGTGCTCCTGTCATTTTTGAGGGATTTATCCCAACTCCTGCATCGCTGATCAACTAGCTTTTTAATTGGCGAGAAGAACGTTTGGCTTAAACTACGGCCAAAATTTATAGGTTTATCTGGGACTCCACGGGTTTCTCGCCCGCGGAGTTTCTTGTGAAAAGTTCCTTAAGATTATTGTATGAATATATGTACATATATCAATTTAAGGAGTAGACTAGGTATAACAACAACCCAAGGAGGAGCTATGAGCTCAAAGACAAAGGTGAAAATTGCTCGCATTGTCTGTTCTGCTGTTTTGCTAGGTATTGCTTACGCGGTTGAACACGCATTTGACCTGCAGCTCTGGCAGGCACTGTTGCTTTACCTGTTGCCTTACGCTGTTGCGGGATACGATGTTGTTCTAGAAGCATGGGAGAGCATCACTGAGGGTGAGTGCTTTAACGAAGACTTGCTCATGACCATTGCTACTGTTGGTGCCTTGCTCATTGGCTTTGTGCCTAACGGTTCTCCTATGTTTGATGAGGCCGTCTTTGTCATGCTGTTCTTCCAGGTAGGAGAGGTGTTTGAACACCTTGCTTCCGATAACAGCAAGAAATCTATTGCCAAGCTTATGGATATCCGTCCTGACAGCGCAACGGTTGAACGTGACGGACAGCTGCTTACTATCTCTCCAGAAGAAGTTGGGCTAGGAGAGATTATTGTGGTCAAACCCGGCGACCGTGTCCCTGTTGACGCAGAGATCGTCGAGGGTTCTACCAGTCTTGATACCGTTGCTCTTACTGGTGAGAGCGTGCCTCGTGACGCAACGGTGGGAGACAATATTATCTCGGGCTGCGTAAACCTTTCTGGCGTGGTTCGTGCTCGCGTTACCCACCTCTTTGAAGACTCTACTGCTTCCCGCATCATTAAGCTGGTAGAGAGCTCAAACCAAAACAAGTCCAAGAGCGAGAGTTTTATTCGTCGTTTTTCTCGCGTGTATACTCCAGCAGTTGTTTACAGTGCCATTGCGCTGGCGTTTTTGCCACCACTGCTTTCGGGAGACTTTGTAGCTAACGCTTCTACCTGGGCTGTAAGGGCGCTTACCTTCCTTATTGCATCTTGTCCGTGTGCGCTGGTAGTTTCCGTGCCACTGGCCTTCTTTGGCGGTATTGGCGCTGCTTCGAAGGAGGGCATCCTAATCAAGGGCTCTGCGTACATTGATATGCTTTCTACCCTTGATACCGTTGCATTTGACAAGACCGGTACGTTGACCGAGGGTGTCTTTGAGGTTCTGGCTGTTCATTCTCAGACCATTGGCGAGAAGGACCTTCTGCACCTAGCTTCTCACGTTGAGATGCACTCCACGCACCCCATTGCTGCAGCTCTTCGTGCTGCTTATCCAAGCGAGGACGATGACTGTGTTATCACGGACATCAAAGAAATTGCTGGTCAGGGCATTTGCGCTAACGTGAATGGTAAGAGCGTTGCTGTTGGCAACAGCGCACTTATGGAGAGCGTAGGAGCTTCTTGGAAAGCGTGCGAGAACCACGGAACCATCATTCACGTGGCTGTTGATGGGACCTACATGGGCCACATTGTTATTTCTGACCGCGAACGAGCTGATGCTCCAGCAGCAATCGCTTCCCTCAAAAATGTTGGCGTTTCTAAGGTTGTTATGCTCACGGGCGATAAACGCGACGTTGCAGAAGAGATTGCAGCTCAGATGGGCATCACCGAGGTTCGCTCTGAGCTGCTTCCACAGGATAAGGTTTCTGCCGTTGAAGGCCTTCTCGCCCAAAAGACAGCTGGTAAGTCCCTTGCTTTTGTCGGTGACGGCATCAATGATGCACCCGTTCTTGCACGCGCTGATGTAGGCGTTGCTATGGGCGGTTTGGGGTCTGATGCTGCTATTGAGGCCGCCGACGTAGTTCTTATGGACGACAAGCTTTCTAAGCTCTCAAAGGCCGTAAAGATTGCTCGTCATACCTTGGGTATTGCAAAGCAAAATATTGTGTTTGCTATTGGCGTTAAGGTTGCTGTTTTGATCCTTGCAGCCTTTGGTTTGGCTCCTATGTGGCTAGCGGTCTTTGGAGACATAGGCGTTATGGTGCTTGCGGTTCTTAATTCCACTAGAGCTTTGGATATAAAGTCGATTAAGTAAAAGAGTCAGGGCTGCTGGCCTAAAAAAAGGAGCGCCTGCAAAGGAGCGCTCCTACAAAGGTTGTTTTCACAAACGGCTGTTTCTACACATAGCCAATTACAAATTACTGAGCCTTCTTACGAAGTCTACGAGCACGGTTTGCAAGATTGCGGACCGTGCTTTCCATGCCATGAGGAACGTAGGTTAGTGACTCTAAATCTTCTGGAAGGTAGTCAACAAGACTGACAGGCTCTGTGGGTGTGAAATCTGCTGGTACAGGACCTGGAGCAATCAGGTAGGCATGAACCTTAGCGCCCTGGGCGCCAAGTTTTTGTTCGTACTCACTAGGAACATCGTGAGGAAAATCGTTCTGTGCATCTCGCGTTTTCCAAATAAAGTTGTATCCAGCAACTTCAACTTGCTCAAGAGAAAAATCAAAAAGTGGCTGGCTGTCCGTTTTAAGACGAACAACACCCTCTTTAGCCAAAACATTTCTATACTGCATAAGACGCTCAGCATCAGTGAGGCGCATCTTTGCCTGCCTGATTCGAGGAAATGGTGCAGGGAAATTGAGGTAAATAACAGAGACCTCTTCTGGCGAGAAGTACTCATCAATCTTCATGCCGGTACCAGGAACTACGATGGCGTTAGGCACTCCTGCTTCATAAATTGTTTTAGCAGCATATGAAATACAGATAGGTTCTGTATCAATGGCTACAAAAAGCACATTAGGATTTGCCTTAGCTTGAGCGGCAGTAAAAGATCCTTTACCGCAGCCAAGGTCTACACGGACCTCAGAGAAGGGTACATGCCCCTCAGCAGTAATTGGCGCACACGCAGAAGCCCACGTACCTCTCAAAGCCTCTGGATGAGGCTCAATAACGCTGGAATACGCCTCTAAGCGCTCTTCCAGAACAAAGTTTTTAGGCAAACGTGCATGTAGTGCGCGCAAAGCAACTCCTCAACAAGTGGGTAAAATCAGCATTTCTTTACAGAAGCTGATCAAGCGTTTCTCCGTACGAAGGTAGGAATTCTGTCATAAAATCGCGTACTTCTGGGAGAGAATCTGCTAAATCTTCAACAACTCCACGAGTTGAGGCCTCAGCGGTAATAAATTCTGAGTTTCCAGACTGAGCCTCCTCAATACACTTAATGAGTGCTGCAATCTTATCTGCAGCTTTAATAAGCTTTCTAAGATAAGCTTCACTCTCTGAAGCCTCAGCGCTGTGAGTAAGCACCTGAGCATAGGCATCTTGCAGGTCTTCTGGCAGTGTGGAGAGAATGGTTTTCTCGGCACGTGCTTCTACCTGATGATACGCATCTCTAATCTCTGAATTAGCATACTTTACAGGCGTGGGCATGTCTCCGGTGATAATCTCTGATGCATCGTGATACATACCAATAAGGGCCGCGCGATCTGCGTCAAGATTTCTGTGATAGCGCACGTTTGCAATAGTTGCTAAGCAGTGAGAAATAACGGCCACGTCAAGGGCGTGTTCAGCAAGGCTTTCTGATCGAGAATTGCGCATAAGCGACCAGCGCTCAATGTAGCGCATGCGAGAAATAAGTGCAAAAAAGCTGGACTGCGACGAAGAATTCTGAGACATTGCCCCTCCTTAATTTGTTTTCTCAACCTTACCACGGATACCGGACAAAAACTGTTTTGACACAACTATGCAATGTAGTCATAGCAAATATGAAGTAATCAAATACTTTAGATGTTTATATGAAATTATTGATATCTGAACATCCGTTCATGGGTATTTTTGCTCCGCTTACCGGCAACCATGGCTAACTTATTCCAAAGGAGTTAACCCAGGCTTACTATGCAAGTAAACCTCGTCCGTTTATAGAAGTGAGCGGACAACAAAGGAAGGATGGGAAACATGAGTAAGTATGCTTTTGTAGGCGGCAAGCTCGTTGACGGTACTGGCGCTGCACCAGTTGAGGACTCCCTTGTCCTTATCGATGACGACAAGATTACCTATGCTGGTCCTCGCAAAGAGGTCCCAGAGGGATATGAGGTACGTGACGCATCTGGCCATACCGTAATGCCTGGTCTTGTTGATACACACCTGCACTTCTCCGGCAACCTGACCGACAACGATAACGACTGGGTTATCGAGTCCGTTGCTCAGAAGCAGGCATGCGCAGTCAAGCAGGCTTATGATGCTCTTACCCACGGCCTTACCACTGTCGTTGAGATTGGCCGCAATGGTATTGCTATCCGCGACCTCGTTAACATGGGCATTATGCAGGGTCCTCGTATCTTTGCTACCGGCCTTGGCCTTTGCCGCGTTGCTGGTCACGGTGACTCTCACCACCTGCCACTGCAGATTTCCAAGGACGGACACCCTTGGGGCGACCAGGTAGACGGTCCATGGGAGCTTCGTAAGGCAATCCGCCGTCGTCTCCGTGAAGAGCCTGACGGCATCAAGATCTGGGCAACCGGTGGCGGCATTTGGCGTTGGGACTCCGACCGTCTGCAGCTCTTCTGCACCGAGGAGATCAAGGCAATTGCTGACGAGTGCGCACTGGTAGGCATTCCTCTGTACGCTCACTCCTACAATAACTTTGACGCTGCATATGACTGCGTCCGCTTTGGTTGCAAGCAGCTCATTCACGGCTTTGAGCTTGACGAGCGCACCATGAAGCTTATGGCAGAGCAGGGAACATACTTCACCCCAACCATCGGCTTCCTGCCAACTTGGTACGGAACTTATCCACCAGACTGGACTCCAGAGCTTGACGCATTCCCAGGCGAGACTGTTGTCGAGAAGGGCCTTGCACGCACCTACGCTAACCTGCGTAAGGCTTATGATATGGGCATCACCATTACCATCGGCTCCGACTCCTTCAGCTTTGTCACTCCTTACGGCTACGTCACCATCGATGAGATGTATGACTTTGTCGAGAAGGTTGGCATCTCCATCCTTGATACTGTTGCAGCTGCTACTTACAACGGTGCAAAGATGCTGGGCAAGGAGAACGAGTTTGGTGCTGTCAAGGAAGGCCTCTCCGCTGATATCCTCGTAGTCAAGGGCGACGTTGCTAACAACATCCGCGACCTCACGCCTGAGAACATGGACGTCATCATGAAGGAAGGCAAGATTATTGATCGCGGTAGCTTCTAAGCTTCCAGCTCGATAATTTGTAACGCGAAGGTTGGGCCCTGACTCACTTAAGCGTCAGGGCCCACTTTTACAAACAAGAAGTTTATTCTTTGATATAAAAGTTTGACATTTGAAGGAGCTCACTATGTCTGAACCAAAGCAGGTGAAAATTGTGCTGCTTACCGGCTATTTAGGCGCAGGTAAGACCACTATTTTGAACCACATTCTCTCTAACACTGAAGGTATTCACGCAGCAGTCATCGTCAATGATATTGGCGAGATTAACGTTGATGCTGGTCTTATTAAAGACGGCGGCTACGCTAAAGAAGGCGACGTTATTCCTCTGACCAACGGTTGCCTCTGCTGCACCCTTTCTAATGACTTGGCACTTCAGTTGGGTGATTTGGCCGATACCGAGGAGTTTGACTACATCATTATTGAGGCTTCGGGCATCTGCGAGCCAATCCCCATTACCTATAACATTTCTGCATTCTGCAATCAGAGCCAGCATGCAACTAATCACTCTCACCTCAATCTTGATAACATCGTCGCAGTTGTTGACTGCGCTCGCATGTTTGAGGAGTTCCACAACGGCGCCGATCTTCTCGACCCAGACATTGAAGAAGACGACATTGAGAACCTGCTTATTCAGCAGATTGAGTTCTGCTCTACGCTGGTGCTCAACAAGACCGATCTGGTTACTCCAGAGCAGCTTCACGAGCTTAAGGCGCTCGTTCGTGGTCTGCAGAAGGACGCCGTTATTGTTGAGGCAGTCAACGGCGACATTCCAATGAGCGAGCTTATCAATACGGGCCGTTTTGACTTTGACAAAGCCTACGCCTCCGCTGCCTGGATGGATGCAATGGAGCACCCTGAGGAACACGAAGACCCAGAGGTTTTGGAGTATGAGATTACTACCTTTGTGTATCGCCGCCGCCAGCCATTTGACCTGGACAAACTTAATCAGTTTGTGGCTAGCTGGCCAAAGAATATCATCCGCGTCAAGGGTAGCATCTGGATTTCGCAAGACCCCGAGATGAGCTACGTATTTGAGCAGGCCGGCAAGCAGGTCCAGTTCTACGAGAATGGCATGTTCTACGCATCGCTGCCAGAGGATGAGCGAGAAACCCTTCTTGACGAGAAACCCGAGCTACGCGCAGAATGGGATGATGAACTGGGCGATCGTCAAACTAAGCTGTGCTTCATTGGTCGTCATATGGACCATGAGGAAATTGAAGCCGGTCTGGATGCATGCCTTACTGAGTATGTTCCTGACGAGTTTGACTACTAGCGTTTTCAGCGCCAAGAGCTCCGGCGCTTGAGACGAGGGACCCAGTTTATCCGGGTCCCTTTTTTAGGTTAGAGGTGCCTAATGACCAAGATTGAGCAGCTTAAAGACTGGATTCAGTCGTCAGATAACATCGTTTTCTTTGGTGGCGCAGGTGTGTCAACAGAAAGCGGTATTCCTGATTTTAGGGGTACTAACGGTCTGTATCGCCAGGGCGGTATCAAGGTAGAAAACATGACCATTGGCCTGGGCCAAGACGGCTATGACATGGGAAAAGAAGCCTACGACCTGGGAAATGGTGTGACGGTTGACCCAGATAACGAGGAGTCTTTTGCCTACAGTAAGGCGCCAGACTTTACGCTTGAAGAGATCTTCTCGCTTGATGTGTTTTTGGATTATCCCGCAGCGTATTACACGTATTTTAGAAACTCTCATCATTTGGGGGAGGCTCAGCCAAACATTGCTCACAAGTGGCTGGCAGACTTGGAAGCTGCGGGAAAGTTGCGCGCGGTGGTGACGCAAAACATCGACGGACTGCATCAAGCTGCTGGTAGCAAGCGTGTGTTTGAGCTTCACGGCAACGAGACGCGTTTTTACTGTCCCGAGTGCGGCCACACCTACACGCTTGATCAGATTGAAGAGCAGTCGTCTGTGGTGCCGCTCTGTCAATGCGGCGCAGTTATTAGGCCTGATATCGTCTTTTACGGAGAGGGCCTTGATATGGACACGGTTTATGGTGCCTTAAACGCCATTTCTCAAGCGGAGGTTCTTGTGGTTGCAGGAAGTTCGCTGGTAGTACAGCCTGCCTCCGGTCTTCTCGACTATTATAAGGGCAACAAAATGGCCATCATCAACGACCAACCTACGCCGTACGATGGTCGCGCCAATCTGGTGATCAGAGACAGAATTGGCGCCGTCATAGAACAGCTCCTGTAGAAAAACGCCTACCCGCAAATGTGCAGGTAGGCGCTATCATTTCAATCAATGGCGAGAACCACACGATGTGCGAGAAACCCGCGCTGTGGAAGCTCGCATAAGGCGCGACGCGCAATAAAACCGTGTTAGTTGGCAGTTTCCTCGGCGAGCGTCTGAAGCGTTGCCATGAGAGATGGAACAACCTGTTTCTTACGGCTTACGACGCCTGGAAGAACAGCAATGTTGCCGTCAACCTTTACGTTAAAGGCGCGCTCGATGACGTTGGCAGCATTAGCACCGTAGAAGAGCATCTCGGTGACCTGGCTCTTAACGTCGGTGAACATGTAGAAGACCATTGGAAGCTCTTCGGACTTAGCAGCAGTCTCCAAGAATGGTCCAACAAGTTCCTCTGCGGCCTTGCGGCTGGACTCGGTCATGAAGGATCCCTGGCCAACGCCAAACTTTACGCCGCCACGGCTGAATACCTTGTAGTCACCGTGGAAGACTTCTTCTGCAGTACGACCAGTGAGGTCTGCGCCAGCGTCAAACATTTGCTCAGAGTAAGCGTCAATGTCTTCTCCGCAAATCTCTGCAAGCTTCTTACCAGCAACAATATCGCGCTCGGTGCAGGTAGGGGAGCGGAATGCAAGGGTGTCGGAAAGAATTGCAGAGAGCATGAGGCCAGCAATATTCTTAGGAATATCAATGCCGTACTCGTGATAGAGGCCATAGATGATGGTGCAGGTGCAGCCAACAGGGACGTTTCTAAAGGTAATTGGGTTAGAAGTCTCAATGGAGCCGATGCGGTGGTGATCAACAATCTCCATAATCTCTGCCTGCTCAAGACCATCAACTGCCTGAGTGCGCTCGTTGTGGTCAACAAGAATGACGTGCTTCTTGCGAGGATTCAAAAGACCAGGACCGCTGATAAGACCAGCAAAAGTGCCGTTCTCGTTAATAACAGGGAAGAAGCGGTGCCTTGAGTTGGTCATTTCCTTACGAGCATCATCAATTGCGGTGTTGACGCTGAACTTAAGGATGTCGTTAGTGAGCATCTTCTCACGTACAGGCATAGACATGATAAGCAGGCGAGCTACCTCAAAGGTATCGCGAGGAGTGCTGATAATAGCGCAATCACGCTTTTTAGCCAGGTCAATAACGTCCTGAGCAATTGGAGCATCGCAAGAGACAATAAGGCAAGAAGCACCGTGCTCAACTGCGATAGTCTGGTTCTCATGGTTGCCAGCAACAACAATGATATCGCCAGCGTCAACAATCTCTGAAAGGGCGGAAGCGCTGGTACCAACGCGAATATTGCCCTGCTTAACAACGCCCTGAGGATCACCAAGAACCATGGTGCCACCAAGCGTAGAAACGATATTTGCATAGCTTGTCTTAGCCTTAGAGAGCAGGTTTGGCTCGGAAAGGCTCATGTTTGCATTTGCAATATCTTTAACGGCAATCAGGCCGGTAAGCTCTTCTTCCTCATCAGTAACGCAGAGTGTATCAAGCTTAACGTCCTGCATAAGCTGCCAAGCAGCATAGAGGCTCATTCCAGCATCAACTTTTGGCTGAGCTTGAATTTCTGCATCTTTGATCTGAGGAGTAACCGTAGTAATAAGCTGTGGCTCTTCGAAGCCAAAGTGATTTAGGACAAACGCAGTCTCACGGTTGAGTGAGCCAGCGCGACGAGCTTCATAGATAGGGTTATCAATCTGATTTTTGAGATACGCATAAGAAATTGCAGCACAAATGCTGTCTGTATCTGGGTTCAAATGGCCAATGATATTTACTTTACGAATTGCTTCTGCCATCTTCGCCTCCCTGATAATGTCGATGATGTAACTTTCTAATTAGAACACACTTTAGTAAGCACATTTTGTTTCTTTTTTAATACCACCTTGTAGTGTACCCCTCTCTCTTTTTACTTAGAACAGAAAATCGCAGAAAAACAGCGGGCGTACCTGTGAATCTGGTAAATGTGTATAGGACAAATGACAATTCAAAAGTTGAAGGAAATTAGTACAATGAAATAGTTAACAAATCGATTGAATTGGAATACCTAGTGAGTTCTCCTACGCGTTTTTCTGCTAAAAAAAGAAACGCTCGTCATATGAATAAAGTGGCGCACGCCCCTGAGCCTTCATCTGAGGCAAGGGAAGCTGCGCCCATAGAGGCACCGAAAGCTCCTGCGGAGAAGGTTGATGTTGCTGCAAGTCCAGCAGCTCCTCTACAGACTGCATCTGAACAACTTTCATCTGCTTTTGCGTCATTTACGCAGTGCAAACCTGCAGTGAAGTCTGCAGCTCAGCCTGCGGAAAAGCCTGCAACACAGCCTGCTGTACAGCCTGCAACACAGCCCGTAGACAACACGCGGTCTAAGGTTGCGCCAGAAAAAAAGAGACGACAGAAAACGCCTCTATCTTCACGTAAAAACATTCGTGTGGAGAAGCGCCATCGCAATCAAGCAGATCCTGAGCCAGAACAGCGTCCTTCTCGCCCCGTGAGTGCGAGTAGAAAAAGGCTGGAGCTGGCAAGCGTTGTTGCCATTTTGGTGCTTGCGGTGCTCTCGATTGTGCTGGTTAACCGACCAAGTCAAAAAACGCTGGTGTTTGGCAACAATCAGGTGACGTATACCGGCACTACCATTCAGGGAAAGATGAATGGTCAAGGCAAGATGACTTTTGAGAATGGCGATACCTACGAGGGAGAATTTGTCGACGGGTATTTCCAGGGTACGGGAACGTACACCTCAGTAGATGGCTGGACGTACGAAGGTCAGTTTGTAAAAGGCCAGGCAGACGGCCAGGGAAAGCTCACTACGCAAGACAGCATTGTGTACGAAGGAACTTTTAAGCAAGGGATTTATCAAAGTGCGAATTAAATGGTTTTCGCTTGTACGTATAACAGGACTTGTTTTAGTCCTCATATATCACTTTTTTAAGGACGCGCTTCCAGGCGGCTTCATTGGTGTCGACGTATTCTTTACGTTCTCGGGCTATCTCATCACGGCTCTTTTGATTGACGAGTTTGCTCGCTTTAGATCTATCGACGTCATTGGGTTCCTGCGCAGGCGTTTCTACAGAATTGTGCCGCCGCTTGTGTTTATGGTGCTTGTGTGCACGCCGTTTCTTCTGCTTGTGCGTACCGAGTTCATTTCCGGTATTAAGTATCAGATTGCCGCAGCTCTTGGCTTTGTGACTAACTACTTTGAGATAGTTCTGGGCAACAGCTATGAGAACCAATTTGCTCCTCATGTGTATCTGCACACCTGGAGTCTTGCCGTTGAAATGCACTTTTATGTGCTCTGGGGTTTGTGCGCCTGGCTGCTTGCTTGCATGAGCAAAACAATTAGAAGCTATAAGGTAAAGATTGCTGGAGCTTCCCTGGTGCTGTTGGTCGCTACTTACTTGGCGATGGCCACCGGCGCCCAAAACTCCACGAATCTTTCTATCCAGTATTTCTCGACGCAAACGCACGTGTTCCCCTTCTTTATCGGTGCGCTTTTATCGTGTGTTGCAGGAATTGCCCAGACAGGCGAACTCTTTGACCAGCTTGAGCAGAAGCTTTCTACTCAGCTAACGCTTGTGGGCCTTGTGGCAAGCTGCGGCGTTCTTGTCTTTTTGAGCGTCTTCATGCACTTCGAGGACCTCTTTACGTACACCTTTGGTTTCCTTTTTGCCTCGCTTGCAGCAGCCGCAATGATTTTCTTTGCTCGCATGTTGCATCAAAAAACCGAGGGTATCAACGAGCCTGGCATCGTTTCTTTTGTGGCAGATACCAGCTACGGCGTGTATCTGTTCCACTGGCCTTTGTACATTATTTTTGCCGAGAAGGTCGATCCAGTCCTAGCTGCACTCTTGACCCTGGTGCTTTCGTTTGTGTTTGCTAGCTGCTCGTTCTATGTGCTTGAGCCAGCGTTGGCAGGGAAGTCTCCAGAGATCTTCTCGCGCATCAAGCTTGATGGTCAGAAGGTTTTGCGAGGTACCGGCCTTGCGCTTATTCCTTTTGCTGCGGCCGTTGCCTTTATTGCGCTAACCGCTCCACAGCTCAGCGATTTCCAGAACGATCTACTGCTCAATGCTTCGTTGCAGGAGCAGAGTGCCATGACCATGACTCGCAAGCATGCAGATACCTCGCAGGCAAGTAATTACAACGTTGTTGAGGGAGTCACCTACATTGGCGATTCTGTTTCGCTGCGCGCTCGTTCTTACCTGCAGGATGCGCTGCCCGATGCTCAAATTGACGCTTCTGTTAGTAGAAACGTGGCGATGGGTGTAGATTTGCTGCAGTCCGCAATCGACAACAACACCCTCTACCAGGACGTTGTTGTTGCCCTGGGCACCAACCCTGTTGGCGGCTCCGATGCGGTTGATAAGATTGTGGACATGCTGCCGCGCGGACATCGTCTGATTTTTGTCACTCCGTATGACGGTAGAAACTCCGATCCAAATGCTGGTGCAAATGCCATCCGTGCTCATGAGCTTGAACTCGCTCAACAGTACGACTTCATTACCATTGCGGATTGGGCACAGGTTGCTCAGGATAATCCTGACATTTGGGCAGGTACTGACTACGTTCACTTTGGCTCTGATTCAGATTCCATTAATCGTGGTGGCACCCTGTACGCGCAGATGGTCAAAGACGCGGTAGATAAAGCAAATCAAGGCCACGTAAAACCATAAAAGCCTACGTCAACTACAGTTTATTGCCATTCTTCCAGCTCGTTTGTGACGTGCGGTTGAATGGCAATTTGCATTTCGAGTGTGCTAGATGGCTTGGAAATCTGGTAACTCTCGCGACAAACCGTCTGAAGACGGCAATTTAGCGCAAGTCATGATCGCAATTAATGGCTTAATTCATTTTCATGTATATATAAGGTTCGATATACGTAATGATGAATAACAATAGATAAATAGTTTAACTACCTTTATTTTTAAGCCTTCAACAACACACCTATGTCAGATAATCTGCTAAATCCGGGGCGAAAAACACACCTAAGTCAAATAATCTGCAAGTTATAGAGGTTTTGGGTGCAATGTATACGCTTTTTGAGCAGATTATCTGACATAGGTGTGTTTTCGCGTTTTGTAGACATGCCTTCGCGCCCGCGTCTCGCGCTTTCGCGCATCCATGCACCCCGCAGCGCGCTCGCGCACCCCGCGGCACACCTGCGCACCCTCTTTCCAGCTTCTCTACTGTGGAGTCCTCGCAATATTTCATTAGAATGGACTATGTGAATATTTCATCTGACAGCCCCTTAAGGAGGAGCACATGGCAGAGTTTGTCTATCAGATGTACAAAGCCCGCAAAGCAGTCGGTGAGAAGGTCATTCTTGATGACGTCACCGTCGGCGTGTACCCAGGCGCAAAAATCGGCGTCGTAGGTCCAAACGGCATGGGAAAGTCTACGCTGCTCAAGGTTATCGCCGGCATGGAGGACGTCTCTAACGGCGAGGCAAAGCTCACCCCAGGTTACACCGTTGGCCTGCTTCAGCAGGAGCCCCCGCTGGATGAAACCAAAACGGTCAAGGAGAACATCGAGCTTGCCTTCGGTGACCTGCTTGCCAAGATTGCGCGCTTCAACGAGATTGGCGTTGAGATGGGAAATCCTGACGCCGATTTTGACGCGCTCATGGCAGAGATGGGCCAGCTCCAGACCGAGATCGACGCAGCTAACGGCTGGGACCTGGACA
>CALHQT010000131.1:0-3142 GCA_938038135.1 uncultured Atopobium sp.
AACGCAAGTGCCGAGACCAAACTCATAGCAGAGAGCATCAATGGGTGCTCAATTCGGAATCCCAAAAGTGCAGGCAGCGCACCAACAGCTAGAGAGAAACTAGCCAGTCCAAACGCAGTGCCTTTTGCGTTGGACAAGATATTTGCCAGAGATGCCAACGTAATGGACATAGTAAAGTTGAAGAAAAATATGCCCATAAGGCCCATAACCGGCATCTCCCATGAGGGCGCAAATAAAGTAGCTGCGACAATGAGCGAGAAGATCGCTGTAGTTCTAAAACCAATACGATCGGCAACCATTCCACCAAGAGCTTTACCTGCAAATACGCCAAGGATGCTTAATACCAGTAAAAGCATCTCGCTCTTCCAAGGAAATGCCATAACCATACCAGCATAGCTTCTCAGCGCCACTACGAGGGTGAGTAGCACAATCGCAAGCAGTGTATTGGACGAAAGCCTAGGAATATCATACGAAACGTTATGAACGTTCCAGTATTTCTTGTTGACCTTCTGAACTACAAGCGTGATGAGCGCACATAAAAACAACAGCACAAGCAGGGAAAACGCAATCTGAAGCCTGCCCATTTGAGCACTTTGCGTACCTAAAAAGACTCCAATGGCACCAGTTGCAATAAAGATTCCCGAAGGTCCTGCGTGTTTTTGTGAAATGTTAAGTACGCAAAGGCCACCTGCACTATGGAAGAGCGCGTTTCCAATCGCAAGCAAAAGAATCGCAGGCCACTCGAGAAGGGCTATAGGGACCAGCGAAAGAATAACTCCAGCGCCCACTAAAGCATACGAAAGTAAGGCGGCATAGGAGTTCTTATCCAGCTGATCCAGCGCAATGCCTACAGGTAGCTGCAGGGTAAAGGCAACAATGTCGTACAGTAGGATGCTCAGTGCAATAACTTCCAGCGAGCCTTGGCCAGACTCTCCCAACACTCGGCTTACGGCACAGAGCATCGAAGAAACACAAGCAAAGTCAACTACAAAGTGACAAAGTGCATACGCAAAGGTAGTGACTTCTTTTTTGGGAAGAATCTGCTGTGTTGTAGGCAAATTATTACCTGTTACGCCTTTTAATCATGATAAATCCGACTACAGCCACAAGAACAACGACTGCGATCAAACTTGCATGAGAAGTGGTTAGACCAACTCTTGGCGCATTACCAACTCTTGGCGCATCAATAACATCAGCTTTTGCCATAACAGAAATCACGGTTGCCATTACAAAAGTGCTGATAGCAAGCACAATTTTATGGGCTGATCCTAAACTAGCACGTAGATGACGATACAGTGACATAGTACCTCCTTCATCAACTTTTTAATATTTTACCAGTACACACGCCGCGTTCCAAATGTACTCCCGTAAACGGTATAAAAAAGCGTCCGACTAATGTGAACTGCCTCCCATTTCTTGGACATAAGAAATGGGAGGTAGTTCATATGCGGGTGATTATGATTCTGCAGCGTGTTAGCGTCGGCTTTTAGGTCTGGCGCACAAAATAGCTCAGCTTTCTTGTGTTCTGCTGAAGAATCGACATGTTCCTAATCAAGATAGCCAGGCAGCTAGGCGGTCGCACTACCCGATATGCATCTCTATGCATAAACTTCATCTAATATGCTTAAACATGAATAGACTAATATAAGAAATTTAACTATCGATAAATTTAGTATCTACGGAACACACCTAAGTCAGATATTCTGCTCAGATGGGGGCATATTACACATCTAATGAAGATAATCTGTATGTTCGTGGTAATTTCTGCGTCATGTATACGTCTTTTTAACAGATTATCTGACTTAGGTGTGTTTTGAACTGCCTCCCATTTCTTATGTCCAAGAAATGGGAGGCAGTTCAAAAGTAGCCGCTTTTCTCTTACGTGTTTGAATGCTCAACGCATTTGTATTTTGCTGCGAGTTAGTCCTCGTCATCAACCATTTCTACAACGGGTTTGCCCATGTAATTGATACCGTCGACCAGTTCTTCCAAGGTGATTCTTTGACCTAAGATAGTTGCCTGAACAAGCTCTTTGTAGAACTCACGAGCTTCATCCATAAGATCAAGAATGCTTTCAGTCTTGATCTCTCCTGTGTAAGGCTCTTTCCAAGGTAGACGCTTGAGGTTTGCCGTAGGGAAGTCCTCGGTCTTAACAATACGATGAGCCATCGCGGCAACGTATGAATTGTTTGAAGGACGCATGAACTTCTCGGTTTTATACAAAACGTCAGGAAGCTTAGTAGTGTACTTAGGATCAGTGCGCTCTACAGTGTGGTAGATGCGAGCGTAATCCTGAAGGGCCTTCTCGTACTCACCAACGCCAACATTAAGGCCAAATACCTGAAGCGCTACTTGCGAGAAGAGTGCGCCACCAACATGCTTGGTTGATTCAATTGCTTCAAGCACCTCAGCTGGTGGGAACGTCTCAACGGTGGTGTGACGCATGTGCCAGAGAAGGTATGAGTCTAAGTCTGTCTCGATAATAGGGTGGAGTTCTCTGTAGGCATTTTTGAGAGATGGTTCCGCCTCAATCAGTGCATCTTGCTGGGAATACACAAATGGATGGACAATTCTATCCAGCGCGTAGTGTGCTAAGAGGCCAAGTGCAAACGCACGACCAGCGGGCATGTCGCTTTGCGGCAGGCGAGAAACGCCATCGCGAATAGAAAGAAACGCGTCAACAATATGACCCGCATGCATACGACGATGTAGTCTATTGCAGGCAAGCGAGTGGTTTGGCCAGGCAAGATGACGTGCTAGGAAGGGATCAGGACCCTGGTTTCCAAGCAGGAATGCATTGACCTCTGCATCAGTTGCAACAAGCTCTTGCGGTAAATCATGAACCACCTCTGCGCCAAACAGATAGTGGGTTATTAAAGCAGGCATAGGACTCCTTGTAGTTTTTCAATATAAGAGTAGCCCAAAACAGCTTTCAGGCGTTAAAATTTCTCCTTCGTGTTACAAGATTTAATGATACTTGGGAACTGACACATGGGTCTACTTGAAATTTTAATGCTGGGTGTGGCGCTTGCAACAGATGCGTTCTCTGTCACTATCTCTAACACCTTTGCCTTTGATGACCATAGGTTTTCTCGCCTTATGCGTATGCCTCTTTTCTTTGGTCTCTTTCAGTTTGGCATGC
>CALHQT010000132.1:0-13101 GCA_938038135.1 uncultured Atopobium sp.
TGAAAGTGGAACATCATCGCACCGTTAATTTAAATCGAATATTTTGCTTTTGCTTTCTTTGTTTGATTTTTGGATTTCCTTTTCCGATGATTCTAATTACTAGTGATGATGTTCATTGTAATGTGCCATTGGTCTCTTTTGTAATGTGCATTTTTATTGCTTGTGTTTTTGATAAGGCCTATCGCATTCTTAATGGAGGGTCGGTTCAAAAAATAATTAAAAGCCTGTGTTTGTGTCTGGTCGTTTGGTTGTTCTCAGCTCTATTTATTTACTGTTTAGCGTACATAGATTTGGGTTTTGGTGGAAAAATTGTCAATACAGGTATAGGCCTTTTCGTATTTATCTGCCTTAGTCGGATTGTAATTCGTTAATAAATAGACCTGCATAAAAATATGCAGGTCTATTTTGAAGGTTTTGGATTAGTTTAGAGCAGTGACTAGCGACCAGTGACTATCGTAAGCGTTGATTCTCCAGAAGCTTTTGCCGCGCTTACTTCAACGTCAATGACGCCTGGTAGATTGCTTGCAATTTCCACAATTTGAGACACGCTGACCTCTTCAGAGAGGTTTCCGTTTGCTCGCTGCTCAAAGAGGGCGCCTGCAAGTACACCGCGCATATGTTTTGCGTTATGCGACACTACACTGCGCTTTCCCGTACAAGGATCTTCTCGCTGTACGACAACTTGCAGCAGCTCACAAGGATGCTTTGCCGAAGGCGTCCACATCTTTCTGTATTCACCCGAGCGACAATCTACAACTATTTGATCTTTTAGAGCGGCGTTTAACAGGGGATTAAGCTGCTTTTTCCAGTAAGTTGCAACGGTACCAACGGTGGGCAGCTTGATTGAGGCAGACAGTCTATAGTTGGGGAGAAGATCGTGCGGTCTTACAACTCCCCAGAGACCAGAGAAAATCATGATTTCTGAGTTAAGGATATCTGCTGGTAATGTGACTGTTTTCTGCGTGTTTTCTAACGTGGCGTTTTCAAGTGTTTGGTTGAACTTTGCAGCCTCAAAAAGCACACCAGTATAGAGGTTGAGCGCGGTTGTAGTTGGAGCTTCATAGACGTCTAGGTTGTCGGCAATGTCACCGACGGTATTAGGACCAATTTTAAGCACCTGAGCTGCGTTTGCGTGAGAACATACCTGGTGTAAGTCCTTGATGAGTTCTTCTCGACAGCTGGTAAGCTCAGAGGCAAACAAAAGCGATGAGAGATCAAGAGAATGACCCGAGGTGGGGGCGGTTTTTCCTGACGATGGTGGAAGCAAAATAATCATGAAAATCCTTTTGATACGGGATTTTTAGTTGTTGTTTAGTTTGATTCTAATTTATGTCCGGTGTGCGTGGTAACTTAAGAAGTAAGAAAATTGGAGAGGTGACGTATGGGCTTGCTTCTGTACAAACAACAAACAGGTGCTTTCTTATCAAACTCTATTCAAGAGCAGCTAAGAGCTTCACTTGAGAGGTGGGGGTCTGCTCAGCTTATAGTGCCTTCTTCCGATGCTGTGTTGTTAGTTAAGAGGCAGCTTGGTGCCATCCAAGAACTCTTTGTTGGCGTGAATGTTTCAACTTTTGATGAGTGGATGCGCGATCAATGGAAGCTGTATGGAAGTTCTGATCGTCTGCTTTCAAATACGCTTCGCAAGGTATTTTTCCAGCAGATTCTGGATGGAATGTCTGCTGATGAGCTAGGCACTTTGAATAACAGCAAGGGTACTGTGGAGCTTCTCTCTAAGCTTGCCCCAGAGTATCTCACTGAGCTGGATCAGATTGTAGACTCCAGCCAACTTTCTGCTGGTCAGATGAGTGCTTGCAAGGTGCTAGAGCGCTACAAAGCACTGCTTGAAGAAAAGTCTTACGTTGAGGTGTGTCAGTGTCTGGATTACCTGTTACAGTCCATTCCAGCGCAAGGAGCTACACTGATTTTCTCGCGAGTTGAAGATCTTTCGGAGGCGCGTCTTAAGTTTGTGCGCGGGCTGTCGCAGAAGCGGGACGTGGTGTTTTCTCTCTACGTGCCCGAAGGACCTGCAGGTTATGCGGCAGAGCAGCAGCTGGAGTTGGTCGGCGGCCCGGGATGCGATTGTCGTGTGGATGCGGAGCCTGCGCCAGCCGCAAAAAGCCAGGAGCTCAACGATCTTCTCGCCAGGGTGTTCAGGGCCAAGGAGGGCAATGAGGTTACGCCGAGCGGTGCGGTAACGTTTTTGTCGCCGCTGGGTCAGCTTGCCGAGGCTGAGTCTATTAGCAGGTATATCTCTCAGCGCGTTGAGTCTGGTAGCAAGAGCTTTGTGGTGTACACCTCAGATTCACAAAGGGTTTGGGATGCGCTCTCGCAAAAGCTTGCAGCAAAGGGGATTGCTGCTCACTATAATCGCTCGGTACGCATTCAAGATTCACTTGCAGGCAGCGCGTTTGCTAGCTTGATTGATGCGTACGTCACGCTCAGTGAACGCTCAGAGCTTGAGAAAAACATTGACTACCAGGCATCTGACCATCAGATGGGGGATATGTCGTGGTGGCCTCCACGTACTCTTATGGACTATCTGATTTCACCTATTTCAGGCATAAGTGTTGAGCGTGCGTGGATGCTGGATAAGAGTTGGCGCGGTAATAGAACGCTGTATGCCACCAGAGTGCTTGAGACGCTTTCTAAGGCAGCTATGAGCTCGCGCCTGTGTGCAGAGACCATCAAGAGTCTTGAGCTGGGCAGAATTGGCTCTGCTGCTCAGCGCATTATTGAATATCTTGCTGCAGAAACATCTGATGAGCAGGCAGAGGTTGTTCCATTTGAAGAAACATCTCTTCAAAAACAAGAGTCGCTTAAGGTGATGAGCAAGATTGTTTCTTCTGCACAGGAGCTGCATGAGGCAGGATTAAAGCTCACTCCTCAGACACTCAAATCTTTTATTGAGCTTTGCAAAGATCAGGCAGTCATAATGCCTGTTTCTAATGGTATTAAGTCTGATATTCAGGTGCTAATCGCTTCTGTAAGCCAAGCTCATTCATTTGAGCCACATTCTTTTGATGCCGTCATTTTCCAGGGCATGGATACGCTGAATTTTGGCGTCAAAGCATCAGATGGTGCGCTTCAAGAGTTTGTTCGTCGTGCAAGTAAAACGCCCAAGGTATCAGAGTTTGCACGTTATCAAAGAGATTTTTATACGGCGCTTACAACTGCTTCTACCAGCGTTGCATTTGAGAAGGTTGAACAAAAAGATGTCTTTAACGCAGTAGCTCTCAGTGAGGTTAAAGCATGCTATCCAAAAGACTATGCAAAGAAGACAGGGGTTGCACGTGGAGAAGAAGAGGTGCTGGTAAACCTGTTGCCTCAAGCTGCTGACCTAAAACGTGTTGCAGAACTCCCAACAATCGAGTCTGGTGAGATTGACCCTAAACTCAAAAATATTGTGGTACTCCCACGTCATTTGACTAGGGAGACTCTTGAGCAGGAATTACAGGGTCTTATAGAGGTCTCGCGAGAGGGGCTACCACTTCTTTCCGCTTCTCAGATTGAGACGTATCTTGAATGTCCCTACAAATGGTTTACGCAACGTCGCATTAAGATTTCTCAGGTAGACACTGAGTTTGCTCCAATGCAGATGGGTACTTTTATCCATCGTGTTTTGGAGCTAACACACGCAACACTTTTAGCTGAAGCACTTGGTTGTGATGTGGCTGAAGTTGATTCAGTGGTTGAATCTGCACTTTTGCAAGACATTCCTGGCTCTAGGATTACATCTGATAACTTAGATCATGCAAAGCAAGTGTTAGATACCTGTTTTGCCCAGGTATGGGATGAGCAGTTCAATAACATTAACCGAGCATCTTCAAATGAGCTTATTCCGCATAGCATTCAAGAAAGAAAACAGGTTGAGAATATACGAGAAGATCTCAAGGATCTTCTCGAGTTTGAAGCTTCGCACTTTATTGGCTATCAGCCCAGGTTTTTTGAGCTTCGTTTTGGTAGAGAAGAAAATGTTGTTGAGTATGCAGGAGCTCAATTTACTGGCTCGATTGACCGCGTAGATGTAAACGCTCATGGTCAGGCACTTATTATTGACTATAAACATAAGGTCACAAAAGATTTGAAGGCTTATTCAGCAAAATTAAGTCTAGATAGTGAGCTTTCAAAAGAGATTCTGCCAAGGCATGTGCAGTCTGCAATATATGCTCAGATTATGAGAAAGCAGCTCACCAAGTATAAACTTGAGCCGGTTGCTGCAATTTATCTGGGCACCAAAGAGCAAAAAGATAAGCCTTCATTTGCTCTTGCAGGCATGGCAACAGAAGCGGCAACAGAACATATTTGGAACATGAATCCGGAAGATAAAAAGCTTAGGGACCAGGCAGTTATGGTTGTGTCTCAAAACTCAGCGGAGTTTGCAGACTACCTGGACGCTTGGGAGAGTTTAATTGCTCAGAAGGTTCAAGCCATGCTTTCTGGAGATGTCCGAGCCAATCCTTGCGATAAGGATGCATGTAAGTATTGTCCAGTAAAACTGTGTGACAAGAGGAGGTAAGCTACTATGGCTGATACACGTTATACGCCCGGTCAAGAAAAGACCATCAAGACGCTTGATAAGCCTCTTTTTGTTGCAGCTGGTGCTGGTTCAGGAAAAACTTTTACGCTTACACAGAGAATTGTGTGGGCTTTAAAAGAAGGCTCGGGAGCTGACGGAAAGCCGTATCTGAACAGTCTTGACCAGGCATTGATTATTACGTTTACCAATGCCGCAGCTACAGAAATTAAGGAGCGCGTTAGGGAAGCTCTAGAAAAAGAAGGCCTGCATAGCGCTGCGTTGCAGGTTGATGATGCGTGGATTAGTACTATCCACGGTATGTGCAGCAGAATTTTAAAGATTCATGCACTTGATTTGGGTCTTGATCCTGAGTTTGAAATCATTAACGACATGACCAGAAATCAGCTGGTCAATATATCTATTGAAGAGGTACTCAGAGAACTTTCTCAAGATGAAAGCTATGCTGAGTTTCTCTCAACCTATGCAGGGAACAGAGATGCACTGAAGTCTCGTATTGAAACGCTGATTTCATATGCTCAGTCATCTCCTGTAGGAATGGATGCTATTTCGTTTGTAGGGGATAGCTCTGACCTGGAAGTTCTAAAAGCGGAGCTTGAAGACCTTGACGCTGCACTTGAAGCACTAAAGGCTGCAATTGCCGAAAAGAAACCAGATGAAGCAGATCAGCTACAGAGTGTTCAATCTGAGCTCTCTAACAAATTGCAGCAACACTTGGTTCTCTCGCTCACTGATTTTGACCAGGCGTTTTGGGAGGCTCTGGGAAAAGCCGTTAAGGCCGTCCGTTCCTCAAAAGAAATAAAAATTGTAAAAGATGAAGCTGCGTACCAGTTTAAAGTTTGTAGCTCTTTATTTGGACTTATTCAGGACACGTCTGAGGGTCAGTGTCTGAAAGATGTTACAGAGCAGGTCTACAAGCTCTTTAAACAGAAGAAACTTGCTGTTGGCGGCCTTGATAACGATGACCTTTTGCATCTAACGGCAAAGGTATTCGAAGAGCATCCAGAGATTGCAGCTGTTTACACGGATAAATTCAAGCTTGTAATGGTTGATGAGTTCCAAGATACGGACCAGCAACAGGTGCAGATGATTAAGAGTCTCTCAGGTAAAGATGCTCAATATCTCACAACAGTTGGTGATGCACAGCAGTCAATCTATCGATTCCGCGGTGCTGATGTTGATGTGTTCTTTAGACGTCAAGCAGAGGTTTCAGAAGATTTGCAACCCCGTCTTGTAGATAATTTCCGCAGCCACAACGAAATTTTGCGATTTGTTGCAAAGGTTTGCAGTGCTGATGGCATGATACCTAACTTTATGGATTTGTCTGCTGGGCGAGAAGAACCTGCAACTCCGTTCATTGCTCATTCGCCTCGCGTATATTTTGAAGTCACAAAATTTGAAAAGTCAGGAAATTCTAAGCCAGGCGATGACGTTACAAGAAGCCGGCTTGTTGCGTATCAACTTGCAGACAGAATTAACACGCTTATGCAGGATGAGAATATCCAAGCAAAAGATGTTGCAATTTTGATGAAATCAGTTAAAAAGGCACAGCCCTATATTGAGGCGCTTCGTACCTTTGGAATTGAAAGCGTGGTTTCTGGAGCTTCAACGTTTGGTGAGCAGCCTGAGGTTCAGCTGATTGGCAGTCTTTTACAGGCACTCGCAAATATGTACGATTCATACGAGGGACTGTTTCCTGTACTCTCGAGTGAGATTTTTAGTCTTGATGCGTCTGACCTGCTTCTCTTGGGTACTAATTTTGGAGAAAATGGTCAGAAGATTACCAATAGAGATATTGCAGATTCAGTGGTAAATGACGCATGTAATTCACCTTTTGAGATAAGTCCAAAGCTCAAAAATGCTTTAGAGGTGTTGAGTGATGCTCGTAGCTCTCTTTCAAACAAGAGAGTTTCAGACGTCATTAAAAAGGTAGTTCTTGATGCCGGATGGATTTCTCGTCTTCAAAAGATGGGTAATGAGGGGCAGTCAAAGATTGCAAATATCTTTGCAGCTCTTGACCAAATTGATAGCTTGCAAAAGGAGCTGAGCATTGGCGTAGCTTCAGTCGCAAAAGCGTTTAGTCAATGGTGTAACACGGCTAAAGAGTCGCCAAAAGTGCTTCACTGCAGTACTCAAAACGCCGTAACTTTTATGACTATTCATGCTTCTAAGGGATTGGAATTTCCTGTTGTTGCTGTTGTAGGAGCTGTATCTGACTCTAAGTCAGGCGCCGGCAGTAAACCATTTCTGCATGTTAGAAAAGACGATTCGTATCAGATTGCATTCTCAAGCAGTTCTAAAAAACTTCATGAATTGTATGATGGCTGTCATGAGGTTCCTACAAGTATTGATGAGTGCAAGAGTCTTCTAGAGTGGAGAATGTTCCTGGAAACTCAAGAGAATGAGTTTGAAGAGCAGGAGCAGAACCGCCGTCTGTATGTTGCTTTAACACGCGCTCGAGAAGCAGTCATTCTTACTTCAACCATCGATCTTACTAAAGAAGGAATTAGTCCTCGTTATACACGCAAGATTACAGATGCCTTGTTTGAAGAGCCGCCACTTTCTGCTGGTGAGCATCAGTTTGAATATGGTGGAAATCTTGCTGGTTGTATGCGTGTAGTTCAGGGTTCTGGCAAGAAGGATGAGCCAATTCAGGTTGAAGGTTTAGAGTTGGTTGAACCTTTTGAGGGCAAGCCAAGTGAAGAGGAAAACTCTCAGGCTGTTGAAACGTTTGACCTCTATGAGAAGGTAAGACTAAGTGTTACCTCAGAAACTATGTATGATCAGCGAAAAGATTTCTTTAGTTACTCATCAGCTCACCAACAAATGGCAGAGAACTTTAAGGTCGAGAATAACCAGAAACTTGAAGACCAGTCTCAGGTAGAACGCCAGGAGCATGAAGAGGATAACCTTCAACCAGTAACTGAGACTTCCGTTGTTTCGCCTGACACATTAGCTGATGATGGAGTAAACCCAACCAACCTGGGCTCAGCCTTCCACGAGCTTGCTCAGATTATGGTTGAGACTCAGTCTAAGGTTGATGAACAAACTATCGATAGACAATGCCTTAAGAACAGCGTTCCTCAACGCGCGGTATCACGAGTCAAACAAGCACTTGAACTGTGGAGCAACTCTGCAATAAGACAAGAAGCATTAGCCCATGATGTGGTTATTGCGGAGTCTCCCTTTACGCTACAGGTTGATTCTAAATATGGGAACTATGTAGAAGGAGCCATCGATCTTCTCGCTTATAATAAGGGAAGCAAAGATGCGCTGGTAGTTGACTATAAAACAGGCGATAAGGGCCTAAGTGCCGCTCAGATTTACGAGCATCATCAAATGCAGGCAAACTTCTACGCCTACGTTTTGATGCAACGCGGATTTACTAAGGTTAAGTGCGCATTTGTTTGTGTTGAGGTTGAAGAGGCTGGTCAGCCTCATGTTGCTCGTTACACATTTGATGTAAACCATCAACCACGGCTTTAAGGAGGCAAGAACGTGCCTTTTGCACATGTTGTTTTAGACATACCAACTCGTGCTCTCTCCGGCACGTTTGACTACGCCATTCCAGAATCTTTGGAAGAGACTGCGGTTGTGGGAACAACGGTCTTGGTGCCGTTTTCTCATAGGCAGGTTGTTGGCTACATTGTGGGTGTCTCAGACCGTGTGTCTTTAGGTTTAGATGTTTCTCGCGTCCTTCCAATAACACAAGTCCTAGCAGATTCAGCGTTTGATGAGCAATCTGCGCAGGTAGCAGAATGGATGAGCAAAGAGTATGCCTGCAGTTATGCAGACGCCTTACATCCGTTCTTAGCTCCTGGTCAAAAGGTTAAAGTCACCAGGAAAGATGCGGATTCTCCCTGGCAGCTTGTTTGCGAGAAGTCCGGTCCTGTTGATGAGCGATGGGTTGAGCTGACAGAAAAGGCGGCTGACTTTACACCTGCGGCAAATGCAAGCAAGCAGCGATCGGTGCTTGAGGCTCTGGCGCAAGGCGCCATGAGGTTATCCGAGCTCTCAGCCACAATCCCAGGAGCTCGCAGTGCAGTAACTGCACTGCAGAAAAAAGGCATCGTTGAGGTTCGCACACAGCGACAAATTCGTGGAAGCCAGGAGGGTCTGGGAACCACGCTTTCAAGTGGTGTGGCACCTCGTCCACAGAAGCTTACTGAAGGCCAGGTGTCTGCTCTTGCAGCAATCGAGACTGCACAAACTGCCGCTCAAGGTGATGTTGTGCTTATTGATGGCGTAACGGGTTCAGGTAAAACTGAGGTGTATCTTTCTGCGATTGAGAAGACCTTAGCGGAGGGTAAGGGTGCCGTAGTACTTGTTCCAGAGATTTCTCTTACTGCACAAACGGTTGGTCGATTCCGTTCACGTTTTGGTGAGCAGGTAGCCGTCCTTCACTCAAAGCTTTCGCTTGGCGAGCGCTTTGACCAGTGGGATTTAATCAGGCAGGGTAGGGCTCGCGTGGTAGTAGGTGCTCGATCTGCTCTGTTTGCACCCATCCAAAACCCTGGACTGTACATCATTGACGAGGAACACGAGGCTTCATACAAGCAAGATTCGCTCCCACGCTATCACGCAAGAGAAGTTGCTGCTCAGATGGCGCGTCTCCGCGGTGCTGCGCTGGTGCTTGGTTCTGCAACACCTTCGCTTGAGAGCTTATACCGAACAGCTCAAGGAAGTTGGCGTGGCACTCAATGGACGCGTGTTGCCATGACCGAGAGGCCTGGAGTGGCAGTGCTTCCGCAGGTCCAGGTAGTTGATATGGCTTCCCAGTTCAAAAACGGAGGCAGATCGGTCTTCTCGTCAGCTCTTGCTCTTGCGCTACAAGAGACAACAGAGCGTGGCGAGAAAAGCGTTCTACTCCTTAATCGTCGAGGATTCGCAAACTTTTTGATGTGTCGTGAGTGTGGCTGTGTGCCCGAGTGTCCGCACTGCTCGACGTCTCTCACGTATCATGAGCGCACGCATTCTCTGGTTTGTCACAGTTGTGGCAGACAGTGGTCTCAGCATGCGTATCCTAACCCCTCCAGCAAATGTCCAAACTGCGGCAGCCGTTATATGGGTGCATATGGTGTGGGAACACAGCGTGTAGAAGATGAGCTCAAGCTTCTGCTTGGCAGCGATGCGCCAATTATTCGTATGGACGCCGATACCACGGCCAAAAAGGGCGAACATCAGCGTCTTCTTGAGCTTTTTGATGCAACTCCTGGAGCGGTGCTCATTGGTACGCAGATGATTGCAAAGGGTCTGGATTTTCCTGATGTCACCTTAGTTGGTGTTATCAATGCCGATACCATGCTTAAGCTGCCAGATTTTAGAGCAGCTGAGAGAACATTTGACTTGCTAGAGCAGGTTGCTGGTCGTGCGGGCAGGGGAGAAAAGCCAGGTAAAGTCATCATTCAGTCGTACTGGTCAACACATCCTGCTATTGCTTCTGTAGTTACACATGACAGACGCCCGTTTCTTGATGCAGAACTTAAAGAGAGAAGAGAGGGGGCTTATCCGCCTTTCTCGCGCTTGTCTAATGTGCTTTTCTGGGGAGCTTCAGAAAAAGAAGTTCGTCGCGTAGCGGATCAGATGGCAGAGGCACTGCATACAAAGTTAGACGCGCAAACAGGATGGGAGATTTTGGGTCCTGCTGATTGTGTAAAAGCCAAGGTAAAAGATAAGTATCGCAGGCATATTTTGGTAAAGGCTCCCGTGGATGCTCAGGTGGGAGAAATTCTTTCTGAATGTGCTGCTTCACTTGATAAAAGAGTGGGTATCAACATGACATTAGATGTTGATGCTTACGACATGATGTAAGGAAAGTTATGAGTTCTGAAGCTGATGATATGGTACTTTGGCCAGATCCTCGTCTGAGCCAAGAGTGCGAAGAGATTGACGATATTAACGACGATGTCCGCAAGATGGCCGAGCATATGCTCAAGGTTATGTATGCTACCGACGGCGTTGGTCTTGCTGGACCTCAGGTTGGCTATATGAAGCGCATGGTAGTCATCGATGTTGACTATCCAAACGGCCAAGAGAACCCTTTTGTGCTCATTAATCCAGAGATTAAAGTTGCAGATGGCGAGCCTCGTGTGTACGAGGAGGGTTGTCTTTCGTTCCCTGGTATTACTGTTCCGGTTACACGCCCAAGCCATGTTGTCGTTCACGCATATAACCTCGAGGGCGATCTGATGCGCTATGAAGCAGAAGGAGATCTTCTCGCCGTTTGTTTGCAGCATGAGATTGACCACATCAACGGCGTAACCATGCCAGATCACCTGGGACCAGGTGCTCGTATGGAGACGCTGCAGGAGTACAAAGAGGCGTTGGCTTCTGGCGCTCGTCCTGGTCAAACAGACTATTAGGAGTTGACATGCGCGTAGTCTTTATGGGAACTCCAGATTTTGCTGTTCCATCGCTCAAAAAACTTGCCCATGACCACCAGGTTGCTCTGGTCATTACAAGGCCAGATGCCGTTCGCGGTCGTGGTAAAACACTTGAGCCGTCTCCCGTAAAAGAATGCGCACAAGAGCTTGGATTGCCCGTTCTTGAGGCAAACCGCATGACTCCAGAAGTAATCTCTGCAATGCAAGAGGTACAACCAGAAGCGCTCTGTGTGGTTGCTTTTGGCTGCATTTTGCCAGATGAAGTTATCTCTCTTGCACCTTATGGTGCTCTGAACGTTCATGCATCGTTGCTGCCTCGCTGGCGAGGAGCCGCTCCAATTCAGCGTGCTATCCTCGCAGGTGATGCTATTGCTGGCGTTTCTATCATGAAGATTGCTCATGAACTTGACGCAGGAGATTGGTGCAAGCAAGCATCGTGTGAGGTCGGCTCCAAAAATACCGAGCAGCTCACTGACGCTCTAGCACATTTGGGTGCTGACGCACTGTCTGAGGCTCTTTCTGAGCTCAAGGAAGGCTCTCTTGAGTGGCATGCACAAGATGAGCGAGAAGTAACGTTTGCTCCTAAAGTTACCAAGCAAGAAATGAAGCTTGCTCCAGAAGATTCCGCCCAGGTAAACGCCCTGAGGGTTCAGGCTTCTTCTGATACCGCTCCAGCTCGTGTTTCTGTTGGAGGCAGGTCTCTTCGTGCTTTGTCCGCTCAACTGGCACCAAGTGAAGTTTCTGTTGCTCAAGGTCAGGTTGCAGTTCAAGATCATAGGTTGTTCCTTGGCTGTGTTGAAGGTGTCCTTGAGCTTCTTGAGGTGCGCCCAGATGGTAAGCGCTCTATGGATGCTAAATCATTTGCGGCAGGACTTCAGAAGTCTCAGATGACCTGGCAGAAGCTGCAATAATGGCTACGCTTACTCCCGCTCGAAGAGTGGCTTATCAGGCATTTTTTGAGTGCAGACGCAACAATTTACGCATTCGCGATTACCTACGAGAGTCAAAGGATTTCTCGGAGCTATCTGTTCAAGATAAAGCTTTTGCTACTCGTCTTGCTCTGGGAGCAACGCTTACCAAAGGCAAACTTGATGAAGCTTTAAAGAATCATCTTAAGTCAGGTATTCATCTAGAGCCAAAGGTACAGGACGCTCTCCGTATTGCTGTATTTGAGGTTTTATATTTAGAGACTAGACGTGACGCCGCCATTAGCCAAGGTGTTGAGCTGGTAAAGTCTATCTCAAAGCGTTCTTCTGGTCTTGCAAATGCTGTGCTTAGAAAAATTTCTGAAAAAGAAGCTCAGCTTACGCGTGCAAAGAATCCCAAAACACCTTCAGAGCTTTCGTGGGCGTCAGGCATTCCTGAATGGATTTGCTTGGAGATTATTGAGTCACTTGGAGAATCTGCTGCTCAAAAACTCATTCTTAATCTTAAAAACCCAGCTCCTGTGTATGTTCTACAAAGAAACGTATCAGAACAACAATTGCAGAGCAGCTCTTTAGAGTTACAGCAAACAGTTTTGCCAGATGTGTATGAAGTAAAAAATCCTGCTCAACTTAACGTTGATGCATATGTAAAGAAAGTTCAGCTTGTTCCTGCAGATTTAGCTTCTCAACTTGTGGCACTTCTCGCGGCGTCTTATGTAGACCAAGATATGCTTGAGGTTGGACAAGGCAGAGGAACTAAATCCTTGTTGCTTTCTCATGCTTTTGAGGTGCTTGATAAGGAGAATACCCACATAACCGCTGTTGAACTTGTAAAGGGAAAGTCCCACGTTTCAAAAAGAAGATTGAAAACTGCTGGCCTTTCAGATCAGGTTACGTCACTCACGTTTGACGCTACACAGTTTGTGTCACCAGAGGTTCCAGAGGAGCTTAATCAGAGCTTTGACGTGGTGTTTATTGACGCTCCCTGTTCTGGTTTGGGCACCCTTCGTCGCCATCCAGAGATTGCGTGGAATCTGTTACCAGAAAGTCTGTATGACGGAGGAGAGCTTACCGCTTTACAGACCAAACTCTTGCAGAGCTGCAGCAGCCGTGTAGAGATTGGTGGGTATTTAGTCTATGCAACGTGTTCGCTCTCAAATTCAGAGAATCAGCAGGTTGTAGATGATTTTCTTGCAAGTTCAGAGGGCTCTCATTTTGAGGTGCAAAGTCTTTTTGAGTGTCCTGCACGTGCATGCTT
>CALHQT010000133.1:0-9846 GCA_938038135.1 uncultured Atopobium sp.
TATTGCACCTGCATCTTCTGGTAGCCTGCGCTTTACGGGCACTATGACGTTGATTACCTCTCATCTTCCTCATATAAAATAGGATGATACATAAGTCGAATGCAGCTTAATATGTAACATTTAACTCGTTTCAAGTAGAATATAAAAAGTTGGGACTCCCATACGCTTATAGGAGGAACGTATGAACAAAGAAATGATTACTCGCCGCGCTTTTGCGGGATTGGCTGCAGGTGGTGCTGCTAGCACGCTTGCCGCTTGTAATAGTGATGCCCTTCAGGCAATTTTGAATCCTGATTCCGTTCTTGGTGGAGCTGGTCAAGATCCTCAGAATGGCGATCAGGGCGGTACTGGCGATGCGACTTCTCAGTCAAATCTGGTTAAGCTTGAGGAGACTCCAGATAATCCAACACTAACCGGAGATCTTTCCAAGATTGTTACTGGTGTTTGGTGTGTCGACAATGGTGTTGGAACTAAAGGTGGATCAAAGGAAGGCAAAACCTTTGATCATGGCGGCATGCTTAATCAGGGCTATAACGATGGAACCGTTCTTTACTATTCTTTCAAAGAAGACGGTAGCTTCTTCATGCACAATTTTAAAGGCGTGAAGAATGACGGTAAGTGGGAAGCAAAAGGAACTATTGCCATTCAATGTAATTATGATGATGGTGATAGCGTGCCAATGCTTTTTGATAAGGACGATAACAACTATCTGAAGCTCAGTGATGCCAAAAGTGAGATTACGTTTAATTTCAAAAAGCTTTCTGACAATCCTGACGATACTTCACAGATTGCTTATATTGATGGACAGGTAGTCAATTTTGCTGCCACCATTCCAGGTACGTACTATCTCTTCGGTCTGCACTATGCAGATGGCTCTAAAGAAGATTTGACCAGTGATCAGATTGAGTCTATGAATAAGGGTTCTGGCGGAGCGTATACCTTCTCTGCTCATAAGGATGGAGCTGCTGCACTGTTCTATCCAGACGGTAGCGTTTCTCCTATTCAGATTGTTGCAGAAGAGCCTTCGGCAGATGGTCTTTCTTTCCCCATTCTTGCTCAGGGTTTTTCAAAAGACCAACAGATATCTAAGTCTGTTCTATACACTACTGCGGAAGATAAAAAGGTTCTCAATATTGATACTCCTGGATATACTCTTAAATTTGCCCTCATTAATCACCGCGAGGATAATTGGGCTAAATATGAGTATCCACCAAAGGCTCAGTTCCCTTGGCAGCCAGATGGTAAGGGCGGCTTTACGCTGGTAACTCCTAATTCTTCTGATTCTGGCAACGGTGGCAGTTCATCTGGTTCAGGCGGTAGTTCATCTGGAAATGGTGGCGGCGGTAAGGGCGGTTCTGGTAAGAAATAGTCACAACCGTTTCTGTCATCTTTTACTAACAAAAAAGCAGGCATATGACATGCCTGCTTTTTTCTTGCCAAACTTTTACGCGTGTAAAAGAACGGTGATGTAAAGCTTAGAGCTGAAACTTACGCAGCGTGTGCGCCGCCCTCAATCTCACCGGTGCAGTGTGGGCAGCGAGTTGCGCCTTCCTTAACCTCTTCAAGGCAGTGTGGGCAGTGTGGAGCTGCAACCTCTTCAACAGCCTCTTCCTCGTCCTTCTTAAGCTTGGAAGCCTTCATAAACTTGTTGAGGGCCTTAACCATGCAGAAGACAATAAATGCAATGATCAGGAAGTTGATGATTGCGCTGATGAATGCACCAAAGTCAATGCCGTTCTGGGTACCAGGGACTGGAATGGAAAGTCCAGAAACCTCGGTGCCACCACCAGAGACGAGCTTAATAAATGGGTTAATGATGTCATTGACAAGGGAGGTAACAATAGCGGTAAATGCGCCGCCAATGATGATACCAATAGCCATGTCCATAACATTGCCCTGCTGGATAAACTCTTTGAACTCCTCAAAAAACTTTTTCATTTCATCCCTTTCGATTAATTGGTAGAGAACAGATATTTCCACTCGCGTTTATGGCGTGTGCTTATGCACTGGTTAAACCATAGATGTGAGAGTATTTGTCAGTTAGATACTTGGTGTAGTAGTGGACGTCAAAAGGCTCACCACATGCACCCATGATGAGCTCCTTGGAGTCTTTTGCACGACCCCAGGTCCAAATACGGCTGCCCAGCCACTCCCTAATAGGAGCAAGGTCTCCAGATGCGCAGACGGCATCAAAGTCCATGCCCTCAGCAATCATAGCGTGCTTATACTGCGCGCCATATGCGCTACCAAGTGCATAGGTTGGGAAGTAGCCAAACTCACCCCATGACCAGTGGACATCCTGAAGAGCGCCCTCGGTGTTGTTTGGAACCGTAACGCCCAGGTACTGCTTGTACTTCTCGGCCCAAAGAGCTGGGACATCCTTTGCGGTAATCTCGCCAGACAAAAGTGCCTGCTCCATCTCGTAACGGATGAGGATGTGCAGCGGATACGTGAGCTCGTCTGCCTCGGTACGGATGAGGCTTGGCTGTACCTTGTTAGCTGCCGAGAAGAGCTGGAAGGCAGTAACGCGATTCAGCTGGCCAGGGAAGTGTTTGCGCATAAGCTGAATAAGAGGTTCAGCAAATGCCTCAGAAAGGCCAACGTAGTTCTCAAAGAATCTGGACTGAGACTCGTGCATGCCCATAGAAGTGCCAGTGCTCAGAGAGGTAAAACGATACTCCCAGTTAATGCCCTGCTCGTAGAGGGCGTGGCCGTTCTCATGCAGCATGGAATAGACGTTGGAGAGCACGTTATTCTCGTAAGCGTGGCTGGCAACCATAACAAAGCCAATACCAGGGCCACCGGTGTAAGGATGCTCAGTCTTGCCAAGCCAATAAGCATCCTCGTCAAGACCCTGGAGCTTTACCAGGTCTTTTGCAAGGTCCCACTGACGATTGACGTCAAACTTGCCCTCAAGAGGCTTGGTGCTTGGCTGGCGCTTAGAAGCCATACAATCGGCAACCAGAGGAACTACCACTTCTTTAACGTTATTGAAGAAGGTGTTGTAGAACTCTCTGTTGGTGCCGTGCTCAAAATCGCTGAGTAAGAGATCATATGGATCTTTGGAAGCATCGCGTGCCTGGCACATCTCTTTGCGGAGCTCAATCAGGCCGTCCAGTTTTGGTGCAAAGAGCGACCAGTCATCACTGTTCTTTGCCTGCTCCCAGACCTCGTTAGCCTCTGTGGTGAGGCGGACAAAGTTACTCTGAAGCTCAACGGGGACATCTACCAGCTGGCTTCTATCGCGACGAAGAATTTTAACTTGTGCGCGATGAGTCTCATCAAGGAGAGCGCGGTTCTCGTGAAGTCTATCAAGCAGTGCACCAACAGCAGGATCACAGAGGGTCTCCTGGATCTGCTCGCCAAGGATTGCCAGGGCTTCTCCACGCTCTTCAGCAGCCTTTTTTGGATCAATGCAGGGGCCAAAAGAGCCAATCTCGTTAGCTGCATAGTTAAGAGCAAAGAGTTTTTTCTCAAGCTCATCAAGTTTAGCGATATCATCGCGGGGATTTGAAAGCGCTGCGTTTAATTCAACAGTGTTATGTGCGCTGTCCATAAAAATCCTCTCTACAAAAATAGGTGTGACCAGTTATTTTACCGGTCAACAAAAACCGTTTAGCATATGCGCCATATTTTACCCTGTTATTTATTGATATTTGAGCGATACTAAAAAGACTACGTCCTAAAACAATAAGTACATCTTTTCGGCACAATTTTTGTCCAAAGATGGCTTGTAAGGAGTAAGAGTTCTATGGATGACAGCAGAATCTCGTTTGATCAGTGGGGTGATCTGTACGCAGATCGCGTTCAAACCATGCGAAAAAGCGAAGTACGAGATTTGTTTGCGGCACTGTCTCGTCCAGGTGTCATTGCGCTGTCTGGTGGCCTACCAGACATTTCTTCGCTGCCACTTGATCAGGTTGCAGAGTGCGCTCGACGCTGCGTTGCTGTTGAGGGTCTCAGGTCTCTTCAGTACGGCAACTCTGATGGTCGTATTGAGTGCAGAAGGACCATCTGCAAGATCTTGGCTGCTCAAGGCGTTGAAGCCGATCCTGATGAGATGATTTTGACATCAGGTTCTCAGCAGGCACTTGATTTTTTGGGACGCGTTTTCTTAAACCCAGGAGATGACGTTATCTGTGAGGGCCCTAGTTACCTTGGCGCTTTCCAGGCATTTTCTGCGTATGAGCCTACTGTTCACACCATTGATATGGACGAAGAAGGCATTAGGACAGATCTACTTGAGGCAAAGCTTAAAGAGCTTGCAGACCAAGGTAGAAAGCCTAAGTTTATCTACGTTATTCCTAACTTCAACAACCCTGCAGGCATTACCATGTCCATGCCAAGGCGCCTGCGTCTTCTTGAGTTGGCTCGCCAGTACAACATCCCTGTTGTTGAGGATGATCCGTATGGTCTTATCCGCTTTGAGGGAGAAGACCTGACGCGCCTCAAGACACTTGATCCAAACGTCATTTATCTGGGAACCACGTCGAAGATTTTTGCCCCTGGACTGCGTCTTGCATGGATGGTGGCACCTCGTCATTTCCTTGAGCGCATCAACCTTGCAAAGTCTGGTTCTGACCTGTGCACCAGCCCCTTTAATATGATTCTTGCCGAGCATTACTTCAATGAAGTTGATTGGCAGGCGGCACTTGAGGTGTCTAAGTCTCGCTATAAAGAGAGAAAAGACGCCATGCTGGCAGCGCTTGCAGAGTTCTTCCCTAAAGACGTTACCTGGACAAAGCCGGAGGGCGGTTTGTTCCTGTGGGTAACCTTCCCGCCATACCTCAACACTGAGCAGTTGCTTCCTCGTGCAATCGAAGAGGGAGTTGCCTTTGTACCAGGCGTTTATTGCTATCCTGACCAGCGTATTAGTTCAAGCATGCGTCTGTGCTACTCATTTGAGACGCCAGAGCGCATCCACGAGGCAATCCGCAGGCTGTCTCTGTGCGTCCAAGATCGCATGGCGCTGTATCGCGCATTCCTGGAGGCTGGCGCGCTACCTGAGTCTTCTCATTCTGAATCTTATTCTTCTGCAAGGGAGTGTTAAGTATGGCTACAAAAGTTGCTGTCATTATGGGTGGAGCCTCATTTGAGAGGAACTTCTCGCTAAAAAGTGGAGCTCTTGTCTCTGAGGCTTTGGAGAAGCGTGGCTATGAGGTTTTGCCACTTGATGCTGACGCTCACCTGGTAGATACCCTTCGTGCCGAGAAACCCGATGTTGCGTTTGTGTGCCTTCACGGTGCGGGCGGAGAAGACGGTGCAGTACCTGCACTTTTGGAGTTTCTCAAGATTCCGTATGTGGGCTCAAGGCCTGCATCTTGTAGGGCAGCCTGGAACAAGGCTGACATGCCGTTTATTGTGCGCCAGGCCTGGTCAAAGGAGGAGTCCGAGGTCATCTGGCCTCCTCAGATTGTGCTGACTGCCAGCGCATTTAAAGACCTCGGCGCAGCAGCCGCTCTTGATCTGGTTCCCGAGCGCCTTGGCGGCGGCGTTGGCTTCCCTCTAGCGGTTAAGCCTGTTCACGGAGGCTCTGCTATGGGCCTTTCCAAGGTTGATAGTGCTGACCAGCTTGGACCAGCACTTCTCGGCGCACTTGGTTTTGACGACTCCGTCATTATCCAGCAGTGGGTTGATGGCGTTGAAGTAAGCGTTACCGTGCTTTCTGACGCAGATGGCGAGAAAACCCTGCCACCAGTAGAGATTTCAGTGACCAAGGGTATTTACGACACGGATGCTCGTCTTGATCCAGAGCGTATTCAGCACTTCTGCCCAGTTCGTCCTGAGTCTTTGGCAGCACTTGGCGCAGATCCAGCCGCTGCTCGTGAGGCTCTTGAGCGCGCAGCTCTTGAGGTGTACACCGCTTATGGCTGCAGAGATCTTGCTCGTATTGATTTTATTTGGGATGGACATCACGTTATGGTCATGGGTCTTAAGACATTCCCAGGACTCACTGAGACCTCCCTTGTTCCAATGGCTATTGAAGCTGCAGGATACGCTGTTGAAGACGTTCTTGCGCAACTTGTTGAGGGTGCGCTTAAGCGCGGCAACTAGGGGGTTTTATGGAATACGTATTGGGCATTGATGTTGGTGGCACCACCATCAAGCTGGGACTCTTCTCTGCAGAGGGAGAGCTACTTTCTGAGCAGAAGGTTAAGACGCCCGCACTTGATAATGAGGGCGGATATCAGACGGTAACCGATGCAATTAAGCTGATTGTTCATGGCCAAAAAGCAAGCCGCAACGATGTTATTGCGTGTGGTTTGGATATTCCAGGTCCTGTTGCAGATGACGGAACCGTTGGTCTTCTCGCCAATGTAGATATTGACCCTGAAGGATTGGTGCAGGCAATTAATATGTGCCTGCCAAACGCAACTATCGCGTTTGTCAACGATGCTAATGCTGCTGCTCTGGGCGAAGCGTGGGCTGGCGTTGCCGTGGGCGTGCCATCGTTTGTACTGATTGCGCTGGGCACCGGCGTTGGTGCAGGTGTTGTTGTAGACGGCAAACTTGCTGCAGGTGCTTTTGGCGCGGGCGGTGAGATTGGTCACATCATTGTTGAGCCAGAAGAGACGCTGACCTGCGGTTGTGGTCGCCACGGTTGCCTGGAGCAGTACGCTTCTGCCAAGGGTGTTGTCCGTCTGTACCTGGAAGAATGCGTTTCTCGAGGTGTTATTCCTGTGAACGTTGAGCACGAGACCGATACGGTGTCCGTGTTTAGGGCTCATGCTCAAGGCGATGAGTGCGCAACCCTTGCTATCCACAAGATGTGCCACTACCTGGGTCTTGCTATGGCGCAGGTTTCGTGCGTGGTCGATCCTGCCATGTTCTTGATTGGCGGCGGTGTTGCGGGCTCGTTTGCAACGTTTGCTACCGAGCTTCGCGAGTGTTTTGAGCAGTACGCTCTACCGGTAAGCAAGGGCGCTCGTATTGAGGCTGCGAGCTTGGGCAATCAGGCTGCAATGTATGGTTGTGCGTATGAGGCGTTGCGCCTGAGGCAAGAGCGTTTTGGCAAGGAGAGCGCTGAGTAGAAGAAAGTTTCTGGCGCATGATCTTCTCGCCTGGAAAAGGGTGCGTACGTTAGGGCTCTTGGTGAGAAAAACATCAGAGTTTTTGTCATAAACGCCGTGCTAAATGAAAGCGTGTTCAATAGCATAATTTTCTCGTTACAATTTATGCAAATGCGAAGTTATCGAAGCTGCTCAGTGCTAACATTGAGCAGCTTTTTTGGTTGTGTTTGGAACAATTCCGAGCACTAGGATGAAAGGGGAGTGCTGTGGCTGACGAGTCAAAGTATGACATCGTTGCTGCTACTGGTTGCCCAACCGGTATTGCGCACACCTTTATGGCTAAGGAGGCCCTGGAGAAGGCCGCCGCAGCTAAAGGTCTTACCATTAAGGTTGAGACGCACGGCCAGGTCGGTGTAGAGAACGAGCTCACCGCAGCTGAAATCAGGAACGCCAAGGCAGTAGTTGTTGCTGCCGATAAGGACGTTCAGGCCGAGCGTTTTGCCGGAAAACCAATGGTAAATGTTGGTGTTACTGCAGCTATTAAGGATGCAGAGGGTCTTATCGACCGCGCTCTTGTTGCTCAGCCTGAGGGCGAGCTTGCAGAGGCAGATGACGCTCCAGTCTCGAGCACCATTGAGAAAGAGTCTGTAGGCCACGTCATCTACAAGCACCTCATGAACGGCGTCAGCCACATGCTGGTCTTTGTTGTTGCTGGTGGTGTTCTGACTGCAGTTTCATTCCTCTGGGGCATCACTTCCTTCAGCTCCACTCAGCCTGACTACAACAGCTTTGCTGCCATGCTCAAGATCATCGGTGGCATTGCAATGGGCCTTATGGTTCCAGTTCTTTCTGCTTACATTGCAGAGTCTATCGGCAAGCGTCCTGCTCTGGTTCCTGGTTTTGTTGCAGGTATGATTGCTATCCAGGGTCTTCCAATCAACCCTAACACTGGCATGATTGATGCTGGTGGCGCTGGTGTTGGTTTTGGCTTCCTGGGCGGCATCGTCGGCGGCTTCCTTGCTGGTTATGTCATCGTTGGTCTTGAGAAGCTCCTCTCTGGTCTTCCAAAGAACCTTGATGGCTTGAAGGCAATCTTCCTGTACCCACTGCTTTCCACCACTATTGTTGGCCTGGTTATGCTGGGTATTTCTGGTCCAATGGCAGCAATCAACACCGGCATGATGAACTTCCTGCGCGGCCTTTCTGCTTCTGGTCCAATTGTCCTTGGTCTTGCAATTGGTTGCATGTGCGCATTTGACATGGGTGGCCCAGTTAACAAGGCAGCTTACGTTACCGGTACTGCACTTCTGACCGAGGCTCTTGCTGCTGGTGTTGGTACCCCAACCTATGAGTTTGGCACCAACTTTATGGCTGCAGTTTCTGCTGCTTGTATTGTTCCTCCACTGATCACCACCTTTGCTGTCGTTGTTGGTAAGAAATACTTCACCAAGTCCGACTTCAACGCTGGTCTGGTCAACTTCATTCTTGGCTGCACCCACATTACCGAGGGCGCTATTCCATTCATGACCAAGAACATTTGGCCTGTCATGCCTATCATGATGATTGGTTCCTCCATCGGCTCCATCCTGACGCTGCTCTTTGGTGTCCACGACCCAGCACCTCACGGTGGTTTCCTGGTTCTTCCCGTTGTCGATGGCGGTCTTAAGTGGGTTCTCGCTATTCTCATCGGCGCTGTTGTTGGTGGTATTCTCTTTGTTGCTTTCAAGGCATACGAGTACCGCAAGAACGGCAATAAGCTGGTCGAAGACTAAGCGTTACGCTTAGCACGCACTCGACACCTTTGAGTTTTGCCCAGAATTTACGTACAGTTTGGGTGCAGACTCAGATAATCGAAGTAAAATATGGACTCGGCGATTTCGTCGGGTCCATTTTTGTTTCAGAGGGAGCTTTGATGATTTACACACTTACCACTAATCCTGCAATCGACATGAACGTCAATTCGGGAGTTCCTTCTTATACGCACGTCAACCGCACAACCGATGCTGTTTATACGCCAAACGGTAAGGGTTTGAACGTTTCATTTACGCTTGCTCACTACGGCGTTGAATCCACTATCCTGGGCTTTTTTGGTGGCTTCTCGGGCAATTATATTGTTGAAGAGGCGTCTAAGATTTGCCCAGTCAAGCCTGTGTGGATTGACGGTATTACCCGCGTAAACATTTTTGTTACCACGCCAGAAGGCGAGCTCAAGTTCCCTAACGCAGGCGCTCCCGTTATTCGCTCCAAGCAAGACGAGATGCTTGAGCTGCTGCGTAATGCGCCCGACCTGGACGTGCTGGTGGTCTCCGGCTCGCTTTCTCCTGAGATGAATCCAACCTTTTACGATGAGCTCTTTGATCTTTGTCATGAGCGCGGCGCTGAGCTGGTCCTGGACATCTCTCATAAACACCTTGCAGAACTTGTCGAGAAAAAACCGCTGCTCATTAAGCCAAACGACGAAGAAGTGGCAGAGATCTTTGGCGTCGATGTCCATAACGAGGCCGACGTTCTTCTCGCCCTCCACAAGATTCACGAGCGCGGAGCAAAGAACATCCTGCTCACGCTGGGCGGCGAAGGCGCGTACTTCTTCAACGGCGAGCACGTCTGGCATGCAAACGCTGCACAGGTAGAGGTGCTTTCGACGGCATGCGCGGGCGATTCGACGCTGGCAAGCTTCATGTCGGTTTGGCTTGAGGATCCGTCGGCTGTCGAGAAGGCTCTGACGCGCGCGATGGCTACCGGCGGAAACGTTGCGATGAGCGCTGGCTTGGGCGACTTTGCGCTGGTCGAGAAGATCGCGGAGTCCATCCACGTTGAGCTGGTGGAGTAGGAGTGG
>CALHQT010000134.1:0-4810 GCA_938038135.1 uncultured Atopobium sp.
CACCTTCTGGACCCATGTCAATAATGCGGTCAGCCATCTTAATGACATCCAGGTTGTGCTCAATAACAAGAACGGTGTTACCCGCATCAACAAGACGCTCAAGAACAACAATAAGCTGTCTGACATCCTCAAAATGAAGACCAGTTGTTGGCTCGTCCAGAATATAAAGAGTTTTACCAGTCTGCTGACGGTGAAGCTCTTTTGCAAGTTTGACGCGCTGTGCCTCGCCACCAGAAAGTGTGGTTGCTGGTTGACCAAGGTGAATGTAACCAAGACCAACATCGTGGAGAGTCTGCAGCTTGTTCTTAATGCGAGGAATGTTTGCAAAAAACGCTAGTGCCTCATGAACCGTCATGTCAAGGACGTCAGAGACAGACTTGCCGTGATAGAGAATCTCGAGCGTCTCACGGTTATAACGCTTGCCGTGGCAGACCTCACAAGGAACATAGACGTCAGGCAGGAAGTTCATCTCAATCTTGATCTGGCCGTCGCCCTTACAAGCCTCGCAGCGGCCTCCCTGGACGTTAAACGAGAAACGACCAGCCGAGTAGCCGCGTGCGCGGGACTCTGGGACTGAAGCGTACAATGCGCGCAGGTCGTCCCAAAGGCCAATATAGGTTGCTGGGTTAGAACGAGGTGTTCTTCCAATAGGACTCTGGTCAATATCAATGACCTTATCGATAAGATCTACGCCTTCAAGCTTTTTATACTCTCCCACCACGCGCTTTGAATGCTGAACTGCATTGGTAAGCGCGGGAGCAAGGGTATCGGTAACCAAAGAAGACTTACCAGAGCCAGAAACACCTGTGACTACTGTCAATGTGCCCAGCTCGATAGCGGCGGAAACGTTCTTAAGGTTGTTAGCGCTAGCTCCTGTAATCTTGATTTTTCCACGACCAGGCTTACGACGAGCCTCTGGTAGCCTAATCTGCTTCTTTCCCGTGAGATACGCACCTGTGATGGAATCAGGGTTTTCAACAATCTCTTCTGGAGTGCCAGCAGCAACAACGTGACCACCAAGCTCACCGGCGCCGGGACCCATGTCAATGACGTAGTCAGCTGCACGAATGGTATCTTCATCGTGCTCGACAACAAGTACGGTATTACCGCGGTCTCTGAGCTGCTTGAGGGTCTCAATAAGACGGTTGTTGTCTCTTTGATGCAGACCAATGGAAGGCTCGTCCAAAATGTAAAGGACGCCCATTAGGCCAGCGCCAATCTGAGTTGCTAAGCGAATACGCTGTGCCTCTCCACCAGAAAGCGATGCTGCTGCGCGAGAAAGCGTGAGATAATCCAAGCCAACGTTTACCAAGAACTGTAGCCTTGCCACAATCTCTTTGACAATAGGACCTGCAATAACCTTCTGACGGTCAGTAATAGTCAGCTGCTTGAAGAACTGGAGCGACTCTTTACAGGAAAGTTCACAGATCTCCCAGATGTTTTTCTCGCCAACCGTAACGGAGAGAATTTCTGGCTTTAAGCGAGCTCCGTGACAAGTTGTACAGGGCATCTCACGAATGTACTTCTCAAGATGCGTCTTCATATTCTCTGACGTGGTCTCTTGATACTTGTCAAAAAGAATCTTTCTGACACCAGAGAACGTGGTAAACCAGTGTGTATTGCGGCCGTCTCGCGTTTTGTAGTCAACGCGAATCTTAGTTGAACCAAGGCCACCGAGAAGGGCATCTTGCACCTTCTTAGGCAGCTTGTTCCAAGGTGTTGTATCAGACACGTCAAAATGTTTGCAGACTGCAGACAGAATCTGCGGATAGTAATTGGAGTGGCCAAAGAGGCTTCCAAAAACGCCCTCTGATACGGACAGTTTTGGATCTGCAATGAGTGCTGCAGCATCAATGATTTTACGAGTTCCTAGGCCATCACAGTCAGGACAGGCGCCGTAAGGGGCATTGAACGAGAAATCACGAGGCTGCAGGTCATCCATAGAGTGACCGTGAATAGGACAAGCAAGCGCCAGCGAATACTGCAGGAGTTCTTCTGGCATAGTCTCTGGATTGGATTTATCGGCCAGGAGCAATATGCCTACCTTGCCCTGGGCAAGCTTAGTTGCCTGCTCAACGCCTTCAACAATGCGGCCCAAAGAATCAGGACGAATGACAATACGGTCTACAACCACCTCAATATCGTGCTTGAGGGTTTTACCCAGCGTAATTTCTTCATCGAGCTCACGCACAACACCGTCAACACGAACGCGAGAAAATCCTTCTTTTCGCAGATCTTCAAAGAGCTTGACGTACTCGCCCTTGCGACCCAAAACAACAGGAGCTAAAACATAAGCTCTGCGTCCCTGACCAGCCTCAAGAATTTTATCGGCAACTTGATCTGTTGTCTGGCGCTCAATAACGCGACCGCACTCAGGGCAGTGAGGAGTACCCATGCGAGCATACAAAAGGCGCAGGTAATCGTAGATTTCTGTTACGGTACCGACGGTAGAGCGAGGATTTCTGGAAGTGGTCTTCTGGTCAATAGACACCGCTGGAGAAAGACCGTCAATAGAGTCAAGATCTGGCTTGTCCATCTGTCCCAAGAACTGACGGGCATAGCTGGACAAGGACTCAACGTAGCGGCGCTGTCCCTCTGCGTAAATGGTGTCAAAGGCAAGGCTTGACTTGCCCGAACCAGAAAGTCCCGTAATAACTACCAGCTGATCACGAGGGATATCAATATCAATGTCTTGCAGGTTGTGCTCTCGTGCACCACGGATAGCAATTTTGCTTGAAGCCATAGTTCCTCACATAACCAGTTTGACGTACGCGTTTTTTTGACGCGCCTACTGCCAAACAATAGAAAACAACATCAGTACACAGATACAATTTGTGCGTACTGATGTTCTAGTATACCCAAGATAGTGCTGCCAAAACACGGCAAGCGCGCTTCCCTATTTAATACGAACCTTCATCACGGCCTTTTTAAGCTTGGAGCCAGATTTCTCCAGCGTGCAGCCTGGTTTATGGGCATCAGATGGAGGTGTCACTAGAAAATCACCAGCGTGCAAGGTAACCCATGTCTCTTCTCCAGGATTGGTGTAAGCACCAAAATCAGCGTCAGCATTGAACTCGCCCTTAAGAACACATTGCTCAAGAGGGGCAACAGCGATGCTTTCGGTACCAGAAATCACTACGTGAATATCGGCGTAAATCTTATGAGCCTCATAGTCCTTCTCGCCAGGCAGAGCTGGCTCAAACTCCATGACGTTCACAAAAACGTTATCTCCATCAATTTCTGTTTTGCCCAAAGGCAGTTCATCCAGATTGTGGGTTGCTAGAAACTCCGCAGCACAGGCCATATATTTCTGACCAAAGTCATTCTCAGATAAGTTTTTAATTGACGAGAAAATCATGTGAACCTCCTACGTTCAGCTAAAGTGCGCCGAAAAGATTATAGCTATCTCGTTTGCCATAAAGTTCTATGGGTAGAATTAAGTAGTTACTGCATACAACTGCTACATAAGGAGAGACATGGCAGACGTAGATATTGATAAAGAAGCGCTTCGTAAAGAGATTGACGCTGCGCTGCATGGCAAAAAGAAAGAGCCACAGCCACCTGCCGGCTTTGAACTCAATCAACACTCAAGCGTTAAGCACGTTATTGGCGTTGTTTCTGGCAAAGGCGGTGTTGGTAAGTCTTTTGTCACCGGCATTCTTGCTACTAACCTTGCTCGCGCAGGTAAGCGCGTTGGTATTCTTGACGGCGATATTACCGGACCTTCAATTCCTCGTATGTTTGGCATCTCTGATGAGCGCTCTTACGGCGTTGAAGAGCAGCTTATTCCTATCGAGGACGCAAACGGTATCAAGATTATGAGCGCTAACCTGGTGCTTCAAAACGAGACCGATCCTGTTCTCTGGAGAGGTCCTGTTGTTGCTGGTGCTATCCAACAGTTCTACAGCCAGTGCAACTGGGGTGACCTTGATTACCTGCTCATCGACATGCCTCCAGGAACAGGCGATGTTGCACTGACCGTATTTCAGTCCCTTCCTGTTGAGGGTGTTGTAATTGTTTCTTCTCCACAAGATCTTGTTCAGATGGTTGTGGGCAAGGCAGTGCGCATGGCAGAAATGATGCATGTACCTGTACTTGGTTTGATTGAGAACATGGCATATATCACCTGCCCTCACTGTGATGAGCGCATTGAGCCTTACGGTCCATCAAAGCTTACCGAGACCGCAGCAGCATTTAACCTCAAGCCTTTGGGACAGCTTCCTATGGATGCAACCTTTGCCCAGATTGCCGATAAGGGAACCTTTAGCACCGAGCTTCCTCAAGGTCTTGTTCCTGACGCAACACAGAGCGTTCTTGACCTGTAAGCCCTAAAAGCTGGTGCTTACACAACACAAAAGGTAATTCTTACTATGGCTCAAACAACGCGCATTAAAGAACGACAAGCAGCACAGGCTCAGCGTATTAAGCAAGCTCAGGCGTTCATGGTGCCAGACAACATTGATGTAGCAATTTTAGGTGGCGGCGCGGCAGGACTCTGCGCTGCCATCACTGCTGCTGAGGCTCTTGGTGCAAATAAGCGCGTTGTCATCTTTGAAAAAGCATTGGAGAGCGGCAGGACTATCCTGGCAACAGGTGGCGGTCGTTGTAACTTTACCAATGCTGATTTGAGCTTTGAGAATTTCTCTCATCCAGAGTTTGTTCAGGCTGTCTGTAAGGACAAAAACACCTTCCTTGCAGACATTCTCTCTTTCTTTAGGTCCAGCGGTCTTGCTTGGGCAACAGAAGACGAAGGCAGAATGTACCCTCTTACCAGGCAGGCAAGCTCCATCCAATCATTGCTGCTCAAGCG
>CALHQT010000135.1:0-7633 GCA_938038135.1 uncultured Atopobium sp.
GGTTCTATGCTCGTCGCTCCCCTTATCTTGAGGAGCTTCGTTCACAGCTTGAAGAGTCAAGACGTACGGTAAGAGGTCTTTCTCACCGTGTGCAAAGCGGCGTACTTTTCCGCGGCTTGATGCCTTTATTTGATACCGTCTTTCCACCAGGCACCAAGACCCGCACCCAACTTATTACGTCATACAACAAACTTGGTGGCGGCAATTTATAACGAAAAAGGAGGTCTTTCGACCTCCTTTTTTATTGCTAAGCGAGTTATTTCTTTTTGCCCCTGATAATTTCTGGAGCGTTTTCTCCACCAACACTTTCTGGAGTAACCACAACCTTAGTGATATCCAAATCTGATGGCAGATCAAACATGGTCTCTTGTAGCGTAGACTCGCAAATTGCACGAAGACCACGAGCTCCGGTACCGCGAGCCAAAGCCTTCTTAGCAATCTCTCTGAGTGAATCCTCAGTAAACTCCAAATCTACGCCCTCAAGCTCAAACATGCGCTTGTACTGCTTGGTAAGAGCATTCTTTGGATCTGTGAGGATACTCATCAGATCTTCCTCACCAAGCTCACGAGTAGAAGTGATAACAGGAATACGGCCCAAAAGCTCTGGAATCATGCCAAACCTGTGCAGATCCTGAGGCATTACCTTGGCAATGAGCTCAGACTCACCTTCTTTAACATTCTGAGCAACATCAGAGTTAAAGCCAATTCCCTTTTTACCAATACGGTCAGCAACAATCTTATCCAGGCCAACAAAAGCACCACCACAGATGAACAAGATATTGGTGGTATCAATATGAATAAGCTCCTGCTGAGGATGCTTGCGGCCTCCTGTTGGAGGAACACTTGCAACGGTACCCTCAAGAATTTTCAGAAGTGCCTGCTGAACACCCTCACCAGAAACGTCACGAGTAATTGAGAGATTCTCGGCCTTGCGAGCAATCTTATCAATCTCATCGATGTAGACAATGCCTACCTGAGCACGCTCAACATCGCCGTCAGCAGCAGTGATGAGCTTAAGCAGGATATTCTCGACATCTTCACCAACGTAACCAGCCTCAGTAAGGGTTGTTGCGTCAGCAATAGCAAACGGAACCTCAAGAAAACGAGCAAGCGTCTGAGCAAGCAGTGTTTTACCAGTACCAGTTGGACCAAGCAGCAAGATGTTGGACTTTGCAATCTCAACGTCCTCCTGGCCCTCCTGAGGCTCATCGTTGCCTGAAAGAATACGACGATAGTGGTTATACACCGCAACCGACATAGCACGCTTAGCGTCTTCTTGACCCATTACGTACTGAGATAGCTCATCGTAAATCTCATGTGGAGTTGGCAGGTCTTTGATAACAGGTTCATCAGAGTGAGTCTCAATCTCTGACTCTTCATCAAAGCCAAGGGACTCATCAATCATATCCGAGCAGGTAGAGACGCACTCATCACAAATGCAGACTCCACCAGGACCCTGGATAAGCTTATTTACCTGCGACCTACTCTTTCCGCAGAAAGAACAGTGCATCTCATCTAATCCGCCAAAAGGCGAGAAGTCCTGGTCTTTAGCCATAACTTAAACCCTCGATACAAGAACAATTATTGGTCGTTACGAGAAGAGATAACGCGGTCTACCAGGCCATAATCACAGGCCTCCTGTGCACGAAGATAATTATCGCGCTCGGTGTCTGCATTGACCTTCTCGATAGGTTGTCCAGTATAATCCGAAAGCAGCTCATTGATGCGCTGGCGAATCCACTTTGTCTCATCTGCGACAATCTGAATATCAGTCTGCTGACCCTGAACACCACTGGATGGCTGGTGAATCATAACCATAGAGTTAGGAAGCGCAAGACGCTTACCCTTTGCACCGGCTGCAAGAAGAACAGCTCCCATTGATGCTGCCATACCAACGCAGATGGTAGAAACATCTGGCTTGATGAAGTTCATGGTGTCAAGAATGCCCAGGCCTGCATAAACGTCTCCACCAGGAGAGTCAATGTAGAGAGAAATATCCTTGTCTGGATCCTGGCTCTCAAGATGCAAAAGCTGCGCAATAACCAGGTTTGCAGAATCGCGCGTTACCGGCTCACCCAAGAAAACAATACGATCATTGAGCAGTCTGGAGTAGATGTCATAGCTACGCTCACCACGAGGAGTCTGCTCAATAACATACGGAATGGTTGGAATGTTTGTTGGATAATGCATAATCCTCCTTCAAATGTCTTTCCTTAAAAACATACCCCGGGAAGCATGTCTCTAACCCGGGGTATGAAAAATTCAAAGTAACTGCAACTTTTGGCGCAGTCTTTCTGGCGAGAAACCCAACCAGTTGCGGACTACTCAGCGTCCTTCTCTGCGTCCTCGTCCTTCTTAGCTGCCTTCTTCTTAGCAGGAGCCTTCTTAGCAGGCTTCTTCTCTGCCTTCTGCTCTTCCTTAGCAGCCTCAGCAATCTCGTCGACAACGGTGACGGTTGCGTTGTCACGCAGCCAGTCAAGAGCCTTAGAACGACGGATGGACTCGCGGATTGCAGGAAGACGGCCAGCCTTGCGCCACTCCTCAATTGCAGACTCAACGTTAGGAACACCAGCGCGCTCAAACTCTGCGCGGATGTCCTCCTCAGTTGCCTCAAGCTTAAGCTCTGCAGCAACAGCATCAAGAGCCAGGGACTGACGTGCACGCTCCTCAGCCTGAACGCGAAGATCAGAGATGAAGTCATCGGTCTTGATACCACGTGCAGCCAGGAACATATCAAGGCTCATACCCTGCTGCTGAAGACCGTTCAGGAACTCCTGAGCAATCTCGTTGAAGACCTCGTTCTTGTACTCCTCTGGGACCTCCTCAAGCTGAAGACGCTTGCCTACAGCCTCAACAACGCGGTCCTCTTTAAGAGTTGGAAGAGAATTCTTCTTGTCAGACTCAATCTCAGACTTAACAGCCTCACGGAGTTTCTCGACAGTGTCATAACCAAAGGTGTTCTTTGCAAGCTCGTCAGTCAGCTCTGGAGTGACGGACTTCTTGTGAGCAACAACCTTGACGTTGATGTCGTAATCGTGGGAGTGAACCTCATCGCCGTGAGTGTGGCTGTGAGTCCACTTGACCTCTTTCTCCTCACCTGGCTTCATGCCGATGAGTGCCTCCTCAAGCTCCTTTGGAGCCTGGGTGCCATTAAGGGTAAGAACGCGGTCCTCGCCCTCCATGTGAACAGCGCCCTCAATGTTCTTGATGTCTACACCAATGGTGTCGCCCTCTTTAACAGCGCGCTTCTCCTTGGTGTTCTCAAACTTAGCCTGGTAAGACAGAAGCTGCTTAATCTGGTGATCAACCTCAGCCTCAGTTGCCTCATTTGGAGGCATGTTGATTGCAGGAGCATCGTAAGAGTCAAGCTTAGCCTCAGGACGAACGTTGAAGACTACCTCATAGGAGTAATCCTGACCCTCAACAGGAAGGTCTGCGTCCTGGTTGTAATCACCACGGCCAACAGGAACAAGGTCAAGCTCCTCAAGAAGCTGTGGCTCTGCTGCGCCGAGAAGATCGTTGGTTGCCTGAGCAAGAACTGCCTCGCGACCAACAATGCCGTCAATGACAGGACGAGGTGCGCGGCCCTTGCGGAAACCCTGGAAGGAATACTTGTTTGCAATGTCCTTGTAAGCCTGCTTAATGGCAGCGTCTACCTCTGCAGCAGGAACTGTAACCTTGACGGTGAGTTTCTCGTCAACTGGCTTATCTGCGGTAACGGTGATGTTCAACGTTCCTCCAGTGTCTCGTAAAAAATGCTGGCGTACCAGCTCTTAACCAAATTTCTGCATGGTGCGGGCGGAGGGAATCGAACCCCCACGGACTTAGTCCACTAGAACCTAAATCTAGCGCGTCTGCCAGTTCCGCCACGCCCGCATATTTATGCAGCCTTGCAATAATAACAAACTTTTGCGCTCTTCACTAGGAGAACTTCGCATTCTAAACACTTCCCTCACGAAAAAAGACCGGCCTTTTTCAAGACCGGTCTTGTTCGATTGAAAAGCACATACTCCAAGCACGTTTTAAAGATCTTGTAGTGCAAAGGTCTCGGGCTCGCTCTTTCTTGCCGCAGCTAGTGCCTGGATAAGAGCGGTAGCTGCAGACATTGCGGTGACGCAGGTAATACCCTGGCTGACAGCTTCTGCGCGCATCTTAGCACCGTCACTATGGGCCTCGTGACCGTGAGGAGTATTGATAATAAAGCTGACGGTCTTATCGCGCATCAGGTCAACAACATTTGGATGACCATCGGAAATGCGATTGACGGTGGTGCAGTCAATTCCAGCCGCACGCAGCGTCTTTGCGGTACCGCCCGTGGTGTAGATGCCATAGCCAAGGTTCTCCAGAGCCATAGCAACTGGAGCAATGGCGCGCTTATCGCGGTCGCACACACTGATGAAGACGGAGCCCTGCTCAGGTAGCTTGTTCTCAACTGCCTCACGAGTCTTTGCGTACGCTGCTGGGAAGGTGCGGGCAATGCCCATGACCTCGCCGGTAGACTTCATCTCTGGGCCAAGGATTGAGTCAGCACCAGGGAATCTAGACCAAGGCATAACCGCCTCTTTGACCGCGTAGTAATCGACGGTACGGTTCTCATCAGGAAGCAGACCTTGTGCTCTGAGCTCGCTGATCTTCTCGCCAGCCATGATACGAGATGCGTATTTGGCCAGGGAGACGCCAGTTGCCTTTGACGAGAAAGGCACGGTTCTAGAAGCGCGAGGGTTGAGCTCGATGACAAAGACGTGCTCATCGCGAACGGCGTACTGGATGTTCAGGAGACCTCGAATGCCACAGGCAAGTGCAAGCTTTTTGGTGATGGCCCTAATCTGGTCAACAATCTTTTCAGAGAGCGAGAAGGGCGGCCAGCAGCAAGCGGAGTCGCCAGAGTGAATACCGCACTCCTCAATGTGCTCCAGGACGGAGCCTACGTAGCACTCCTCGGTGTCGCAGAGAGCGTCAACGTCCAGCTCAATGGCGTCCTCGAGGAAGGCATCCAGGTAGACAGGACGGTCTGGCGTGACGTGCGTCGCGGACTCCATGTAGGTAACCAGGTCGGAGTCGTCGTAGACAATGGCCATACCGCGACCACCAAGAACGTAGCTTGGGCGGACAATCAGCGGGTAACCAATGCGACGAGCGGCATCGCGAGCCTCGTCCATGGTAGAAGCAACTGCCGATGGTGGGCAGGCAATGTTCAGGCGGTCAAGAAGGGCTGCGAAGCGGTCGCGGTCCTCTGCCAGGTCAATTGCCTCTGGCTGAGTGCCCATGATAGGAACACCAGCGTCCTTGAGGGCGCGTGCCAGCTTGATTGGCGTCTGGCCGCCAAGGGTAACAATGACGCCTTCTGGCTTCTCAACCTCAATAACGTCCATGACATCTTCAAAGGTTAGAGGCTGGAAATAGAGTCGATCAGAGGTGTCGTAGTCTGTAGAAACCGTCTCAGGGTTGCAGTTGACCATGACCGTCTCATAGCCCTGCTCGCGAAGAGCGTAGGCAGCATGTACGCAGCAGTAGTCAAACTCAATGCCCTGGCCAATACGGTTAGGACCAGCGGAAAGAATCATGACGCGTGGCTTTTCTGCCATCACGTACTCCGTGGCATTGCCCTTCTCGTACGTGACGTAGTGGTACTGCGTGGTTGCGCCAAACTCACCTGCGCAGGTATCAACTGTTTTGACCTGCGGGCGAACACCCAGCACTTCCCTCACAGCACGGACAACGTCTGTCTTGGTGCCGGTAAGATGTGCAAGCTGCTCATCCGAGAAGCCCAGCTGTTTGGCAGCAAGCATGTTATCGGTGGTGAGGCCAGAAAGTCCCAGCTCTTTGATGCGTTTCTCGGCGTTGATGATGCCTGCCATACGGTGCAGGTACCAAGGATCAATTCCGGTCATATCGTGGATACGCTCAACGCTCCAGTTTCTGCGCAGAGCCTCAGCAACGTAGAAAATACGCTCTGGTGTTGGCTTACTGACCAGCTCATCAAAGTTCTTCTCGTCAAAGACATCGTGGCCGTCAGCGCCCAGACCAGCGCGATCTTGCTCCAGGGAACGAAGCGCCTTCTGCAGGGCCTCCTCAAAGGTTCTGCCCATAGCCATAGCCTCACCAACCGACTTCATGCGGGTGGTCAGAACGCGGCTGGTGCCCTTGAACTTGACAAAGGCAAAGCGAGGAACCTTGACCACGCAGTAGTCGATGGAAGGCTCAAAGGCAGCAGGAGTTGCCTTGGTGATGTCGTTGGTAATCTCATCCAGTGTGTAGCCAACAGAGAGTAACGCGGCCATCTTTGCAATTGGGAAGCCAGTTGCCTTGGAAGCCAACGCGGAAGAGCGGCTGACACGAGGGTTCATCTCAATGACAATGACGCGGCCGTTAGTTGGGTTGACTGCAAACTGAACGTTAGAGCCACCGCAAGCAACACCTACACGCTCGAGAATGGCGATGGAGTAGTCGCGGAGGTTCTGGAGCTCTTCATCGGTAAGCGTCTGAGCTGGAGCAACGGTAATGGAGTCTCCCGTGTGGACACCCATTGGATCGAGGTTCTCGATGGAGCAGACAACAATACCGTTACCTGCGGTATCGCGCATGACCTCCATCTCAATCTCTTTCCAGCCCTCAATGGACTCCTCTACCAGCACCTCGTGCTCTGGGGAAAGCAAGAGGCCCTGTTCAACAATCTCTACGAGCTCTTCTGGAGTATGAGCGATGCCGCCACCCGCGCCACCAAGAGTGAAGCTTGGGCGAATGACCACGGGATATCCCAGGTCAGCAACAATGCGCTGAGCGTCTTCCATGGAGTGAGCGATGTCTGCACGAGCAACCTCCAGGCCAATATCCTGGACTGCCTCACTAAAGAGCTCACGATCCTCACCAGTTCGGATGGATTCCAGGTTGCAGCCGATGACCTCAATGTTGTACTTGTCAAGAACGCCAGCCTCGCCAAGGCCGATAGTACAGTTCAGAGCAGTCTGGCCGCCCATGTTTGGCAGAAGCGCATCAGGACGCTCGCGCTCAATGACGCGGGTCACCGACTCAACGGTGATTGGCTCAACGTAGGTTCTATCTGCAGTTTCTGGATCTGTCATGATGGTTGCTGGGTTTGAGTTAACCAGAACAACCTCAAAGCCCTCTTTACGAAGGGCGCGGCATGCTTGAGTGCCAGAATAGTCAAACTCGCATGCCTGGCCAATAACAATTGGGCCAGAACCAATGACCAGGATCTTCTTAATATCAGTACGCTTTGGCATTAGAAGCGCCTCCCCTCACGAACGTCGATGGCAAGATAGTCAGACTGTCCCTCCATCAAACGAGCAAATGCCTTGAACAAGTAGGATGAATCGTGAGGTCCTGGGCTTGCCTCAGGGTGATACTGAACGGAAAACGCTGGGATATCCAGGAACTGAATGCCTTCTGGAGTTCCGTCGTTAAGGTTGACGTGTGTGAGTCGGACGCGGCCGAACTCTTTTGTCTGGACAACAGGAGCAATACGCCTTGCGGACCACTCGCAGAGGTTGTCAAAGTGCTCGGAGATTCCACCGGACTCCTCTGCAATGAGCTTGCCCAGGCTTGGGAAAACCAGGCCGTAGTTGTGGTTTTGAGCAGTAATCTCAACCTTGCCGGTTAGAAGATTCATGAC
>CALHQT010000136.1:0-10008 GCA_938038135.1 uncultured Atopobium sp.
CTCTCTGTTCTCCGCCTCTCCTCCACCAGTCGAGAAGAAGCGCTCAAAGCTGCAGAGTTTATCATCACCGCATGGCGCGGCTATACCGACGAATCCGTCTCTGTTTATGCGGAAACTGACGGCGAGCCCCACAACACGGTTACCCCTGTTGTTCGCAAGCTGGAAGATGGCATCTACGAGGTCTTCCTTGCATTGCGCTGCAACATTACCAGCGAAAAACATCCGCTTGGCATCTTCCATCCACATGCCGAGTATCACCACATCAAGAAAGAGAATATCGGCCTCATCGAGGTCATGGGTCTTGCCGTGCTTCCGCCTCGTCTTGTGCCAGAGCTCAATAAAGTTCAGTCTGTTATGGAGCAGTGCTTGGCAAATGGCAAGAAAGCTAACGCAGTCTACGGACAGCTGACCACGGATTCTACTACCATCTCTCACGCTGATTGGGCTCGCCAGATCTACGCCAAGCTGCTTGAGCAGGGCGACGGTTCTAGTAAGGATGCTGCTTCGAAGAAGGACAGCGACCTGCACACGGACAGCGCCCCAAAGAGGGACATCTCTTCCCTCTCGTCCGAGCAGCTCAAGAAGTACATTTACGACGAAGTTGGCATTGTCTTCTCGCACGTTTTAGAGGACGCCGGCGTATTCAAGTGGGACGAAGAAGGACGAGCAGCACAGCATCGCTTCCTCGAGTCTCTGTAGCTGCTGCCGTCCACAGGTTCGCGCGCAGCTCACGATGCTTCACGAGCAAAAACGTCTGCGATACACGTAGTTCCACGAGCTTCAACGTACTATACAATCGCAAAATCACCCAGCAAGAGGGCCGAGAAAATCGGCTCTCTTGTTTTTTACCGCCAAACCATCAGCCACGACAGTTAAACAACGCGCAAGCACAGCAAAGTCAGATATTCTGTTGGATGTGGGGTCTGATTTGACCCTTCTAACACACCTATGTCGGATAATCTGTCGCAGATAGCTCTACTCAACGCCCTGACCACGCCTACGTCAGATAATCTGCATGTATCGAGAAGCCCGACCACAGTAAAGTCGGATAATCTGCATGTATCGAGAAGCCCGACCACAGTAAAGTCGGATAATCTGTCGATAGTTAACATATTTTCCGACATAGATGTGTTATTTCTCTCTAAAACTGCAGAATATCAGCCATAGGTGTGCTCTCAGGGACAAAAATTGCAGATTATCCGACTTAGGTGTGTTGCGAAAATTCTAAACAGACATATGTCTAAATTGATACAGTGTTTTACCAGCTGCTTTGTAATTTTCCCGTAAAGTCACTTTTCCTTAACGTGCAAGCGCTGTCTTTCGCCAAAAAAGAGGCGTCTACGTGAGTAGACGCCTCGAAACTTGCACCTTATAGCAGGCTTTCCGCACTTGCGGCGCGCGGCGCGGGAGTGCCAGCTACTTCTTCTGGACGTACTTCAAGCAGTCAAGGGTGACAGCGGTCAGAATAATGACGCCCGAGAAGACAAACTGGAGGTTGGTGTCGATACCAAGAATGGTCAGTGCATAAGTCAGTGCGGTGAAGATAAGAACACCAACGGTAACGCCGGAGATCTTACCAATACCACCGGTGAACGAAACGCCACCAACAACGCAGGCTGCGATTGCGTCCATGTCCCAACCCTGTCCGTAAGCTGCAGAGCCAGAGCCGACCATACGCATGCACTCAAGCCATGAACCAAATCCATAGAGGATACCAGCCATGACAAAAGCGCCAACCATAACTCTAAAGACTGAAATACCAGAAACAGCTGCTGCCTCAGGGTTTCCACCTACAGCATAGAGGTTCTTACCAAAGGTTGTCTTATTCCAGATGAACCAAACAATAGCGATAGCTGCGATTGCCCACAAAATGATGGATGGGAATTTACCAATTCGTGGAATAACCATGTCTGGAATGGATGGCTCAATAGCGCCGAACGAAACACCCTTTGTTGCATAGGTAACAATACCAAAGATGATCAGCATGTTAGCCATGGTCGAAATGAATGGGTGCATCTTAAACTTGGCGGTAAAGAAGCCAGCGATACTGGTAAAGCAGGTACACAGGACAATACAGGTAACCAGAGCCATGATGATTCTGACAGGAATTGGAACACCAGTAAAATCAAAAGTAATACCAAAGACCTGGCCAGTATTGATGCCCTGGTGCATGATGATGGTTGAAGCGGTCATGCCCATACCAACCATACGACCAATAGACAGGTCAGTACCGGTAAGCAGAATCAATCCAGCTACACCAAGAGCCAGGAACATTCGAGGCGATGCCTGCTGAAGAATGTTGATGACGTTGGAGTATGTCAGAAGCTGAGTGCCCTTGACTGCTGGGGTAATGATACAAAGGGCAATAAATACCAGGAGAATAACAATGTACAGACCGTTCTGAAGCAAGAATGAACGGGTGTTAAAGGTGTACTTGTAGTTCTCCCACTTCTGAGCCTGAGACTCCAGTGGAGTGAACTTAGACATCCTGAGAAGGTCGATGAGGTGATACTCATGACTAAACGCATTATGAGCGCGGTCTTTGATGCGCTGAAGGTCTTTCTGATAGTTGACCTTAGCATCAAACTGACGGTTCTTATAGACGTACTTCTCGTCCTTGATTTCCTGAGCATCAGAAGTCTTGCTGACAGCCTCTTCGTGCTCCTTCTTGAGGCGCTCAAGAGCAGCAGCATAGTTCTGCTTAGCCTGCTCCTTCTCAAGAGCACAGCTAGCCTTTACAGGCTCCAGGTACTCGTTCTTGTAGTGCTCCTTAAGATAAGCCTCGGCCTCTGCAATAAGCTTGGAAACCTGAGCGCTGTTCTCGGACTCAACCTTCTTTGCAAGCTCCAGCTCAGCCTTGTAGCCCTCAATAAGCGTGTTGCGCTCTTCAGCAGAGATAGACTTATCGCGCTTTGTTGACTCAATAGCGCTCAGTGTTGAAATTACTTTGTTGGTACCATTTGCGCGAAGCTCATCAATCTGAGCCTGAATGGAACCAATCTTCTGATCAATAGGCTTTAGCAGCTCTTTTTCCTGCTCGGCCGTCAGAACAGATCCACCTGTTTTTGGCATTTGTATCATCCTCTCCTACAGGTACTTTGCGCTGAGGCGCAGGAGTTCTTCTTGATTTGTCTCGTTGGTATTTACGATACCCGAGAGCCTACCGTTGGACATAACACCAATACGGTTGGTAATTCCCAAAATCTCTGGCATCTCCGAAGAGACTACGATAATAGTGGTACCGCTCTTAGCCATATCAATAATGAGCTGGTAGATCTCATATTTAGCACCAACATCAATACCACGAGTAGGCTCGTCCATCAGGAAAACCTGTGGATAGCGCTCGAGCCATTTACCAAAAATGACCTTCTGCTGGTTGCCGCCAGAAAGGCTTGAAATCAAGTCTGATGGACCCTGAGCCTTGGTGTTCATAACCTTGAGCTCGTTGACGGTAGCCTTAGTCATCTTAGGATCAGAAAGAATTGGACCAGCCTTGTACTGGTTCAAGTTTGCAATGGTTGTGTTAAACGTCAGGTCACCCTTAAGGAACAGGCCGTTTGCCTTGCGCTCCTCGGTAATCATGGCAAAACCGTGATCCATTGCCTCTGCAGCTGTCGAGAAGTTCATAAGGTGCTCGTTGACGTAGACACGACCGGCAGCTCTGGTTCTTACACCAAAGATTGTTTCCAGAAGCTCAGTTCTACCAGCGCCGACAAGACCATACAGACCAAAGATCTCGCCCTTCTTTACATCAAAGGTGACATCCTGAAGGTATGGCTCATATTTAGTTGAAAGGTGCTGAATAGAAAGATACGTCTTACCAGGTGTGTTAGTAACGTCTGGGAAGCGATTCTCAAGTGAGCGGCCGACCATTGCCGAGATAAGCTCATTCATGTTGGTCTCATTTGAGCGCTTGGTCATAACAAGCTTACCGTCACGAAGAACTGAAATGTCGTCGCAAATCTCAAAGATCTCATCCATCTTGTGAGAGATGTAGACCAAAGAAATTCCCTGCTCTTTGAGCATGTGAATCATCTCAAAGAGTTTCTCGACCTCTTGGGTCATAAGTGAAGAAGTAGGCTCATCAAGAACAATAATCTTAGCGTTGTAAGAAATTGCCTTTGCAATCTCGCACATCTGACGCTGAGATACTGACATGTTCTTCATAGGCTGTGTCAGGTCTACGGTCATACCAAGACGCCTGAAGAGCTCGTTAGCCTCTTTTTTCATGCGTCCCTCGTCGACAACACCCATTGCATTAACGGGATAGCGACCAAGGAACAAGTTATCTACAACATTTCTATCAAGGCACTGGTTAAGCTCCTGGTGAACCATTGCGACGCCATTCTCAAGTGCGTCTTTTGGTCCAGAGAAATTAACCTCTTTGCCGTCAAGAAATATCTTGCCTTCATCTTTTTGATACGTACCAAACAGGCACTTCATCATGGTAGATTTGCCTGCGCCGTTCTCTCCCATAAGACCCATAACGGTTCCACGGCGTACGTTCATTGAAATGTGATCCAGAACGCGGTTACGTCCAAAGGACTTGCTCATTCCATCAATTGTTAGAACGATATCGTTTTCTGTATCTGCCATGTAATCACCCCTTATCTCGCTAAGTTATTGCGCTTATTCGCGAGAACACCGGAGGAGAGCAGGTGTCTCCCCTCCGGTATTGTTTCGTGCTATCGACTACTTAATTACTTAAGCAGCTGGGTATAGGAAGAACCGTTGTCGGTCTTAACCATGTTGAATGCAAATGCATCGTACTCGTCAGGGTTGCCAAGACGGTTGGTAATGTTGGACTCAGTCTGGCCATCGCCTGCGATGAACTCAACGTTGAGGTTGAGCAGTGGAGCATACTTCTTGAGCAGTGGTACATAGGTTGAACCAAGGAAGTTGTCGCCAGAGTTGTAGGTGTTGAGCCAAACCTTCTTCTCTGGGTGCTTGTCTGCGCTCAGCTGCTTAGAAGCCTCTGGATAGGTAGTGGTTGCGTCAAGGTTGTCCTTGTAGTTCTCAGCGGTAACTGCAAGGTTGAGAGCGTAGTAAGAACGCTGCTCTGCAACATACTTGTAGTCCTTGGAGTCAATCTTGTTGCCAGCATCGTCTGCGGACTCAATGCCGGTGTTGATATCAGCGCCGTCAAGAGCGTTGCGGAGCAGACGGAGAGTCAGGTAAGCCTGAACATCTGGGTGCTGGGAAATGGTGCCTGCATAGCCGTCAGCAATAGCTGCAACAGCGTCAGAGTTAGCGTCGTAACCAAAGGTTGGGACCTTCTGAGCCTTTGACCATGCGTTGAAGATGGACATGCCCATACCATCGTTGTTGGAAACAACAACATCAATCTGATCGCCGAAGGAAGAAGACCAAGCAGCAATTGCGTTACCAGCGGTTGCAGCATCCCATGTTGCACCAGCGGTGTTCTTCATCTCCTGAGAAGCAAGCTCACGGATGGTGTAGGACTTGCCGCCGACCTCAAGCTTGCCGTCCTGAACAACAGAAGCGGAGCCATCGGTGTTGGTGCCTACTGGATCGGAAATAATCTTGCCGTCCTTCTCGATGCCAGTACCAAGTGCCTTACGGACACCACGAGTACGAGCGATAGAGTCGTTGTGACCAATGTCACCAATTGCAAGAACGTAACCAATGATGCCATCCTTGTTGCGATCAAGCTCAGCTGCGTGAGCCTTGATGTAATCAAGAACCATCTGGCCCTGGAGCTCTGCACCCTGAACTGCATCAAAGCCAACGTAATAAGTGTCTTTGTTGAAGTTAAGAGTGTTTGTATCAAGCTCACCGGTTGAGCTGTTAGAAGGCTGACGGTTGAAGAAGACAACAGGCTTATCCTTGTTCTCTACCTTTGCATCTTTAGCGCCTTCCTCTTTTTTCTCGCTAGGTGCGCAAGCTGCAAGAACGCTAGATCCACCAACGCTAAGAACGCCTAGACCACAGAACTTTAGAAAACTGCGACGAGACACATCCATAGTAGTGACCTTTCTCATTTGTTATGCCTTTTGCATAACACTGACCTTAATGAGTACGTTAACAAATCTCATCACAGCTCTCTGTGAGATGTCGCTCAACGGTTGCAGAAATACCGTAAGCGTTATGTTTTGTACCTTTTACGGTGTCAATTTTGAAGTTTTTGAGGATAAATAAAGAAAAATCGGTCAAATGACCAAATTGTCGAGAAAGTCGTCATCTTCAAATCTGTGAATAAAAATCTACTGGTGATGCGAGAAAAGCAGAACGGTTCTTTAAACAAAAAAGACCAGGCATTGCCTGGTCTTGAAAATTCTGGCTCCCCGAGCAGGATTTGAACCTGCGACACGCTGATTAACAGTCAGCTGCGCTACCGCTGCGCCATCGGGGAATATGTGTGCTTCTCAGCGGTGTTTAAGTATAGAGAGACATTCCAAACCATGCAAGCATTATTTAGAAAAAATTTATTCAAATTCCTCTTGCACAATCTCACACACCTAAACCAAGAAGCTACTCCTCCATGTAGTCCTTAAGACGACCGGACCTAGAAGGATGACGAAGCTTTGCCAAGGTCTTGGACTCAATCTGACGAATACGCTCACGCGTAACGCCAAACTCCTTGCCTACCTCTTCAAGGGTACGAGGATGACCGTCCTCAAGACCAAAGCGGAACTTAATAACCTTACGCTCACGATCAGCAAGGCCGTCAAGAACCTGCTCAAGCTGCTCACGAAGCATTGAATCAGAAGCTGCATCTGGTGGAGCAACGGCTGAAGAGTCCTCAATAAAGTCTCCAAGCTGGGAATCTTCTTCTTCACCAATAGGCGTCTCAAGAGAGACAGGCTCCTGGCTAATCTTCTGAATCTCGCGGACGCGATCAGGAGACATGCCCATTTCTGCGCCAATCTCTTCTGGAGAAGGATCTCTACCAAGATCTTGCAGAAGCTGACGCTGAACACGGATCAGCTTGTTGATTGTCTCTACCATGTGGACAGGAATACGAATGGTACGTGCCTGGTCTGCAATAGCGCGGGTAATTGCCTGACGAATCCACCAGGTAGCATACGTTGAGAACTTAAAGCCCTTGGTGTAATCGAACTTCTCGACAGCGCGAATAAGGCCCAGGTTACCTTCCTGGATAAGGTCAAGGAACAGCATACCGCGGCCAACATAGCGCTTTGCAATTGAGACAACAAGACGAAGGTTTGCAGAAATAAGCTGCTGCTTAGCGTCAAGTCCTACAGACTCAATACGCATGAGGCGGCGCTGCTCTGCGCGGTTAAGCTCGATGAGGCCATCCTCAAAATCCTCCAGCTTCTGGGAAGCTGCAGTACCTGCCTCAATCTTCATAGCAAGGTGAACCTCTTCTGATGCAGTAAGCAGGTCTACCTTACCAATCTCTTTAAGATACATGCGGACAGGATCGCCGGTAAGCATAACCGTAGTGGTGTCTGAACGGCGAGCACGAGCGCGAGAAGAACGTTTTGGCTTGGAGACTTTTGCCTTAGAAACAGAGCGGAGAGCCTCTTTGACCTCACGTGCCTCATTTACGGCATCAAAATCTTCATCATCTTCATCATCAAAATCAGATGAATCATCCAAGTCATCATCGGATGAAAAATCGTCCTCTACGGCGTCATCTTCAATGGCGAAAGAAACGGTTGCTTCAGATGCGGTAGTAATCTCAACACCTTTAACGCGCAGCGAATCATACAGGTCAGAAAGCTCATCATCGTTAACGTCAACGTCACGAATGGCAACCTGAATATCGTCTTCGCTGATACTACCGTTAGACTTTGAAGAACTTACCAGATCATCAACAATTTTAGTAAGCTCATCTGAGAGTTTGACCTCTTCATTTGCCTTTTTTGCAGCCACAAATATCCTTTCGATAGATTAGCGCAAATCTTTATACCCAAAAGTTTCTCTACCTAATCAAACTACTCATTTTAATTTATAAAAAAATCAGATGAGTAGCATCCCCATAAAATGAGTATTTTCTACTGCCCCGAAGTAAGCCTCTTGCCTAACTCAAGCGCTCGTGTCTGAAGCTCCTGCGCAGCAGCAAGTTGCTCTTCAGCAAGTGTTCCGCTTGAAGACTCCCCTGCATAAGAACTGGAGCGCAGATTTGATCGAATTTCTCGCAATTTACGCTGTACCGAGTAGTAGTCAACAGTGTCCACAATAAACTCAAGCGAGCGACGTGTATCGGAGTTGCCCTCAGATATCACGCGACCAGAAGAAAGAATAGCTGCCGCATTTGGCTCAACAGCCGCAGCCGCGGCAACAACCTGCGCTGGCGTAGCGCCCTCTGGAGTAGCAAGCATAGCCCACGCCATGGTTTGATGACGAGCATCGGCCCAGACAAAGTCTGCAATACGGTCTTGATACTCTCGCACTAAAGACAAGTTTGTTGCCATAGCACTTAAGAGCTCAAGCTCTGAGTTATACGAAGAGGTGTGGGCACTCTTCTGAGGCTGTTTGCGCGCCATCTTTGAAGTGCGCGAATCTGCCGCGTCATCTTGAATAGGCGCGGCCTTAATTGCGCGCTTTGCTTCCTCAACATCAATATGAAGCAGGTCTGACACACGAAGTGCATACTCGCTCAGAAGTACCGATGTCTTGAGTGGAGCCAATAAGGATGCTAGAGCCTCAAGCGCCTTGACTCGACCACCAGGCACGGATAAGTCAAACTGCGCGGTTGTGGCATCAAAGACAAAGTCCATAAGCGGGCGAGCTGCATCTAAGATAGGACGTAGCTTATCTGCACCTGATTCGGCGAGAAACTCCATGGGGTCCTGATTATATGGCAAAACAACGCAAAGAAACGCAGCGGTTGTTTTATCGATAAATTTAATAGCACGTGCGGCAGCGTGTTGACCTGCGGCATCGCCATCAAACATGCAAATAATTTTGCGCGCACGCTGGCGATCAATGAGTTTGACGTGCTCAGACGTAAATGCGGTACCAAGAGCTGCCACAGTATTAGTAAAGCCAGCCTCGTGCATGGCAATAACATCTGTGTAGCCCTCACAAATTATGGCCTCAGACTGAGCTGCAATAGTCTCTTTTGCCACGTCGTAGGCAAAGAGGTGCTTGCCTTTATTAAAGACGGAAGTGTCCCTGGTATTTAGATACTTGGGAGCATTTTCTACCTTTTTAGTAATTCGGCCACCAAAAGCAATGGTTCTGCCCTGCTCGTCGTGGATAGGGAACATCACTCGATCATAGAACCAGTCGCTGATGCGACCATTGCGTTCAACAGCAAGGTTGGCAGCAATCATCTCTTGCGTGGTAAAGCCACATTTACGCAAGTGCGCCACAAGTGCGCCTCTTCCAGGCGCATATCCCAGCTTCCAGCGCTTACAGACAGCTGCTCCAAATCCACGACCAGAGAGATAGCTACGAGCTGCTTCAGGACCTTCTCCCCTTCCGCGCATAAGCATGGAGTGGAAGTAATTCTCGGCCTCGGTAAGGCACTCAATTAAGCGATTCTTGCGGGGACCCTTAGAAACATGAGCCTCTTCTGAAAGCGTAATGCCTGCTTTATCAGCAAGGTATCTAATAGCATCGGGAAAATCCAGGTTTTCTCGCTTCATGACATAACTAAAGACGTCTCCGCCTTCGGAGCAAGCGCCAAAGCAGTGCCAAAGACCCGTGGAGGGGTTTATCTTGAATGAGGGGCTTTTTTCTTGGTGGAAGGGACAGCATCCCCAATAGTCCTGACCTCGGGGTTTTAGCTCAACTGTCTCGGAAACAAGCGTGACAAAATCTGTGGCTTGTCTTACGCGCTCTTTATCTTCGTCAGTTATCATCTTCCACCTCCCCGCTTTCTAAGTTATATGAAGTCGTACCCAGATTCTGGGCTACCCAATCTATATTTCCACGAACGGCTTGCTTGAGGTCTTCTAGCGAATCAAATTTTTTGGATTCTCTCAGTCTCTTCACAAATACCGTCTGAACCTCTGAATCATATAAGTTGCCGCTAAAACCTAGAAGATTAGCCTCAAGCAAAGGACCTGTTTG
>CALHQT010000137.1:0-2959 GCA_938038135.1 uncultured Atopobium sp.
TTTGCCAATCAAGGACCTTGAACCATTGCGAACAACCATAATGATGTCGTTCTTGCGCACGTTTTGTACATTGACAGCATCGGTACGCACGTAGACACAATCTTTAGTGGCAATAACACCATCCTGTACGTTACTGGAGCGAAGCACCAAGGTGCCGTCGTGCTCTACAACATCGCTCGGGGTATAGGTTAGACCGCTGAAAAACGAAACTTCGTCCACCAACCTCTTTTCTTCCCACTCACCGCTGAAGCCCTCCAGTCGCAGCTCCGGCACTGTCTGGCCCTCCTGCGGGAACATCCGCTGCATGAGCGCCGTCTTGGAATGCTGCAGGGACTTGTGCTTGAGTGTGTGCTGGTTGATGGCTGCGTCGAGGTTGGTGAAGATGGCGCCGATGGCCTGCTGTTCTTCGATGTCTTGAGGACGACAGATGTCAATGGCGCTCAATGCAGGGTATTTGAGATTCCAAGTGTCTGATGTGAGTCCCTGAGAATTGAGCTGAAACACTTGGATCATGAAAGGAGTCTTGAAGTAATAGGCAAAGAACGGGGTATCTTGGCTCCCGACAGGCTTCAGGACCGTGTACGCAGGACTTACGATCCCCTTCCAAGGCGAGACTCCACTGGCACCTTGCCACATACGCATAGAGTTATAGGCAATGTCTCCTACTTCGACAAGCTTGTACTTAGATTTATCTTCGTTTGATGTATTGTGTCGGCCGATTTCCTGGAACCGCTTTATCCCATTCCGCAGGGTTACCGAAAGCAGTTCTCCTTCAGGAAAAGATTCGTTTCGCTCCGCAAACAGCTCTCCGATGGCTTTCAATTCCCACTCACCGCTGAACCCCTCCAGCCGCAGTGCGGGTACGTTCTGCTTAGGCATTACGACCACCGCCCAGCAGCTCCTGCAGTGCAGTTACAGCCTGCATATCAGCGGTGTTACCGGTGAGGCCACCCAACAGACCAGCCAGCTGCTGCTCCGTCTCGCGAATCTGCACGTCGAGGTCCGTGAGTGCTACCGCGTACTTGTCGTGCAGCGCCTGGACGCGGGCTGCAAGACCTGCAAGCACGTGACCAGGGATGTCCCGCAGGTCATCCATGAGTGCAGTGATCCACTTGGCGGTGAGCACCTCGTCTACCTGCGCGTCGGTGAGCGCTTCGATGGTGGCGTAGGTGTCTGCCTCAAGCTGCTGCTCTGCAACCTTAAGGTCCTTCTTGAGTGTGTCGCGCTGCTCGATGAGTGTCCTGGCGCTGAGCATGACAGCCTCGACAGTGCCCTCCGGCCAGGCCTGACCCTTAGGTAGTTTCGGCAGCTCCTTAATGGCCTTCTTCAGTGCAGCAGTAGCGAAAGCATCCTGCTTCTCGTTGAGTACCTCGGCCAGGTCGGTCTTGTCGTCTTCACTTAAGCCTTCGATGAGCTGCGTCAGCTCTGATACTGCTGTGTCTAGGTCACGGCTCAGCTGGGTTACTTGGTCTTTGAGCTGCGGTAGGTAGAGTTCCTGCACCAACTCATTGGGGGCGATATGCCCCTCCCAGCCGACCTGGACCTCTTCCTTCTTACCCTTGCGGGTCTTCATCTCCATGACAGGGACGTTGACCCGCACGGCATCCAGGCCTTCGGTCTGGATGACTTCTAGGTCAGCAGCAGTGTTGATCCAGCTGTCGTGGAGAACCTGATAGCCCTGGTAGGCATCAACCAGCGGTACAGGGTCGAGCCGGTCGAATAGGTCAGTCTTGAGCTGGTCTTCTGTGGTGTTGAGCGGCACGGTGGCGGAGCTGTCCACAAGCAGCGCGTGCAGCTTCTCTGGCAGGTCAGATAGTGCTGCATTGACCTGGTCACGCAGTGCCTGAGCTGCAGGGTGCTGATCGACAGCCTCACGGAGGTTAGTGGTGTTCAGCTCCGCGTAGCCATTGGCGTTTTCGGTGAACAGAGCCTCACGCAGACCAGGCAGCGCAGTCCAGTAGTGCTCCAAGGCGTCAATCTCGCTGGTTGGAATACCACCGTGCATGGTGGCGTACAGGTCTACAGCCTCCGGCGGCAGGGTGGCAGACACGTAGCGCGGGATGTTGAGGTTGTGGTCATTGGCGCGAATCTCGTCGCGGGTCACGACCTTGGCGAAGTGTGGCACGTCTTCACGGTTGTGGACAGTATCAACGATGCGCTGGATGTCGCGGGCACGCAGGTGGTTGTACTTGCCCTGCTTAATGAAGCCTTGAGAAGCATCGATGAACAGCACGTCATCGCGATCACGCTCCTGCTTGAGCACCATGATGATGGTGGCAATGCCCGTGCCGTAGAAAATGTTGGAGGGCAAGCCGATGACGGCATCGATGTGGTTGGCCTCGATGAGGTTGCGTCGAATCTCCGCCTCAGAGCCACCACGGAACAATACGCCGTGCGGCAAGACGATGGTGAGAATACCGTCGGGCTTGACGTGGAACAGCTCATGCAGCAGGAAGGCGTAGTCAGCCTTGGTCTTGGGCGCCAGACCAAACCGTGAGAAGCGCGGGTCAGCCTCGTTACCTTCCGGCTCCCACTTCTGGGAATATGGCGGGTTGGAGACGACCGCGTCCACGTACAACGGCTGGTAGGTCTGCACCGGGTCGGACTCGTCGAACATTGGCCAGTCATGAGCCAGGCTGTCGCCATTGCGAGCGACAATATTGTCAGCCTTCACGCCACGCATGACCAGATTCATTCGCGTGAGGTTGTACGTGTTCTCACGCAGCTCCTGGGCAAAATACTTGATGCGGTTTGGGTCGCCCATGCGCTTGGCAACGGCCTGGCCGATATTGAGTAGCAGGGAGCCAGAGCCAGAGGTCGGGTCATAGATTTGAATCTCTTCGCGGCCCTTGAGGTGGTCGGCGACGATGTTGCTCATGATGAGCGAGACTTCGTATGGGGTGTAGAACTCGCCTGCCTTCTTACCTGCGTTGGCCGCGAACTTCTCGATAAGGTACTC
>CALHQT010000138.1:0-22687 GCA_938038135.1 uncultured Atopobium sp.
TGGTTAGTCAAGCGCGTAACCATTACTGCAAGTGGCGCATCTGGATCCACCTCAAGACCCAGCTCCTCTTGCAGCTGACGCTTGCACTCAGCCTTGCCTTCCATATGGCTTGCCGAGAAGTTCTGTGGAATATAAGGATCGCTTGCAGGTGACCACGCACCAATATCAATACCATTCAGGATGCCGCGCAGTACACTTTGACGGCGACGGAAGATATCATCCATTCCCTCTCCGAAGTGCTCTGTCTGAAGCTCTTGAGCATACGTTGGGCTAACAGTGAGCAGGTAATCAGAGTAGCAAAGTGCGCCCTTCATAAAATTGATAGAGCTTGCATCGCATCTTAACTGGTCAACTGCTGCTGGGATATCTGCAAGACCAAGCACGTCGCTGAGCATCTTGTCAGTAAACTGACCTTGGAACTTAACGTTGTGAATGGAGAAAACTGTCTTAACGTTCTGAACCTCAGGGACACCTTGATAGTGCTCACGTAAAAATACAGGTGCTAATGACGTTTGCCAGTCATTGCAGTGCAGAACGTCGCAGGAGAGCTCTGGGACGTGTGCAATCAGTTCACACAGAGCCTTGGAGAAGAACGCATAGCGCTCTCCATCATCAAAGTAGCCATAGAGGCCATCACGAGCAAAGTAAGACTCGTTATCTACAAAGTAAAAATCAACGCCTTCATGAACCAGATGCCAAAGCCCACAATACTCAAAGCGCCACGAAAGGGGCACTTGAAGCTCATAGACCTTCTTCATCTTTTGTTTCCACTCGGGCTTAATAGAGCTGTAGAGTGGCGAAATAACCGCCACTCTAGCTCCTACTTTTTTAAGTGCTTGTGGCAATGAGCCCGAAACATCTCCAAGGCCACCCGTCTTGGAAAAAGGCGCTACCTCTGAAGTTGCATAGACAACACGAAGTTTGCGACGTTTGGAGACTTGGGACATTGTTACGCCACCCTCTTATTGTTTTTACGCTGGATAAGAATTTCTTCGCTTGTACCACGAAGCTCAGTACCTGCAGGAATGATGTTAGAGCGGTCTACAATAGCGTGCTCGACTACAGAGCCTTCCTTAACAATGCAGCCCTCCATCACAATGGAATCGCGAACGATAGCACCGCGCTCAATGATGACATTTCGGCCAAGAATAGATCCAGTGACGGAACCACGGATACGGCAACCTGCAGAAATAGTTGAGTTGCTGACCTTAGAGCCAATCTCAAACTTTGCAGGAGCGTTATCGTGAGCCTTTGTCTTGATGGAGCGCTCTGGGGTAAAGAGCTCATTTGCGGGCATAGGGTTCAAAAGCTCCATGTTTGCATGGTAGTAAGCATTCTTTGAGAAGATGGATGCTACGTGACCCTCAAAGTGGAAGGTACAAACCTTGACGCGGTTATAATCAGCGTGAAGCGCTTCAAAAAGATCCAGGTAATCAGTAGCGCTATACCAATCTAGCATGTCAATAAGCAGGTCGCGCTTGATAATAAAGCAGTCAAGAGAAGCCTCGTCTCCGCGCTGGACACCATTGTGCGTTTTAACCACACGATCACCGTCAAGCTCAACACCAACAACGTCTCTATCGTTATAACGAGTGGTATAGGTCATCATAGTGATGTCTGCATCAGACTCAAGATGCTGGTCAAGCAGCTCATTAAGATCAGAGTTAAAAACAAAGTTTGAAGTGGACAAAAGAACATATTCCGCGTCAGTTCGCTCAAGATAAGGCCTATTTGAAATAAGATCTCTAAGCAGGAAGCGCGCTCCCGTATGAGAAGTGCCAAAAGCAGATCCAGGCAGGATAAACAAGCCGCCACTCTTGCGATCCAAGTTCCAATCTTTACCAGAGCCAAGGTGATCAATGAGCGAGCGATAGTTAAAGGGCATAATTACACCAACGGTGCTAATACCAGAATTAACCATGTTTGAAAGAGAAAAGTCTACTAGACGATATCTTCCCAAAAAAGGCATAGATGCGATTGGGCGTACACCATTAGCGATTTCCATACTAGTAGAAGCATAATTGCAGGTAATAAGTCCAATTACCCTTTTCATTAGTGCTCACCTCTTTCGACCACTACATCATTTCCAACAACAGCTATCTCTTTATTAAGGTCAGAACTACCGACGTGGACGTTTTTCTCAACCACAGCGTTCTCGCCAAGAATTGCACGAATTACCACCGCACCAGGCTTAACTTCTGCGCCAGGAAGAAGCACGGAATCAATAACACGAGCTCCCTCGCCAATAACGGCGTCGGTAGACAAAATTGAATGGCGAGAATAACCAAAGATTTGGCAGCCATTATTTACCAGACAATCATCTACCTCACCGAATGCGCCAATATACGCTGGTGGACGGGTAGACGCATTGGACATAATAGGAAACTTGTCCGAGAAGATGTCAAACTTAGGCTCAGAGCCCAGCAAATCCATGCTGGTCTCGTGATAACTTGCAACGGTACCTACATCACGCCAGAAGCCCTCAAAACGATAAGCAAACAGTCGCTTGCCATCATCAAGCAACGTTGGAATGATATCGCCACCAAAGTCGTGAGAAGATTCAGGGTTCTTTGCGTCCTCACGCAAGGTCTCAAGAAGCAGGTCTGTGCTAAAGATATAGATTCCCATGGACGCCAGGTTGGACTCTGGCTCTTTGGGTTTCTCGGAAAACTTGGTGATCCTATCCTCATCATCAATGGACATGATGCCAAAGCGAGAAGCCTCTTCCCAAGGAACAGGCATGACGGCAATCGTGAGGTCTGCATTATTTTTCTTATGGCAAGCGAGCATCTCGCCGTAGTCCATACGGTAAAGCTGATCGCCAGAGAGAATTAGTACGTAATCAGGGTTGTTCTGCTCAATGTAGCCAATATTCTGGGTGACGGCATCTGCGGTTCCCGCATACCATGCACCACCAGACTGTGTTGCAAAGGGAGGCAGGATAGAAATTCCACCACCGCGCTCATCAAGGTCCCAAGCACTACCTGATCCCACGTAAGAGTGAAGCAAATACGGACGGTACTGTGTCAAAACACCTACCGTAGAAATTCCTGAATTTGCGCAGTTGGATAGCGCAAAGTCAATAATGCGGAACTTGCCACCAAACGAGACAGCAGGTTTAGCTACTTTTGAGGTCAGAGCACCTAAGCGGCTTCCCTGTCCTCCTGCAAGTAGCATTGCAAGACATTCCCTTTTGCTCATATCCAAATCTCCTCTCTCCCCAACAGAGGTCTATATTCTCAACGCCCTACGACGATTGAACCTAAACGCAGATCCTTACACGTGCCAAATATCTTCCATGTACTCCCTGATAGTTCTATCAGCCGAGAAGAAACCAGAGTTTGCAGTATTGTGAAGTGCGCGAGCATTCCAGCTACGACGATCTGCATAGGACTGAGTAAGCTCTTCCCATGCCTTCACATAGGCGTCAAAGTCAATAAGCACCAGGTCAGGATCATTGTTGATCAGCAGATAGTCGCGAATTGACTCAAAGTTGCCAGAGAGTCGGCTCAACGAACCATCGGTCAGCATATTTACAATGCGAGCCAGCGTTGGGTTCTGGTTAAGCAGGTTTTGTGCAAAGTAGGTGCCGGAAGCATATACCTGTTGGACCTCGTCTGCACGGAGACCAAAAATCTTAATGTTCTCTGGTCCTGCAAGCTCAGAGATCTCAATATTTGAACCATCATAGGTACCAAGGGTCAGAGCCGCATTCATCATAAGCTTCATGTTTGAGGTACCAGAAGCCTCTGCACCAGCAACTGAAATCTGCTCTGAAATATCAGATGCAGCATAGATAAGCTGTGCATTTGAAACAGCAAAGTTTGGAATAAAGACAACCTTCAGACGACCCTCAATGCGCTCGTCGTTGTTAACCACGTCTGCAACGGAGTGAATAAGTCGAATGACTTCCTTTGCAAAGGTATAGCTCTGAGCAGCCTTGCCCGAGAAAATAAAGGTTGTTGGAGCTGGCTTATAGCTTGGATCATCAAGCATGCGGTTATAGAGATACAAGATCTTAAAGACATTAAGCAGCTGACGCTTATATGCATGGAAGCGTTTTACCTGCGTATCAAAGATGGTATTGGTATCCATCTCAACACCGGTTGTCTTCTTGACGTATGCAGCAAGACGCTCTTTTTCTTCTCTCTTTGCAGCGTCCATCTTGTCCAAGAACTCAGCATTATTCTCAAAGGCGGAAAGTTTTTTAAGTTCATCAGCATCGTCAAGCCAACCGGTACCAATTGCCTCAGAAATAAGCTTTGCATATGAGGTGTTTGCCTGTGCCAAGAAACGACGGTGGCAGATGCCATTGGTCTTGTTGTTAAAAATTTCTGGACGAAGCTTATAGAAATCCTTCAAAACACTCTGCTTCAAAATGTTTGTGTGCAGGTCAGAGACACCATTGACCGAGTGGCTAAACAGAATAGAGAGGTTAGCCATACGAACGGTGTTATCCCACAACACTGCTGTTGAAGCGAGAAGTTCGGTGTTGCCGTTAGAGTCAGCAAGCAGCTGCTCCTTATAGAGGCGATCAACCTCATCAATAAACATATACAGGCGAGGAAGCAGCTCACGGAAGGTGTTGATAGGCCACTTCTCAAGAGCCTCAGGCATAACGGTGTGGTTGGTATAAGAGATTGCGTTTCTCGCGATATCAAATGCCTCGTTAAAGTCAACGCCATGGTCATCGACAAGCAGACGCATAAGCTCTGGTCCGCACATTGCTGGGTGCGTATCGTTAGTGTGGATGCAGACGTGATCTGCAAAGTGATCCCAATCCTCACCGTACTTATCCTTATAAGCACGAAGAATGGTCTGAAGACCAGCGGAAACAAACAGGTACTCCTGCTTTAAGCGAAGAATGCGTCCGTGCTCACCAGAGTCATTTGGATACAGAATGGTTGAAATTGCCTCAACGTCAGAGCGGAACTTATTAGCACGTGCATAATCGCCGGCGTTAAAAGCATCAAGATCAAAGTCTTCCTCTGCTGGCTCTGCAGACCAAAGACGCAGCTTATTTACGGTCTTTGCGCCATAGCCAACAATAGGCACATCGTATGGAACAGCCCTTACTACCTGGCCACCCTCTTGCGAGAACCAGAAGTTGCCATTCTCGTCCTCATGCCTTACAACTGTGCCACCAAAGCGCACCAGTACGCTGGAATCGTCTTTTCTGACTTCCCAAGGATATCCATTTGCCAGCCAGTTATCGGTACGCTCTACCTGGCGTCCATCCTTAATCTCCTGGCGGAAGAGGCCGTAGCGGTATCTCATGCCATTGCCAAAGCCAGCCATTCCCTCGTGTGCCATGGAGTCCAGGAAGCACGCGGCAAGCCTACCCAGACCACCGTTGCCAAGGCCAGGGTCTACCTCCTGAGCAGCAAGCTCCTGAAGAGAGGTGCCCATCTCTTTAAGACCCTCTGCAACAACGTCAGTGATACCAAGATTGAGCAGGTAATTCTCAAGCAATGGTCCAAGCAAGAACTCTAGAGAGAAGTAATAGACCTGCTTGTTTGCATGAATATAGGAGGTTGACTGAATTTCTCGCGCCTTTTCTGCAATGAGGTGAGCAAGAACGTTATAGCGCTCCTGATCAGTGCACTCTCCATAGTATTTGCCAAGAATCTTGATGAACTTATCGCGATACTGCTCTTCAAAATCTTGTTTATCGGTAAAAATGTTTTGTCCGTTATTTACGGCCATGCTTCCCCCTCTTTGGAAGTTCTTTCTCAAACGCTAAAACAATGCCACCAAGCGGAGGAACAGACAGTTCTACCGAATAATCTCTTCCATTCCATGCCACTGGCTTGGTGGAAAGTTTCTTAGTATTCACAATACCCGAACCGCCAAATTCTTTTGCGTCGGAATTAAATACTTCTTTCCACACACCTGCAGAAGGCATGCCCAAACGGAAGTTCTGATGGGTTGCAACGTCAAAATTGATGAGAATAACCAGGTCCTCGGAAGGTTTTCTTCCGTGACGAACAAACGAGATGATTGATTGCTCATTATTGTCCGCGTCAATCCAATCAAATCCACGGTTGTCGTAGGCATACTGCCAAAGTCCTGGATGCTTCTTATAGAAATGATTGAGGGCCTTAATAAATGCCTGCTGGTGAGCATGAGTTGGATACTCCTCAGTCAGGTAATACTCAATGCCCTCGTAGTAGCGCCACTCAATAAACTGCGCAATCTCGTTGCCCATAAAGTTGAGCTTAGCGCCTGGATGAGTCATCTGATGAAGCGCCAGAGCCCTCATGCCAGCAAACTGTCTCCACCAATCTCCAGGCATGCGCTGAATAAGGCTGCACTTACCATGAACAACCTCATCATGGCTGAGTGGCAGCACAAAATTCTCATTGAACTGATACATGCTGGAGAAGGTCAGAAGACGGTGGTTGCCTGGTCTATAAGGGAAATCAGTCTGACAATAGTGCAGCGTATCATTCATCCAGCCCATGTCCCACTTAAGGTTAAAGCCAAGTCCCCCAACCTCGGGAGGATAGGTAACCAGCGGCCATGCCGTGGACTCTTCTGCAATCATCAAAATATCGGGATGTTCTTTTTGAGCAGTCTCGTTGCAGACACGCAAGAAAGCGCTTGCATCCAAATCTTCCTCTGTGCCCTTATGGTTAAAGCGCTTCTGAGAAGGATCATCGATACCAAAATTTAGATACAGCATGCTGCTGACACCATCGACACGAATGCCGTCAGCGTGATAGTCCTGCAGCCACATGAGCAGGTTAGAAACAAGGAAGCTTCTAACCTCACCACGAGTTAGGTCAAACTTAAGTGTTCCCCAGTTAGGATGCTCTTTTTCTTCAAAGAGCTTGGTACCATCAAACTCCGCTAGACCATGAGCATCTTTACAGAAGCCTCCTGGGACCCAGTCCAAAATGACACCAATACCAGCCTGGTGACAGCAGTCAATAAAGTGTTTGAACTGGGCAGGATTGCCATACCTTGAGGTGGGAGCAAAATAACCCGTTACCTGATAACCCCAAGATCCGTCAAAAGGATGCTCCATAACGGGGAGAAGCTCAATGTGGGTGTAGCCCATCTCTTTAACGTAGGCTACCAGCTCTTCTGAAAGGTCATCATAGGTATAGAAGGCATCTACTTTTGTATCAAAGTAGTCTTTTGGCTCTTCGTTCTGGTTTGCATCTTCAGCATCAGCGGAATCTTCTTCTTGAACAGCCACGTCAGTATGCTGCTTCCAGCTACCAAGATGGACTTCAAAGATGTTAAGAGGGCTATGCAGGAACTTAAGCGTTGCACGCCTGTTCATCCATGCTTCGTCTTCCCAAACGTACACATCTGGGTCAAACGTAATAGATGCCGTATGTGGCCTAACCTCTGCATACGTACCGTAAGGGTCAGCCTTAAAAATCTTCTGTCCAGACGCGGATACAATCAGGAATTTATACAATACTTCCGAGGTGATTCCTGGAATAAAACCTTCCCAGATTCCGCCGTGTTTTGAACGAGAAAGAACGTTGACGGTATCATCCCAATTATTAAAGTCTCCAACAACAGAGACAGAGGCTGCATTGGGAGCCCAAACCGCAAAATGATAACCTTCAACTCCATCTTCTTGAACTGCAGGGTGTGCACCTAATTTCTTGTGGCTCTGGAACCATTTTCCTTGCGCAAACAAGTATGCATCCTGGTCACTCACTGCTAACGATGCATTTAACTCTGCCATGCTCACCCCCGCGCTTATCTATGAAATCTACGAATTTTATAGATTTGTTATCCATAAATACTCGTAGTTGGTAGTTACTAAGATAAACCATTACAAGGTAAAACACGGTGACAAACAGTCAATATAACTTTCACCGATAAAAAACGACCGTACGCGTTATTTTTTGTTTTTACCGATTTTTGTTAATAATAGTGAATAAAAATTGCAACTAAGAGAAATGGCAGCTTATCCAAATAAACTGCCATTTAATACATAAACTTTTTATATAACCGTGAAGTGACTTAAGAAAGCTGGCTCCTACAAGTCCTCTTCCTAAAGTGATTCTTCAGGTTACTTGCAACTACATCTTGCGTGGTACAGCCGTCTCAGCTGAAGGAGCATGTGCAGCAATTACATCAAGAGCTGCTGTCTCTTGGTCCTTCTCGCCAGAAGCAACTGCCCTACCGTATGCGTCGGTATCAAGAATTGCCTGGCGGAAACGATCAGTTGTAAATCCATAAGGAGCGCGACCCCACTCGTTGGTCTTCTGTGCTCGCTCAACAATGATGTCCAGGTCAGCGTCAACAGATTCTGGAGTAATGTCCAGATCGGCCAAGGTGGTTGGGAGACCAAGCTTTCTATTAAGCGCCACCTGCTCCTCAAGTGCCTTAAGGTTGCCGTCAAAGGCATAAAGAACGCAGGTACCAAAGGAAACAACCTCACCATGAAGGTGTTTCTCGCCACGCTCGCCCAGAGCAGTAAAAGCATTGTAGAAGGCATGGGCGGTTGAGGAATTAAAGTAATACGCGCCGCGCTCTGCGCCAAGATTGGTGGTCATATTAGACACAATACCAGCAGTCACAATGATGTTCAGAACAACGTTCTCAAACGCCTCAGAGACAACGCCGGCACGCTTATCTGCCAGTGCCTGCTCTGCATTGTCAAACAGAGGCTCAATGCAGGCACCTGCGGCAAGAGCTCGTCCCATAAGAGGGCTGTGGAGCAGTTCAACTTCTCTGGAAGAAAGTTCAACCTCAGGACCCTTAGAGAAGGCATCGCCAATTCCTGCCCAGAAGTACTCATCAGGGCTCTCTGCAATAATCTGCGTATCAATAAAGGTATGAACGGGCAGCTCAGCAGGAATAAAGTACGTATCTGCAGAACCGTCTTCTTTATAGAAAACGGCAATTCTTGTTACAGGAGCGCAGTTAGAAGCAAGTGTTGGGAAGGTAAAGTATGGCTTGTCCAGGATGGTTGCAATCTCTTTACCCTCATCAATTGCGCGACCGCCGCCAACAAGGAAGAGCATGTCAGCTGCAATAACCTCAGGCATTGCTGCAATTCTCTTGGCATTTGCATGCGTAGAGTTGGTGCCGTAAGAAATCCAAGAAGAGATAGAAACCTCAGAACCCGCAAGTGCGGCCTCAAGCTTTGGACGTGCCTTCTCCATTGCAGTTGGTCCACCAATGACTACGGCATTTTTGCCAAATCGCTTAACAATGCGCAGCACTGACTGATAAGCATCAACACCAATGGTGTATGAAGGCAGATACTCCGTAAATGTTCCGCGAGATTCCATCTTTTCCATAGCGTCCTCCAAAACCTATCTTAAAAAAGCGAGAATATAACTTTAACTGAATTAGTTATGTTTTTGCAGCATAAATCCTTGAACGAGCGTTTCCTCTGCCTCTTTATAGGCTGACGAGAAAAACTCTGTATCAAGCATTTGATACTGCGGGAAGCTCACACTATTCTGGCGATTCTCCTCCGCAATGCGCTGTATAACCTGAAGTGTTTGCTCAACATCTGAATGCGTAAATCCATACTGTGGATGAGCCGCGGCAACTGCAAAGAGCTCATCAGATGCTTCTGGCAGACGATTCATATCAAGCGAGCGCCCGTAAACATCAAAATCTGCTTGCTTACGTATACGTGCATCTTCTCCTGTCGGAATATGATGAGCTCGCAAAAATGCCCGTGTATGAGCGTTATACACGTGGTCGCAAACAAGGTGGCACCAAATGCCCACGATAAGCTCTCTGAGCTGGCGCTGATCTACTAAGCTGCGCTGCTCAGCTGAGCAATAACTCACATTTGGCTGGATGAAGTCAGTCTGTAGCAGATATTCGGCTGGGTTAAGACCATCCATAAAATTACGCTGATACCGCTTATAACTTGGAATAGGTAAACTTCCTGGATACGATTGATGGCTTCGACCGTACCTCACCTTGTGAGAATAGTCTGGAACCATAAAGCCAATGTGCACATCAGGAGCAACGTTTCCAAGCAGAAATGCATCAGGGTAGTGAATATCTACACCCAAGCAACCGGCTCCTTTCTCAAGGAGCCGGTCAGCATGAGCAATATGTACGTTCCAACTTGGCACTACAATTACCTGCTTATCCGCGAATTTCTCCGCCGGTAGAACGAAGAACCTTCTCCACAAGCTTTGTATGGGTCTTCTCAACCTCTTCTGAAGTAAGCGTTCTATCGTCTGCACGATACGTGAGCGAGAAGGCCATGGACTTCTTGCCTTCACCAACACGCAGGGCGTCGCAATACACGTCAAAGAGCCTGATGTCGCAGAGGAGCTTGCCACCAGCAGACTTCAAACGCTGAACCAACTGCTCAGCAGTAACGCTCTCGTCAACAACAATTGCCAGGTCAATGGAGATGCCTGGGTAGGTTGGAGGCTCAACAATAGGAAGGTCTTTCTGAGAAAGACGCAAAAGCGACGCAACAGAAATCTCAAAGGCAATGACTGGAACCTCAATGTCAAAGTTCTGGAGCGACAAAGGATGAATGTTTCCAACCCAACCGATTGTCTCGCTACCTGCAAGAATCTCAGCAGCGCGACCAGGCTGCAGCCAACCGTATTGCTCTGGCTCAGCTACACGGAAACGAACCTTAGGGATGCGAAGTGCCTCAAGCAGACCCTCAACAATACCCTTGGCATCAAAGAAATCGTAGGCTGGATACTTAGCATTCCAAGCGTCATCTGCTGGACGACCAACCAATACGCCACAGACATAGCTTGGCTCATCTGGCTGGCTCTTATCCTTATGTCCAAAGAGCACACGGCCCAGCTCATACATGGCAATATTAGAGACACCGTGAGCAAGGTTGTATGCAATAGAGCGCAGAAGACCTGGAACAATGGAGCGGCGCATCTCAGACTGGTCAGCAACAAGTGGGCTAATAACCTTTACAGGGACGCCTCTTCCCTCTTCGCTCATGCCAAGCTTAGAAAGGTCATCTGGACTTGCGAACAAATATGACTTTGTCTCGTTGAGGCCAAGGGAGCGCAGCGTACGGCCAATCTTTCTAATCTGACGCTGATCTGAAGTCAAACCGCCTGCATGGTTTCTAGCAGCAGGAAGCGTAGCCTCAATATCACCTTCACCCCACAGGCGAACAATCTCCTCAATAAGGTCAACCTCGCGCGTAAGGTCTGGGCGGTTTGTAGGAGCTACAACGCTCAGCTCTCCGTTGTCTGCTGGAGTAACCTTGCAGCCAAGGCGCGTAAGGCGAGAAACCATAAACTCTTCTGGAATTTGAGCACCTGCAAGGGCGCAGGCGCGCTCTGGGCGAAGCGTAATAGTTACTGCCTCTTTTACCTTTGGATATACATCAACAATACCAGGGCAAACCTCAGCACCACAGCACTCCTCAAAGAGTGCTGCTGCAATATCTGCAACAGATGCGCAGCCGTTTGGATCCACAAGACGCTCGTAGCGAATAGAAGCCTCACTCATAAGGTCAAGGTTTCTGCTGGTACGGCTAATGTGGCCATTATCAAAGACAGCGGATTCCAAAAGAACATCAACGGTATTCTCGGTAATTTCAGAATCCAGGCCACCCATAACACCAGCAAGTGCAATAGGAGTCTTACCGTTATCTGTGATGACCGTCATATCGGACGTGAGCTCGCGGTCTTCTCCGTCAAGCGTCACAATGTGCTCACCATCTTCAGCTGCACGAACCACAATGTGATACTTGCCATCTTCCTTGGTAAGTTTTCCAAGGTCAAAAGCATGCAGAGGTTGGCCGGTCAGGTACATAACGTAGTTAGTAACATCAACAACGTTGTTGATTGAGCGGCCACCACAAGCCGTAACGCGACGAGCAAGCCACTCGGGGCTTGGGCCAATCTTGACGTTACGAACCACGCGAGCGGTGTACCTTGAGCAGAGCTCAGGATCAGCAATAGTAACATCTACCTGATCAGATGCATCTGCGCCAGACTCAGACGTAACACGTGGAAGCTCAATGTGGATGTCAGTGTCATAGATTGCAGAAACCTCAACAGCCATACCAGTCATAGAGAGGCAGTCGGGGCGGTTAGGAGTAATCTCGCAATCAAGAACTACATCAGACATGCCTAGGTAATCCGTAAGAGGTACACCAATTGGAGCATCCTCGGGAAGAATCATAATGCCGCTCTGGTCATCGCCAAGACCCAGCTCGCGAGAAGAGCAGTTCATGCCGCAAGACTCAACGCCACGCAGCTTGGACTTTTTAATCTTAAAGTCTCCAGGAAGCACGGCACCAATCATTGCGGTAACAATGTGGTCTCCCTGATTAAAGTTCTGAGCACCACAAACAATCTGTAGAGGAACAGGATTTCCGTCCTTATCTACATTGTTTTTTCCCACGTCAACAAGGGTAACGTACATGTGGTCAGAATCAGGATGAGGCTCTTTGCTTACAACCTGAGCAGTAACAACATGATCAAGATTTGCGCCAACACGCTCTACCGCTTCAACCTCAGTACCGGTGCGCACAAACTCACGCTCAAGGTCTTTTGGGTCCTGAGGAAGATCAACGAGCGTCTTCAGCCATTCATAAGATACACGCATGTGATTGCCTTTCTAATAAGACGCCGATGATTAGAACTGACGCAGAACTCTCTGGTCACCAGAGATAAGCATACGCAGGTCAGGAAGGTCATAACGGAGCGCTGCAACACGCTCAACACCAATGCCAAAGGCAAAGCCTGTGTACTTCTCGGAATCAATACCGCAGTACTTGAAGACATTAGGATCAACCATGCCGCAGCCAAGAATCTCAAGCCAACCGGTATTCTTGCAGAAGCGGCAGCCCTCGCCGTGGCAGACGCCACAAGAAACATCTACCTCGCAGCTTGGCTCGGTGAACGGGAAGAAGTGAGGACGATAGCGTGTAGCGCGGTCCTTACCAAAAATCTCACGAGTAAAGTGATCAAGGGTGCCCTTGAGGTCACCAAAGGTAATTCCCTCATCAACAACAAGTCCTTCCATCTGCGTAAACTGAGGCAGGTGGTTAGCATCTGCTGTGTCAGGACGGAATACCGTACCAGGGCAAATCATGTAAATAGGAGGCTCTTTTGTCTCCATGGTGTGTACCTGAACGCCAGAAGTCTGTGTACGAAGAAGCACGTCAGACTCGCCCAGTACGTGCGACTCTTTTCCTTCTGGCGCATTATCCACTACGTAGAATGTATCCTTACCAGAACGGCTTGGATGGTCCTCTGGAGCATTCAGAGCTGTGAAGTTGTAGTAGGTAGTCTCAACATAAGGGCCTGTCTCAATGGTGTAGCCCATGCTGATAAAGATGTCTTCCATCTCCTCACGCACCTGCTCAATGAGATGCTGGGTACCAGGATTCAAGCGACGACCTGGAAGGGTAATATCAGTTGCCTCAGCATTAAGCTGGGCTTCAAGGGCTTCTCGCTTTAAAGCAAGCTGACGCTCGCGAATAGCGGTCTCAACGTTTGCGCGAACAGTGTTTGCAAGCTGACCCATTTGAGGGCGCTGATCTGCGGGAACCTGACCCATCATACGCATAATTGCTGTAAGAGAGCCCTTCTTTCCCATTGATGCAACGCGCACCTTTTCAAGTGCTTCAAGGTTTGTTGCCTTAGCAATTCCTTCAAGTACTTGCTCGCGAATTGCCGAGAGTTCCTCAGACATTCCCATGTAATTACCCTTTCAATAGAAAACCGCCCCTGAGCGCATGCCCAAGGACGGAAAATTTCCGCGGTACCACCTCGGTTGATTGCACAGTTTTCTCTCTGCGCAATCCACTTTGAAGCCTAGTCTCGTTAGGCGGACGACTTCCCTACTAAGCAATGACGCCGTTCAAGTTGTAGCTCGGGAGTGAACTCTACCAGCGCTGTGCAGGTGTTTCTCAGCCACGAACACCCTCTCTGTTCACAACGTGCTCCGGCAAACCTCTCCGTCAACGCACTTTGTTCAGAGTATCACACCGCACGGGTTTTGAGCAGCAGCACAACCCTTTTTACCAGAAAGATAAACAAAAGCGTAACAACCGCGAGAAGAACAATGGTGCCTCCGGGCTTAAGGCCAAGCTCATAGGAAATAACAAGTCCTCCAAGCGAGGTCAGCATACCCACCGTGCTTGCATACAGACAACACTGCTTCCAGCTGCGAGAAATCTGCAACGCGCAGGCAACGGGCACTACCATCATGGATGACACAATGAGCGAGCCAACCGTTCTAGCCGCAACTGCAACAACAAGAGCAACTGCAATAACAAAGCCAAAATTGATGAGGCTTACTGGCACGCCGACACAACGAGCGTGACGCTCGTCAAAAGACATCAAGAAAAGTTCTTTTCTAAGGAAGAAGCAGAATGCGACTGCAAGTACGCTAATGACCACAATCATCTGAACTTCTTGCTCGCTTACGGTCAGGATAGAGCCAAACATAAAGCTGTTGAAGCTTGATGAGTTGGGAACAAAACCTGACAACACACCTGCTAGACCAATTCCTGCTGCCATCACAATGGCAACGGCAAGCTCTGACTGATCTTTAAAGTGGCGACGCACTCCCTCAACACAAAGAGCACCACCCAAACAAGCGGCTATTGCTCCGGCAACAGGATTAATACCTGCAATCATGCCGCCTGCAACACCTGCAAGAGAGGTATGTGAAAGAGCATCGCCAATCATAGAAAGGCGCTTCAATACAACCGTAACGCCTACCAGCGGGATAATTGCTCCCAGAAGAATTCCTACAAGAATTCCTCGCTGCATAAATACGTATTCAAACATTTATGCCCTCCTCTCGTACGAGTCTTGGGCATCTTGAACAACGTCGGACGCAGGACCAAGTGACTCATTCAGCGCAAAATCATCTAATTTTCCGCGATTGTGGTCGTGGACATGATGAGAATCAAGGTCACAGTGAGCGCCATGAACTGCACAGTGATCATGACCGTGACCCCTACCTGCAATTTCTGTAGCTTTGTGGTCAGCAACTTCAACAACTCGACAAGCCAGCGCATCAAGAGCTGCAAGATCATGCGTAACAATAAGTACCGCAAGATCTCGAGCTGCATGGGCTTCTCGCACTAGGCTATAGAAATGATTGCGACTCTCTTTATCAAGACCAGTTGTAGGTTCGTCCAGGATAAGTAGTGATGGGTTTCCAACCAGCGCGCAGGCAAGACGAACTCTCTGGAGCTGTCCTCCAGAGAGTTCCCTAATAATACGCGTGGAAAAATCAGTCATACCTACAAGGTCAAGTGCCTCAAGCGTGCGCTCGCGACGCTCTTTTGCGCTCATCTTTACCTTTTTGGCACGGGCGTACTGACTTGCATCTACTAGCTCGACGACGCTTGCAGGAAAGCGATTAACCGATTCTGAAGGCAGCTGTGGGACATAGCCTACACGCTCCCAGTCTTTAAACCGAGTCGAGGGCGTTCCAAAAAGAAGTGACTTACCACTTGTAGGCTCAAGTTCTCCTACCACAATGCGTGATAATGTTGATTTGCCTGCGCCGTTATCACCAATAAGCGCGCAAATCTCACCTTGATGAACGTCTAAATTTACATCGCTTAAGACGCGCGTCTTCTTGTAAGAAAAACTCACGTCTTGAAGCGAAACGGCTATCTGACTTTCCTGCAACACGTCCTCCAAACATCCAGCCTAAGCTGGCAACACACTACGCGAGAGCGCCCTCAAGAGCCTTGAGGTTCTCGCGCATAACAGAGAGGTAATCCTCGCCTGCCTTAAGCTCCTCGTCAGTAAGACCCTCAAGTGGGTTGAGCTCTTCAACACGAGCGCCTGTTGCCTCAGCAATTGCCTGAGCAACCTTAGGACTTACCAGTTCCTCCGTAAAAATAACCTTTACATTATGCTCTTTTACAAACTCAGTAATCTCTTTCATTTCCTGAGCATTTGGCTCAGCATCTGCTTCAACGCCCTCGATTGGCATCTGAGTAAGACCATATGCCTCACATAGATATCCAAATGCCTGGTGAGAAACAACAATGGTCTTGTTAGGAAGAGAATCCAGACCCTTATGGAACTCACTATCAAGCGTATCAAAGTCTGCATTTGCTTTATCAAGATTGGCAGCATACTCTGTCTTGTGCTCAGAGTCCTTCTCGGAAAGGGCATCACAAATATTCTTCATCTGAATCTTGGCATTCAGAGGGCTCAGCCAAACGTGAGGATCGGTTCCGCCGTGGTCATGATCGTGATCGTGATCGTCTTTCTTCTCCTCGTGATCGTGATCATCGTCCTCTTCAAGCTCAAGAAGTTTGACGTCTTTGCTGGTCTCAACTGCTGTAAGTTTTGTGCCAGAACCAAGTCCATCAAGTACGTCCTTGACCCAGTGCTCCATACCAGCACCGTTGTAAATCAAGAAGTCTGCTTCTTGGATAGTCTTCATATCCTTGCTGGATGGCTCCCAATCATGTGGCTCAGTACCTGCTGGAACGAGGCATGTTACCTCAGCATGATCGCCAGCAATGCGCTTTGCAAAATCGTACATAGGATAAAAACTTGCAACAATGCTGAGCTTCTTCTGGTCTTTATTATCAGAAGCTCCTTCTTGCTTTTGAGCCTCAGGCTTGCAGCCAGCAAGAATAGCACTCACGCCAAAAGCGGAAGCTACAAGTGCGCTACGACGAGAAACGGTTGGATTCAAATTCATGTTACATCTCCCAAAACTATAAAAACCAATACGGTGTAGTGCCAAATTCTTCAAACAAAATCGTGCGATTGTCCTCACTACCAACCATAAAACCATGGCGAGAAACCCATGTTTCTCCTCACTTCTTTGCCTTTCTACTCACTTCTCATCATCTGAACATGCATTCATGCTTCCCCTTTAGCACGAAAGCGGGCTGTCTTCCGACAGTCCGCTTTCTAAAAGTTAGCCTTAGTATACATATTCCAATTCAAGTCAACGATAAATTTTTTATCTTTTCCGCAAACGGAATTGGAATAAACAGGTTAACTGTTTTATCTCTTGCTAACCTACTGATCTTTCTCCGCATACGGAGTAATAATCAGATTTCCTCTATTATACTCACCCAAATAAACCTCTGAAGCAGACTTATAACCTTGATGCTCAAGTTCTCTTTCAAGCCAATTCTCTTCCAGGTCCAGCGTCTCAAGAATGTTTGTCTGAACTTGTCCGTCAGTAATAAGCGGGAATCTAACGTTCTCTTCTCCATTTTTAACAATAATCAACTGTCCATTTTGCTCAAGAATGGCACGCTTAACGTCTGAGATATAATTCACTCCTGCCTGGCGAAGCTTCAGCGACACATCGTAGGCAGTGAGACCCATAGACCTACAGTTGTCTACAAGCAGCTTGCCCTTATCAATAACAATAACAGGACGTCCATCAATCAACTGCTTGACCAGCATATTGTTTGTTCTCAACCATTTGAGAACCATAACAATAATGAGCCAAATAAGCAGGACAAGGGTGAACTGCAAAATGGTAATTGAACTGTTGTAGATCATGCCGCCAACAATGCCGCCAAGTACAAAGTTTTGAACCTGGTCAATTGCTGCAGTTGGTGCTAGGTTTCCTTTTCCGCTGACGTTAATTGCCAGAACAAGCGAGAAAAGACCGATGCACAATTTAATGGCAACTTCTAAATAAAAGTTCATCGATCTACTCCTCTACATGCTTAATGTCATTACCAATGAGATTGATCTGTTCAATGACATAGTCATTCTCGGTATTTTTCAAAACGTGATAATACTTACCGTCAACCTCAAGATACGAGGGATTTCCCTGGCTATCAAAGGCAACGTACACGTGGTCAAAATCAACCTCAAGACGTCGAGCAAAGCTTTCTTGTGAGGAAACAATTGACTCATAGTGCTTACTTGCCTGATTAACCTCTAGCACACGATCAAGCTGTAGAAGTCCAAGAAAAATTAATGAAAACAGCGCAATAAGCGCCAGCTCACGATACTTAGAATTCTTTCTATCACGCATGTAATGCACAAGCGAGAAGATCATGAGAAGTGCAACAAGGCCAAATAGAACAAGCTGAGTCCAGTCAAATACTGTCGCATGGTGAATTAAATAGTTATGGGAATAGAACTCCATAGGCTTCCTTTAATTTGTATTACTCAAGATCTGCTACTTAAGCCTTGTAAACGCTCTTTCCTCCAAGGAACGTCTCTTCAAGCTGAAGATCTTTTGTAACAACAATAAAGTCAGCATCATATCCAGGACGGATGAAACCACAAACATCATCAATTCCACAGGAGCGAGCTGGGTTTTCTGAAGCCATACGAACCGCTTCTTCAGCAGAAACAATCCCCCAGTCAAAGACGTTCTTCACGCCTTCAAACAGACGAAGGATTGAACCTGCAAGGCTGTGAGACTCATCCATCAGACGAGCAGTTCCACCTTCAACAACAACAGGGAAATCGCCAAGTTTGTACTGTCCATTAGGCATACCACCTGCACGCATGCAGTCTGTAATAAGAACGGTATGGTCATATCCCTTTGCATTTACCAGAGCACGGACTGCAATAGGATTAAGGTGATGGCCGTCGCAAATAGCCTCTGCATAAGTACCGTGGGTGGTCATTGCAGCACCAACCATACCTGGCTCACGGTGGTGAAGACCGCTCATGCCGTTATAGGTATGAACAAAGATGTCTGCACCAGCGTTTACGCAAGCAAGAGCTTCCTCATACGTTGCATCGGAGTGACCAAGTGCAACATGAACACCGCGGTCTGCCATCTCTGCACAGAACTCTGGAGCGCCATCGCGCTCTGGAGCAATAGCAATCTTGGCAATCCAGCCGTCAGCACGCTCCTGCCACTCATCAAAGACCTCTACATCTGGATCAAGGAAGTACGCAGGATTCTGGGCACCCTTGTGTTTCTCGGTAAAGAAAGGCCCCTCTAGGAAGATGCCCTGGATGCGAGCAGCGTCAATGCCGTTTGCCGCAATTCCCTCTGCTGCATCAGCAACGGACTCACAAGCATCGCCAGTTTGCTCAACACTTGCGGTTAGTGTTGTTGGAAGCCAAGAAGTTACACCGTTAGAGAGCAAACCCTGGGCAATCTCAATAACGCCATCAGGATCGCAGTCCATAATATCGTGGTCCAGGAAGCCGTGGATATGTGTATCAACAAGGCCAGGCGCTACCCAAGAACCAGTGCGGTCAATAATCTCGCAGTCTGGCTTCTCTTTAGTGAAATGACCAAATACACCGTCTTCTATGAGCAAATATCCTGGACCAGAAGTTGCTCCTGGCAAAAAGAACTTATCTGCTTTAACTGCAAATGTACTCATACGTACCTCAATCATTCTCAAAAGGACGCGCCATAGGCACGTCCTTCTTAGTAATTCCTATAGTGAGTGAATTGTAACACCCTTAACCACTCGATTAACCTGACCAGTTGGAGAAGGTGTGTCCGGTTTGTTATTGACACGAACTGAGTTCAAGAGTGCCACCACTTGAGCAACCATTACAAAAGGCAGAGCCAAATAAGGTGCTGGTAGAGGCTCTGTAAATACTGGAAGACTAAATGTTCTTCCCGTAAAGTTTGTTGCCCCCTCTTGCTCAATACCAATAGTCAAAGCAGCAATCTGGTCTCCCTTAATCTCGTCAAGAATATCCAGATCATATTGACGCGTATAAGGGTTATTGGAAACAAAATCAAACACCAAGGTGTGCTTGTCAACAAACGACTTTGGTCCGTGACGATATCCCATCGAGGAATCCCACGACGTTGCATTAATACCAGCTGCAAGCTCCAAAATCTTAAGCTGAGCCTCATGAGCAAGGCCCACAAAAGGACCAGAACCCAAATAGGTAATGCGGTTGAAATCGCTCTTGAGCCACTCAGCAATCTCTTCCTCGCGCTCAATTACCTGCCTACCCAGCTCAGCAGCATCAGAAATCCAAGCCTTCTTCTGTAAGTCATCAGCACTATCAAATACAAGAGTTGCAAGAAGTGTCATACAGCTATAAGAGCCAGTCATGGCAAATCCCTGGTCATTTGCACCAGGAATAAGAAGCAGCAATGTATCGTCTTTACCTGCGGATTCAACGGCAAGTTTTCCTTCAGGAGCGCAAGTAATATTGATAAGCAAAAGATTTTTGACAATCTTGCGAGCAATATTTACAGCAGCAAGACTCTCTGGACTATTACCAGAGCGTGCAAAAGAAACCAAGACCGTTGGATCATCTGAATCAAGGCTGCCATAAGGATCAGAAACAATATCAGTAGTTGCAACAGACGCAAACTCAAAAGAGCTCTTCTCGCCATGAGAACGAAGATACGGAGTAATAGTATCGCCTACATATGCCGAGGTACCTGCACCCGTAAAGACCACGCGGGTACGACGACCATCGCCAAGATTGCGAGCACGCTCGACAAACTCTTTAATTGCAGAAAGGTTCTCCTGATAAATGCCAAAGGTAGACTCCCAAAGCTCAGGCTGCTGCTTAATCTCGGCAGTTGTAATATGAGCGCCTAGTGCCTTTAGCTCTTCTTGGCTCTTCTTAAACATTGATATCCCTTCTCACAGCTATTTAACTGCGTGTATGTACAATCTTGTATCTAAACTGATCCGCACGAGCCACGCTTAGTGTGAACTCAACAATGATATTTCTGTCGTTGTAGGTTGTGCGCGTAAGGCTCAAAACAGGTGAACCCTCGGAAATTTGCAATAAAGTGGCGTCATCCGAGCGAGCAATTGAAGCCTTGAACTCCTCTTCTGCTACGCCAATCTTTACGTTGTAGTCTTCTTCAAAAATTTGGTAAAGAGATTTTTGCTCAACATCATGAGCAGTGAGCGAGAAAAACTGTGAAACTGGAAGATACGTTACTTCCAGCATCATAGGCACATTATCAGCGCTTCTTAAACGTTTGATGCGGAAGAGTTTCTCGCCAAGAATAACGTGCATATGCTGGGCTAAAAACTTATTAGCCTCAATACTGTCAAACTCCAGAATAGTTGTCTTAGGGACACGACCTAACTGACGCTGCTGGTCAGTAAAGCTATAGCCGCCCATAAGGTCTGTTGCACGCTCAGAAACGTCTGCAACAAAGGTACCACGGCCACGCTGGCGATAAATGAGCCCCATGTGTTCAAGCTCTTGCAGGGCAAGTCTTACCGTGGTGCGAGAAAGTCCATAGGAATCGGAGAGCTCACGCTCAGAAGGAAGTGGATCGTCTGGATCCATCTCGTTCTCAATACGATAGCGCAGCATGTTTGCTAGCTGTTCGTAGAGTGGCTGTCTTCCCATAAACGCTGTCATCAAAACTCTCCTATAAAAGACGGGTGCCCACTAAGTGGACACCCGTCACACTTACTTAACCCCAAATATATGGGAGAACGCCAAAGCCAGAACCAAGAAGTGCAATTACCAGAAGCAGGCAGATGCACATAATTGGAGTCCAGTTACGCTTTGCCATGAGGTAGTACAGGCAAAGGGTAAGAGCCAGTGGAATAAGCTTTGGGCAAACGCCGTCGAGGATCTTCTGGATGTCAATGGAGACAGGAGAAGTAACTTCCTCGCCAACAGTTACCAGGTTAACGCCATTGCCGACTGGAGCAATAGCAGTGGTGCCATCCTTGCCGTCAGCAGTCTTGCCGCCGATGAACATAACGGACTTAGGATCCTTCTTGTAGTCAGCATAGGAACCCTTAGCAAAGAGAGCCTTGTCATACTGACCAGAAGCAAGCTGCTCATCAGAAAGAGTTACCTGAGAAAGAACAACGCTGTGTGTCTCACCGTTAGGGATGTTTGCGCCAGCGCCAAGCTTGGTTCCGCCGTAGCAGACAACCAGGCAGCCAACAACAAAGACGCCCAGGATAGAAGCAGCACGAGTGAACTCTTTTGCGTTCTCAGTGAGCAGGGTAATTGCGTCAGTACCCATCTTGTAAGAAAGGTTCATCAGCCAATAACGTACAGCAAACTGTGCGATGTTGAAGATGATGAGGAACAAGAATGGTGCAAAGACGTTGCCGGAGATTGCCATGTTAGAGGTAATACCAGCTGTAATTGGTACAAGAGTGAACCAGAACAGTGCGTCACCAATGCCGCCCAGAGGACCCATTGCAGAAACGCGGACTGCACGAATGGTTGGGATATCCAGCTTGTTCTGCTCAAGGGAGAGAACAATACCCATAACAAAAGTGACCAAGAATGGGTGGGTATTGTAGAACTCAAGGTTGTGACTCATGGAAGCAGCAAGGTCATCCTTGTTGTCGCCGTGAATCTTCTCAAGACCAGGAAGGATACCGTAGAGCCAACCAGCTGCCTGCATTCTCTCGTAGTTGAAGGAAGCCTGCAGGAACAGGGAGCGCCATACCATCTTGTTGAGCGTCTTCTGATCAAGTGGCTCAGCAGGAGTGGTGTTCTGATAGGTATCAGGAATATTAAATGCCATCTTCGAAGTCACCTCCAGCAACAACAGCAGGAGCAGCATTCTTCATCTTGGTCTGGAGCTGGTAATCCCAGAATGCGATACCAAAGCCGATGAGAGCAAGAAGCAGAAGTGCTGGACCAGAGAGCTCAGGAATGCTGATAAATACGATTGCAGCTGCAAAGCCCATGAGGAAGAAGCCCCAAAGCTCGCGAGAAACCATAACCTTCAGCAGGATTGCAAAGCCGACGAAGCGCATCATGCCACCAGCGACGGACAGTGCATTCATGAGCCACTTTGGAATTGCCGTGGTGATCTGAGTGCCAAATGCAGCACCACCCAGGAAGAA
>CALHQT010000139.1:0-22918 GCA_938038135.1 uncultured Atopobium sp.
CGTAAGTGGGCAGTCCGTAACGGTATGGTCAAGAAGTAACAGCGTCGTTTACAGACAATCAATCTGGCGAGAAAAACTTGCAGTCGCAAGGGTTTCTCGCCAGATTTGTTTTAGGTGAGTTTTAAATAAAGTGCAGGTAAATGTCGTGTAAGAGCGACGCAAAAATGACCAAAATCGCCAAAACCGCCCCAAACCGCCCCAAACCGTTCAAAGACCGTCCGATTGCGGCGGTTTATCTACTTTGACGGAGTGTTCTGCTCAGGCTGCTTACCAGGCTTTTGTGTTTTGTGACGAAGTTTGTTGACGCTGCGCATGACGTGGGGCGTGAGGTCAACGTCTGCAGGTGAAAGCACGTTGTATTTGAGCGACCAGCGCCTGAGGCCAACGGTAACCACAACGCAGACAACAGCCGCCCAAATTTTGGTGACGCCTGCATAAGAAACAAGTGCCCAATAGGAGGTAGTGCCAGCAACAGCGCAAAATGCATAGAGATTGCTTCGCTGGAAAATGCGAGGAATATCGCCAAGAAAAACATCGCGAAGCATACCGCCGCCAACACCCGTGATGCTTCCCATCAGAATAACCGAGAAGGGGAGCAGGTGATATACCAGGGCTTTATCAGTACCAACAACGGCAAAGAGGCCAACAGAGATAATGTCGGTCCACTCAAGCATGCGCGGAAATCTACCAAGCGGCTCGGGGAACATAAACAGCAAAACGGCGGTAAAAACTGCCGCAGGAATGGCGTACGGCGAGTTAAGCATGTAAACGCCGCCCTCTTGCATCATGACGTCCCTGATAAGTCCGCCGCCCAGGCCGCCTAAAAGACCAAGGCCCACAAAGCCCACAAGGTCCAAGTGACGATCCCTTGCAACCAAAATTCCCGAGATTGCACCAATAATTACTGTTAGAAGGTCCAGCCAGTAGGGGATGCCCACAGAAATTGCATCTGTGCCATAAGGCAAGAAAAACGGTGGCATCCATACCTCCTACTGGTGTTTTACTTTTTATGAGTATGACAATACTACACAAGTATTAAAAATACACAGAACTTCTCGTCCTATATTGGTGAGAAATCCGCTATACTGTCCCGTGCGGTTTTATATGGAGAGTTGTCCGAGTGGCCGAAGGAGCACGATTGGAAATCGTGTAGGCGTCTAAAGCGTCTCCAGGGTTCAAATCCCTGACTCTCCGCCAGAATTTTCACGGCGCCTACGGGCGCCGTTTCACCCTTCGGAGGGGTGGCAGAGTGGTTGAATGCGGCGGTCTCGAAAACCGTTTACCCCTTCTAGGGGTACGAGGGTTCGAATCCCTCCTCCTCCGCCATTTAACATTTTTATTTGATTAATTGTTACCAATAAAGATATATTTATTTTTCGATTTTATATAGAATGTTTAGGCTTTGTAATTCGATGTCATCTTTTTTGACACGAGGGGAGAGTTAAATGGCTGTTTCAGCAGATGAGTTGAATGGCTACAGGCGCGATCGCTACTTTGCACGCTCCTGGGCACTTCTGACTTTGGAAAAGGGTTGGTGGAAGCCTGTTCTTATTATGGCTCTGTTTGGTCTTATTCCAGTTGTCGGAATTCTTGCACTTGTTGGCTATGCACTTGAGACTGCACGCGTAACTGCATGGGGCATCAATGCTGGTCCAAAGCAGAAAGACCTTAAGTTTGGTACCTACATTGTTACCGGCTTCAAGGCAGCTGTAATTGCACTTGCATTTGGTCTGGCATACAGCATTGCTACTGGAATTCTTTCTTTCATTCCAGTTATCAATCTGATTCTTATCCCAGTCTTTATTGTTGCAGCATTTGTGTATCCACTGTGCATCAATGTTATTCAGGTCCGCGCATCAGTTTATGGTCGCATCTCCGCTGGTTTTGCTTTTAAGAACATCTTCGAGATGATCAAGCATGACATGGGCGGTCTGTTCCGTATCTTTGGTATGGGCATTGTACTTGGTATTGTTACCTCAATTATTATGGGTATCATCGGCGGCAGTGCTGCAATCAGCATGATCGTTAACATTGGTGCTCAGGCTATGGCCATTGCAAGAACTCAGAATATTTCCAACCAGAACCAGCTTGGTCTTGTCATGCTTGCTCTTCTTGCACGCGGCTTTATTCAGATGGGACCAATCTTCCTGGTTATTGGCTATATCGGCCACGTTGTTGGTCTTATCGTTATGCTTCTTATGCAGAACGCTATCGCTCTTTGGATGCGTCAGTTCAACGTTGCCGCAGGGGGACAGAGCAACGATCCACTGCCACCATTCATTAATGATCCTCGCGATGGTGCAGCCGCTGTTTATTCAGCTCCAGCACCAGTTGCTCCAACCGCACCAGCAGCAACCGCTGCTCCTGCAGTAGCCCCAGTTGCTATTCCTGTTGCAGCACCTGCACCAGCAGCTACTGCTCCCGCAGCTCCAGCAGCTCCTGCTGCCCCAGTTGCTGCTCCAGCTCCAGTTGCACCTGCAGCCCCAGTCGCTGCTCCAGCTGAGCCTGTTGCAGCCCCAGCAACACCTGCAGCTCCCGTTGCTCCAGCAGCTCCAGTTGCTCCTGCAGCACCTGCAGCACCTGTTGCGCCAGCAGCACCTGTAGTACCTGCAGCACCAGCTGCACCAGCTGCACCAGCTGCACCAGCTGCCCCTGCGGCTCCTGCCGCGCCAGTTGCACCTGTTGCACCAGCAGCACCAGTGGCACCTGTAGCTCCAGAGGTTCCTGTTGCTCCCGCAGCTCCAGAGCCTGCACCTGCTTCAACTGTTGTTGTTGAGCCAATTATCCCAACAACTCCAGAGGCTCCTGAGGCACCAGCTGCTCCAGCAGACGCACCAACTCAGAATCCTGAGGGACCTGCAGCTCAGTAAAGTAGAGCACATATAAAAGAGACGGCCATCATGCAGATTGTGTGATGGTCGTTTTTCTTTTTCAATCCCATGTTTTTAAAATTGCGCGAGCGACCATGCCTTAGAAAGATTCGCGTCAGATATTTGCAAGATTAGAGGTAAATAAGCAACAAATTGCCGATTTAAGCTTTATATGTGGACTGCATGTGAGAAAGTTTGTGGGCTAGTTTCGTATTTGAGCATTTATGTGGTATGATGCTTGGTCGAACTTTCCTGCTTCGGGTGCACCTTCACTTCCCGAAGCCATTAGCCCAGAGGAGGTGACAATATGAAGGCCTATGAACTGCTGTTTTTTGTTGACCCAGCTTCCACCGAGGAAGTCCGCGCTGGTGTAATGAAGCGTATTGACGTTGCTATCACCACTGACGGCGGAGTAGTCGACAGCGTCGAGGATTGGGGCAAGCGTAAGCTTGCTTTTGAGATCGACGATCTTACCGAGGGTGACTATACCCTCATCAATTTCCATGCAGATCCAACGCAGATTGCAGAGCTCGATCGAGTCCTGCGAATCAATGATGCTGTTAAGCGTCACATGATCGTGCGTCGAGTCGATAAGGACTAAGTCCTTGTAATGGAAAAGTGGAATTATTCCACGATGAGAGGTAGTGAGATTTATGAGTATTAACAGGGTTAACATTTCAGGCAACCTGACCCGTGACCCGGAGCTTCGCTCCACAGCAGGCGGTACCCAGATTCTATCCTTCGGCGTTGCGGTTAACGATCGTCGCAGGAACCAGCAGACCGGTGAGTGGGAAGATGTTCCCAATTTCGTTGACTGTGTAGTATTTGGACAGCGTGCTGAAGCACTTTCCCGCTTCCTCTCCAAGGGTTCGAAGGTTGCTATTGAAGGCAAGCTTCGTTTCAGCTCCTGGGAGACGAAGGAAGGACAGCGTCGCAGCAAGCTTGAGGTTGTTGTCGATGAGGTCGAGTTCCTTTCTAGGAATCAGCAGGGTGGAGCCCCTATGTCACAGGGTGCACCATCTTATGCAGCTCCAACTCCACAGGCACCCGCTCCCGTTCCGGCTCCGCCAGACGAGGAGTTCTACGATGCTGATATTCCGTTTTAAACGTCAGACAGCAACACAGACGTTACTGTCATCTGAAAGGTAAAAGACATGGCTCAGCAGAAACAAGATTTCCAGCGCCAGCCGCGTCGCAAGTATTGCCAGTTCTGCAAGGAGGAGACTGAGTTCATCGATTACAAAGATACTCAGCTTCTTCGTAAGTACATGACCGACCGTGGCAAGATTAAGCCTCGTCGCGTCACTGGCACCTGCACGCAGCACCAGCACGACATTGCACTTGCTATCAAGCGCGCACGCGAGATGGCACTTCTGCCCTACACTGTCCCTGTGGTTTCCAGCCGCGGTGGCCGTAGTCGCGGATAACCTATCTGTTCTTTAGGTAGAGTTGGTTAGCAATGGATAGACCGGATTCAAATATTCCTCAGGCACCTGAAGGGTATTCTCGCCCAGAGAGTAGCCCACAGAATTTTGCCGGTCCAAGCAACCAAAACGGAGGCAAACCGCGTCCGTTTGAGGCTCCAACATACAAGCAAGGATTTGTACTTTGCGTTGTTGGTGGAGTAATTACCGGGCTTCTTTCTTTTATTGGAGCCGCCTTGGTTGCGTATGGCATGGTAATTGCTGTCTATTGCAAAAAAGGGCACGGATGGTTTGGTCCTGCTATTACTTCAGTACTTGTTACGGGTGTAGCAGCTTATTTGCTCTCGGGACCAACGGAGGCGGCAACTTCAGTTACCGCTTGCGCACTTGCTCTTGGAGTTGGCTACGCTTTTGCAACAGAGAAACTCACTGTTGGTGTTGGATCTCTTCTTGTAGGAGCAACGGCTTTAGCACTTCTGGGATACGACGCGTTCTTTGCCGCGATGGCAGGAACAAGTCTTCCCGAGCTTGCTCAGAGCGTGTTTAATCAATACGCTTCGCAGGTCTCAGGTGCTTCTCCAGAGATCCAAGAGGGTCTTTCAACTGCAAAGGCGCTCTTTATGCTCTTTTGGCCAACCAGCTATACCGGCATGGCGCTTTTATATTTTGTAATTGCGCGTTTTGGAGCTCGAACAGTGTATAAAGCACTGACAAGAGACCCACAGAAATTGCCACAGTTCCAGCTGATGGACGTTCCATTTTGGATGTGTGCTCTTACCGTGGCCAACTTGTTTGTGTATGCACTTTCAAGCACCATTTTGTCTGCACAAGACATACTTCAGCTTATTACGTTGAATGTGTTTATGGCTCTTAGAGTTGTGTTTGCTCTTCAGGGTCTTGCAGTGCTCACATGGTTTGTGCGCGAGAAGCACTTCTCGCCAGCACTTTCTCTGTCACTGTTTGTATTGGCAGGCATGTTAGAAGTTCAGTTAGGCGTTATGGCTCTCGTAGGACTTATTGACGCCTGGGTAAACTTCCGAAAGCTTAATCGCTCAGGAAACCAGGATTCAGAGCCTACGATAAACAACAACTAGTCGATACCATCGACTCATCAAAGGAGTTTCCCATGAAAGTTATTCTCTTGGGCGAGCTTCGCGGTAAGGGCGGCGAAGGCGACATCGTAGAGGTCGCACAGGGTTATGCGGAGAACTTCCTGTTCCCCAACAAGATTGCCCAGCCTGCTACACCGGGTAACATCAAGCAGCTTGAGGAGCGTCGTCACAATATCGCTAAGCGCGAAGAGCAGCGTATTGCTGACGCAAATGCTACCAAGGCAGCTCTTGATGGCAAGCTCGTAACTGTTGACGCTCGCATCGGCGAGGAGGGCCAGCTCTTTGGCTCCGTCACCACCGCTCAGATTGCTGATGCAATCGAGGCACAGCTCAACGTCACCGTTGATCGTAAGCGCATTGCTCGTAGCGCTGCTATCAAGACCGCTGGTCGCCATAATGTCACTATTGAGCTTTATCGTGACATTACCGCTACCGTCGTTGTTCTTGTTGGCGAGGACGATGCTGCTCCTGCAGAGGAGGAGACCGAGGAGGTTGTCGCTGAGGCAACCGTCGAGGTTGAGGTTGAGTCCGCAGAGTAGTTTTATGCATGCATAAAACACAGTTCTCCTGCATTTTTTGGTGGTTTATACAATTTCTGCAGTTTTCTACAGATTTGTAAGCTTTTATAAAAAGCGCAGCCATCTGAAAAGAATGGAATGTTTGTTCGAACCACCCCTTTGTGAAACATAACAAAGGGGTGGTCTTTTTATGTGTAGACGAAACGGTATAATTTCTTATACTCTACCTGCGGTTATTCAAAATGTTATGTAAAACATATTCACTTAACCTGCGGAATTGTAATTTGATTTGTATAACTGCAGATAAGCAATTGTGTAGAAAATACCACGTGTCGAAAAAAGTCTAAAAAATGTTGAAAACGTTGAAAACTCAAGGAAATCCCGCTCAGGGTATACGAGTTTTGGAAAATCGTGTTGAAGACTTATATTTTCGAGTTTTGCAAGCCAAAATGACTCTTTATTTTTTTGAAAAGTACACTACTATTCAGATTCATTCCCAAAAAATATGATTGGAAAAGACGATGGCACAAGACTCGTTTGAGATGAATCCTACGCAATTAACGGCCCTAGAGAACGCCTCTATGCCACAAGATTCTGATGCCGAGTTTTCCATTCTTTCTGCAATGATTCTTTCGGAAGAAATCAGAGGAGAGTGCCTCATTAGGCTTTCTTCCGAGGATTTCTACATTCCATCCAATCAAATTATTTTTGAGGCAATTAAGTCCCTGTTTGACAATAACAAGCCAGTAGATGTCATTTCGCTTGCAGATCACCTTAAGAGTAACGGCAAGTTTGAGCGCGCTGGAGGAGCTGTCCGTTTAGCAGAGCTTGGAAATAACCCACTTGCTATGGTTGGTTGGGAAAACCACGCTGTTATGCTGCACCGTGATACTACGCTCAGAAAGATGATTAGTGCTTCTGCAAAGATTTCTGCGCTTGCCTACAACGCTCCAGAAGATACAAAAGAAGTAGTTGACCAGGCAGAAAAGCTCATTTTTGATGTAACCAACAGAGATGTTCAGCAGTCTGAGCAGGGCATTGAAGACATTATGACTGATCTCTTTGAAGAGCTTCAGCAAAATGCTGGCAAAGATGCTTCAGAGCTGGGTGTCCAGACCGGATTTGCAACCTTAGATGGCCTCTTCCAGGGTCTTCGACCTGGTCAGATGGTTGTTATTGGCGCTCGTCCTGGTGTTGGTAAAACCTCTTTTGCTCTCAGCATGGCTTATAACGCTGCGGTTTCCGGAGCAACTGTTGCACTCTTCTCGCTTGAGATGAGCAAGATTGAGATTGCGCAGAGGCTGTTGGCTTCTGAATCAAAGGTTGATTTGCAGACCATCCGTTCTTCCAACATCAGAAATGAGCAGTGGCCTACCCTTCTGGAGGCAGCAGAGCGCATTTCTCGCCTTAAAATCATCGTTGATGATACTCCAGGCACAACAGTCACAGAAATCCGCGCAAAAGCCCGCAGAATGCTTAATAAGGCCGAGAAGGGCGTCATTATCATCGACTACCTCCAGCTGCTTTCTCCTCCAGCCGAGAAGGGCCGTGCAGACAGTCGTGCAACTGAGGTTTCTGAGATGTCTCGTGGCATTAAGATTATGGCTAAAGACCTCAAGGCGCCTGTTATTGCACTTTCTCAGCTCAATCGTACGCTTGAGAACAGAAACGGCAAGCGTCCACAGCTTTCTGACCTGCGTGAGTCCGGCGCAATCGAGCAGGATGCAGATATTGTTTTGCTGCTTGACCGCTCACTGAGCGATGAAGAAGCCGCACGCGATGACCGTCCTGATAAAGACGTTACCAACATCATTGTTGCAAAGAACCGTGCAGGTGCTCTGAGGGATGTTCCTGTTATGTTTATGCCAACATCCACCAAGTTTGTTGAGATCTACCAGGGAAATAATTACTCAGAAAGTGAAGCCGCACAGTACGCTGCGATGGCAAACCCCGCGCATTAATCGTTTCTTATGTGTGACAAAACCTCTGCGCTTCTGTGCTTTTGCGAGCGGTATTAGATATACTTATGAAGCAACCCCTAAAGAGGTTGCAACCGTCATGTAATGGTCGTGTTTGTAGATAGCTGCGATAGGGGAGAACTTATGCCAGCTTCCGTACTTGTTGGTGCTCAGTGGGGAGACGAGGGTAAGGGTAAAGTTACCGACCTCATTTCCGGAGATTTTGACGTTGTTTGCCGTTACGCAGGTGGTGCAAATGCGGGCCACACGGTAATTGCTGGAGACACAAAGCTTGCGCTTCACCAGGTTCCATCTGGTGTTATGTACGAGAACACCTATCCAGTTATTGGCAATGGCTGCATTGTTGACCCAGAGGTTCTTCTCGGCGAGATTGACATGCTGGAGAGCAAGGGTATTTCCTGCAATCTGCTTAAGATTTCCGGCAACGCTCACATTGTTATGCCTTATCACAAAGATCTCGATGGCGTGCATGAGAAAAAGCTGGGTAAGAACCTTATTGGTACCACCAAGCGCGGTGTCGGTCCAACGTATATGGACAAGATGAACCGCACTGGCCTGCGTATTCAGGACATGCTTGACGAGAAGATCTTCCGCAAGAAGCTTGAAGCTGCACTTGAGTACACCAATCCAATCTTGAGCCTTGTGTATGGTCTTCCAACCTATACCGTTGACCAAATTTGCGAGACCTACCTGCCTTATGCAGATCGCATTCGTCCTTACATTGTTGAGTCTTCTCTCTTCCTCAACGAAGAGCTTGAGGCTGGCAAGAACATTCTCTTTGAGGGTGCTCAGGCAACCATGCTTGATATTGACCACGGCACCTATCCATTTGTTACCTCTTCTAGCTGCACCGCTGGTGGCGCAGTAACTGGTTCTGGCGTTGGTCCAACCAACATTGACCGCGTCCTGGGCATTGCAAAGGCATACCTCACACGCGTTGGCTCTGGTCCATTCCCAACAGAGCTCTTTGACGAGACGGGCGATCTTCTCGGCGAAGTTGGCCATGAGTACGGCGTTACTACTGGTCGTAAGCGCCGCTGCGGTTGGTACGACGCAGTAGTTGTTAACTACGCGGCTCGCATCAATGGCCTCACTGACCTGGCAATTACCAAGCTTGACGTTCTTGGCTGCCTGGACGAGATTAAGGTATGCGTTGCTTATGAGTGCGACGGCAAGATTTACAAGACCGTCCCAGAGCACCAGAGCGTCTTCTATCACGCAAAGCCTGTGTACGAGACTCTTCCTGGTTGGAAGTGCGACATCTCTAACGTTCGCAACTTCTACCAGCTACCTCGTGAGGCTAAGGACTACATTGACTTCCTGGAGCAACTTGCTGGTGTACGCGTTTCTATCATCACCGTTGGTCCAGATCGCGAGCAGACAATCGACCGCTACTGGAGGTAACCCGTGGCGTCTTCGGACTGCTCAACTTTTGCAATAGTTTGCGATAACCCCTGTGGGCTTGAAGCTTCCCAGCTTGAAGCCCTGGGGGTTTCTGTAATACCTGGAGCTCTGAGTTCAGATGCTGATCAGGTGGGCGAGTTTTACCGAGGCATTATTGAGTCAGGAGCTCAAAAGATCCTCTCGCTCCATGTGTATGCAGATTTTTCTGACTCGCTTCTTACGGCAAAAAAGGCTTGTCAGAACAATCCTGACATCTCAAGTTCAATTTGCCTGGTAGATAGCGGAAATATGCCCACTGCTATGGGAATCATGCTTGAGTGCTTAAGTGTGGCAAGAAAGTCTGGAGCTTCATTTGAAGCTGCTTGCGCGTATGCACAAGAGCTTGCTGAGGTAGTTGCCACAATGTACATTGCAATGAACAAGGTTGTCCTTCATAAAAGCAAGGACAAACACCCCAGGCTTTCGTTGCGACTTCGACTTGAGCGTTTGCATAGGCGCATCTCAAACGATATGTATTTGTATCGTTTGGTTGGCGGAAAATGTACAGAGGTGGCTCGCTCATCAGATTTTACCGATCTAGCAGCAAGAATTTCTCGCCTTATGAGCGCTTGTTTTGTAAAGCGCGGCGAGCTCAAGTATGTAGTGATTTCAAGTGGCGAGAAACGCATAGAAAAGCATCTCAAAAAGCCGCTTAAAACCAATGAATATGATGCAGAATGTATTGCAGAAAGACTTGCTTCCCCTGAGTTTAAAAAACATCTTGGAGAAGGCGCTGTTGGCGTTGCTTGTATCCCAAAGGCGTTGTATCAGAAGGCTGGAGTACTTATGAATGACACCGTTGATATTTTGTTGCTCGGCGCAGGTGGTCGTGAGCACGCTCTTTTAACTAAGCTGCAGGAATCGCCTCGTGCAGGAAAAATTTACGTTGCTCCAGGTAATGGCGGCATGGCTGCCCAGGCAGAGATTGCTCCTATTGATCAAAATAACCCTGACGAGGTTGTTGCTTTTGCCAAGGAAAAAGGTATTAACCTGGTAGTTATTGGCCCCGAAGCACCTCTTGTTGTGGGCGTTGCAGACGCTGTTCGCCAGGCCGGTATTGCATGCTTTGGCCCTAATCAGAATGCAGCGCAGATGGAGGGCTCAAAGGCGTTTGCCAAGGGCGTTATGGAGCGAGCAAACGTTCCAACTGCTGCATGGAAGTCCTTCACAGACCAGGCGGCTTGCGAGGCGTATGTTCGTCACATTGGCGCACCTGTTGTTGTTAAGGCAGACGGCCTTGCTGCAGGTAAGGGCGTTATTGTTGCAACTGAGCTTGAACAGGCCCTTGAAGGTGTTCGCGAATGTTTCTCGGGCCATTTTGGCGATGCAGGAGCAACCGTTGTTGTCGAGGAGTTCCTTGAGGGGCCAGAGTGCTCGCTACTTGCGCTGACTGATGGAACGTACGTTGTTCCGCTGGCAACAGCTCAGGATCACAAGCGCGCTTACGACGACGATAAGGGACCTAACACTGGTGGTATGGGCGTCTATTCTCCTGTTCCTTTTGTGACCAACGAAGAACTTTCCCAGATGATTGCCATTGAGCAGCGCGTTGTTGACCAGCTCAAAAAAGAGGGTATCAACTATTCTGGCTGCCTTTACGGCGGATTTATGCTGACCAAAGACGGCCCTAAGGTTCTTGAATTTAACGCTCGCTTTGGCGATCCAGAAACTCAGGTTGTACTGCCTCGCCTCCAGGGTGATTTGGTTTCAATTTTGATGGCTTGCGACAACGGTACCCTCCGTCATCAGCAGGTTTCCTGGTCCGATACAGTTGCTGTTTCTGTTGTTCTGGCAAGTGCCGGATATCCTGGTTCTTACGAGAAGGGCAAGGAGATTACCGGTATTGAGGCTGCTCAGCAGCTTGAGGGCGTTTCTGTGTATCACGCAGGAACTGCTCAGACCGAGGACGAAAAGATTGTCACAGCAGGCGGCCGCGTGCTCAACGTTACTGCGCTTGCACCAACCTTTGAGGAAGCTCGCGTTCGCGCATATGAGGCTTGCGACCTTATCAACTTTGAAGGCAAGCAGCTCAGGCACGATATTGGACTTAAGGCTCTTCAAGGTTGTCCAGAAAAATAGTTAGGTTAGCGTTTATGGCAAATCAAAATGACGAGAAAACCAACGTACAGGATGGTGTATGGACCAGCGATCAAAGCAGTTCTCAGTTTAGTGATGTGTTTGATGATATGCAGTCTGCTGAGCCAGAGATTCTTGATGCTGACATGCAGGTAACTCCAGAGGTGTTTGATTCTGCTCGCAATGATTTGCACTCGGCAGTTGATTCGCTTACCTACGACGGTGAGCGTGTTGCCGTGGGTGATGCTGCCTACCATCATTCTGGCGAGCCACAAAAGCGCAGCTTTGTTGCAGGTACAGAGGATGCGCGTGATGCTTCTCTAGAAGAGAAGCCACTTTCTGAAGATACCGTTTGGGTTGGTCGCATTTTTGACGTGAATCGTCTGCGTGTCTCTCTTCCTGATGGACGCACTGCTCTTCGTGATGTTGTGCGTCATCCCGGTGCTGTGGCTATTGTTGCATTGACTGATGAGGGTAGAATTTGTCTGGTTCGTCAGTACCGAACTGCGCTTGGTCGCGTAACAGTTGAGCTGCCTGCAGGAAAGCTTGATCCAGGCGAGGATCCTCTTGATTGTGCTCACCGTGAGTTGCTGGAAGAGACCGGAATGAAGGCGGGAAAGATGGCTTTTCTCACCACCACTGCCACTTCCGATGGATTTACTGACGAGCTTATTCACCTTTATATGGCAACTGAGTTGACCTTTGAGGGATCAGACCCAGATGCCGACGAATTTATTAACGTTGATCTTGTTCCACTATCTGAGCTGGTAGACGCTGTTCTCGATGGCAAAATCGAGGACGCAAAGACTATCATTGGAGCTCTTATCTGCGATTCAATTTCACACCGATTGCCTATGGAGTAATTACGCATGCTTGATCGTTCTTCTCGCCCTGTACCTGGTAGTTCTTTGACTTCAGCCTCTAGTAGAAACGGCTTTAGAAACTCTGGAAACAACGCCTCTGGCAAACACCGCAAATCGCTGTTTGCCAGTTTTCTTTCTTATTACGCTCCGCAAAAGCACCTGTTCATTCTGGACACTATCTGCGCCATCATTTTGGCTTGTATCGAGCTCGCATTTCCACAGATTTTACGCTCTCTCACCAAGGGACTGTTTGTGCAGGGCAAAGATGCCATTCTTGGCAGCTTAGTATTCATTGCCGTTGGGCTTGTATTCATGTACTTTGTCCACTTTCTGTGTCGCTACTTTGTCATTAGCTGGGGACACATCATGGGCGCGCGCATGGAAAGTAAGATGCGAGAAGATCTGTTTGACGCCTACGAACGCATGAGCTTCTCGTATTACGACCGTCACAAGACAGGCGATTTGATGAGTCGCCTGGTATCCGACTTGTTTGACATTTCTGAGACGGCGCACCACGGTCCTGAATATTTGATTATTGGCCTGCTAGAGATTGCCGGCTCTTTTGTTATCTTAGCCTTCATTAATGTGCCTCTTACGCTGGTACTTGCCGGAATTGCCGCCGTGCTAGTGGTGTTTAATTTTTTTGCCAACATGCATATGCGCGGCATTTTTAAAGAGAACCGCATGCGCATTTCCGACGTTAATACCCAGCTAGAAGACTCGCTTTCTGGTATTCGTGTGGTTAAGGGTTTTGCGGCAGAAGACCACGAGCGCACTAAGTTTAGAGCAAGCAACTCGGCGTATCTGGATTCTAAGTCTAATATGTATCAGGCAATGGGTAGGTATCAGGCTGCTATTTCTGGCATGATGGGCATTCTGAACACTGTTGTTTTGGTGTTGGGTGGATGGATGATTGCTCAGGGGCAAATGCAAGCCATTGACCTGGCTACGTATGCACTCTATATCTCGCTGTTTACCACGCCAATCATGAACATTCTGAACTTTACCGAGACATTCCAGAAGGGTCTTGCAGGTTTTAAGCGTTTCTCAGAGATTCTTGAGACTCAGCCAGATATCCAAGACGCGCCTGACGCACAGGACATTCGAATCACTGCAGGTGAGATTATCTACAAGGATGTTCATTTCTCGTATAACAATTCTGAAGAGGTTATCGACGGCTTGAACCTTCACATCGAAAGCGGAAAAACCGTCGCACTGGTCGGACCCTCAGGCGGAGGCAAGTCCACCACCTGCGCTTTATTGCCACGCTTCTACGATGTAACAAGCGGTAGCATAACTATTGATGGTCAGGATATTCGTTCCGTTACACAACACAGCCTACGCTCGGCAATCGGAATGGTTCAGCAGGACGTGTACCTCTTTGACGGCACAGTTGCTGAGAATATCGCATACGGTTGCCCCGAGGCTTCTTTGGAGGACATTGCGCTTGCAGCAAAGCGCGCAAACATCGCCGAGTTCATTGAATCGCTGCCAGATGGATATGACACGCAGGTAGGACAGCGTGGAACCAGACTTTCTGGCGGACAGAAGCAGCGCATTTCCGTTGCACGTGTGTTCCTGAAGAACCCGCCGCTGCTCATTTTGGATGAGGCTACTTCCGCTCTGGATAACGAGTCCGAGCGTGCGGTCCAGGAGTCCCTTTCCGAGCTGACTAAGAACAGAACTACGCTGGTCATTGCCCATCGACTCTCGACCATTATGGGTGCTGATGAAATTATCACTATCGATCACGGCCGTGCGGTTGAGCGTGGAACCCACGATGAGCTGCTAGAAAAAGGCGGAATCTACGCTCATTACTATCAAATGCAGTTTGGTGGTGCGCCAAACCTCGCAAGGCGGTAAAATAGAGCATTAAGTGCTTTGCGAACTGCGGCTAGCGACAGCAACCGCTTTTCTCGCGATACGCTTAACCGCAGATTCGTGGTTTGCAACTTGCGGTTTGCAACTTGCGTCCTGTAAACCGACGGATGGAACTAAAGATCAAAAGTCAACGCATCGCACGCCTTGAAAGCGTGTTTATGCAGGTTGAATGAGAGAGCTACATGGCTAAAGATGATGCAGAACGTTCACGCTTCGCGCGCCGCCAGAAGGGCGCGCTTGATGCTGACGCAGCTGAAGAGTTGTTTACCAAGGTAGACGAGACAGGTCATCCTAACGAGGAACGCGCAGCTCTAGAGCGTGCTCGCAGACAGGGTGGAGCTGCGGCAGTGGACGTTGATCCCCTCTCAGGATCTGACCCTTCGGGCTCAAATATCGAGAAGGTCATTACAAAGACGGCAGTCCTTTTTGTTTTGGTTTTCCTGGTAATCGTAGTTCTGATGCAGGTTTCTTGTGGCGTTATTCGTCGAGCTAACACAGCAAATCTAACTGAATCAGTTACGGTGCGATCTGTTGCATCTGCATTGCGTGGCGGTGTCGAGTGGGGTAATGGATTTACGCAGTTCCCCGAGGATTTCTCGGTTCAGGAAGCTGATGAGAACACAGGTCGCGTTGAGGTAACAGTTACCGATACAACCTCAAAAGACGTGCTTGAATGCTATGCTGGATCCAGTGTCCAGGCACAGGCATTTGCTATTAACGCGCTGCTCAACCCACGAATCAATACCGTTGTCTATCACGTCAGTGTTCACAGAAATGACCAAGGTGAGCTTCAGAAATCTCAACTCTTCGGATTCCTCAAACCTGGTGGAGATGCAACACCTATCTTTACCTTTACGTTCTCAAAGACGCAGTCTTCTGATGGAGTAAATATCACCATGGTCATTACTGGTGCAAACGATACCATTCAAAAAGAGCTGCGAGACCAGATTGCCACGTCATTTACGCCGGTCCGCGTGCTTGGCGGTATTGTTGGTGGAGACTCTTCAATAAAGAAGAACACCACTACGAGCACCACCGGAACCACTAACAGCACAGGTACAAGCGACAGTTCTTCAGGCACTAAGTAGTCTACATACCTGCAAGCAACAAAGCAAAAGAGCAAAAGAGCCGCTGAAGTTAGCGGCTCTTTTACTTGTGCTGCTGGAAGTGACTTATCGGGAGGTCGGCACGCCTCAAAATGGTGGCATGGCGAATAATTTGCACGTTAATTTGACTGAAAGTCATGGAATCGGTGTTTTTAAGACGATTTTGGTCCCAAAAAGGTAAAAAATCCGTTTAGTTGGAGGTTTTAATCTTTATGCATGACAATATTGAGCGATTTTGATTTAGCAATGTGTCGCTTGATTAACGCCAACTGGGCTTTTAGTAATATCAAATCTTTAAGTAAATCCATTGATTTCCAACTAAACGGCTTTTTTACCTTTTTCGCTATGTTTTGAGACTCAATGTTTGTTTGATAAAAATTGAAACGAATAAAGTGCCAGAAAAATGCATTTTCATGCATAACGACAACCGCTGGCATAAAAATAGATGCCCACTCTATGTGAGTGGGCATCTATGGCAAAGAATCATGTTTGATTTCGCTGAAGCGTAAAGTTTTGCACTAGCAGCGCAGCCTGTGCGAGCAAAAGCGTCTTACTCCTGCAGAAGCTGAGCAATTAGGCCAAGCTTCGTCTCAAACGAAACGCCACGAAGCTCAAAGTTTGGCTGCTCACGAGTAATTTCCATGGACTCGCAAACAAACTCACCAGCAAACTCAACTGCGTCAGCGATTTCCTGACCACACATAACTGCAGCTAAAAGCGCAGAAGCAAACAGGTCGCCGGTGCCGTGCAGCATGTAGGGCAGAAGCTCGGAGACAATCTCGCCACGCTCGGACTCGGTAGCAACAAAGTTGCGAATAAGACCATCGCCGCGAACAATACCCTTAAGGACAACGCACTTTGCTCCCATCGCAAGCAGTGCATCAAGCAGCTCATCTACCTGCTCATCAGTCAAATCCTGACCAGCGTAAGGAATGCCAGTAAGAATAGATGCTTCAGTGAGATTTGGCGTCAAGATATCAGCGCCGTTTACCAGGGACTTCATTGCGTCACAAAGCTCTTGCGTATAGGTTGGATACATCTTGCCGCCATCGCCCATAACTGGGTCAACAACGCGAAGTGCCTTTGGATGTTCCTGGTACAAGCGCTGAATGCTTGCAACCTGCTCTGCAGCACCAAGGAAGCCAGAATAAATGGCGTCCAGGTCAATGCCCTCTTCCTTCCATGCATCCAGGTAATCCTCGAGCATGTTGGTGGTGTCGTGCATGTAGAACGTAGGGAACTTGGTGTGTGCCGAGAAAAGCGACGTAGGTACTGGGCAAACGTCACATCCTGCTGCCGACAGTACCGGAATAGCTACGCCAAGCGAGCATTTTCCGTATCCGCAGAGGTCATGCACTGCGGCGATGCGAGGGATGTACGAGCCTTCTCGCTGGTACAGAACAGAGTTGGTTTCATTCATTACAGTTTCCTTTCACGTGGACTGATGGACCAACGTTCTAGAAAATCATACTCTATACTGTGAGATGGATATTTGACGTATCCGCCTATTTTATGAGACGTAACAAAGGAGCAGAGATGGCAGATCAGCCTGTTGTCGGCATTATCATGGGATCAAAGAGCGACCTTGCAACTATGGAGGGATGCACCGCTGAGCTCGAGCGCCTTGGCGTTCCATATGAGCTGGTCATCGCATCCGCACACCGCACTCCAGACAAGGTTCACCAGTGGGCCGAGACCGCTGCTGACCGCGGCCTCAAGGTAATCATCGCAGCTGCAGGAAAGGCCGCTCACCTGGGCGGAGTTGTCGCTGCATTCACACCGCTGCCTGTCGTTGGCGTTCCAATGAAGACTTCTGACCTCGGCGGCATGGACTCCCTGCTTTCCATGGTCCAGATGCCATCCGGCGTGCCCGTTGCCTGCGTTGCCATCAACGGTGCCAAAAACGCAGCTATTTACGCTACCCAGATTCTTGGTGCTTCTCTTCCAGAGTATCGCGAGAAGATCGTCCAGCTTAAGGCAGAGATGGCTGACGCATAAGCTAACTCGTACTCGCACGCACGCAGTCCGCAAATAGAACTCGCTTGCATGCGTACCTGCATCCGCGACCGCACACGAGACCCGCGCTTTAGGAGACCTGAGGCGCGGGTTTTGCATACCGCAAAATGTGATTATGCGATGACTTCATAAGATGTACAGAGATTTTTGTTTCGTGCATAGCTAAACTTTTAAGGGGTATGACAAAGGTATGACAAAGAGTACCTTCAGAAGGGAAGTGCATGGAATCAAAAAACGGCAAGCATTTTGCTTCATTCGCCGCTGACGATCAGACGGCTGGAAATACTCACACCTCAAAAACATCCGTCGAGATAGTTTCTATGAAAAATTCCGCGTCTTCAAAAAAAGAGGGAAACAAAAAAACCTCTCCTAAAAAGTCTGGCGAGAAACCCGCTAAGAAGAAAGGTTTTGCCTATATTCTTTCCACACTCTTGCTGGTAGTTGGCATTGGCCTCTTAGTTGTTGCTGGCGTCATGTTTGGCAAAACCCAGCTTGAATACCACGAGCAAGACGTCATCAACGAAGAACTCGCTACATACGCAACAGTTTCCGAGAAAAAAGACGAGGCTCCAGTTATTGATTGGGCTGGTCTTCAGGCAGTAAACAACCAGGTTGTCGGCTGGATTCAGATTCCAGATACGCAAGTCAACTATCCTGTGTATCAGACTACAGACAACGATCACTACCTGCACACAAACGCAAAGGGTGAGTGGTCAATCGGTGGTCAGATTTTTATGGACTACCAGAACAACCCAAACGGTCTTACTGACCAGCAAACCATTCTCTATGGTCACCACATGAGAAACGGCTCCATGTTCCAGTACATTGGAGCAATGAACGACCAGTCTACCTTCGATAAGGTTGAGACAATCTGGTACGTCACACCTACTCAGACATATGAACTTGAGCCAGTATTTACCTATCACACCGATGAAGACGACGAGGAAGTCAGGCAGTTTAACTTTGCTTCTGTTGATGAGTTCAGGTCTTATATGAAGGACAGGCTCTCAAGGGCAGTAAGCTCGCGTTCTGATGCAGCAGATGTTATTTCTCGCGCTGATCATGTTCTTACACTCTTTACCTGCAATTACACTGACCAATACGGCAGGACCATGCTTATCTGTGTTCCAAAAACCGAGGCTCAGCCAAAGGCTCAGTAGCTAAAAAAGGGCGGCTTACAGAGGCTGTAAATGACACTTTCTTAAAAAATTGTTACACGCTCCGAACATATTTGTTCGGAGCGCTTTTTCTTGCAAATTTCCAGGTACACTGTATGTATTGTTGCCAGACGTGAGAGGCGTTTGATCAAGGGTGGCTCAAGCTGAGGCATCCGGAGGGGATCCAATGGAACTTCACGAGGAATGTGGCGTCTTTGGAGTATGGGCGCCTGACCGTGACGTTGCTCGACTCACTTATTTTGCGCTGCACGCGCTGCAGCATCGCGGACAAGATTCTGCAGGTATAGCTGTCGGTGACGGCCAGACCGTACTTATCAGAAAAGATACGGGCCTCGTAACTGAAGTTTTTAACAACGACGACCTTAACGCAATGCCAGGTAAAGTGGCTATCGGTCACTGCCGCTACGGCACTGCGGGCGCCAAGGGCTGGGAGTCGGCCCAGCCTCATATGTCGTCCATCGATGAGACCCTCATTGCCCTGGCGCATAACGGCACCCTCGTTAACTTTGACTCTTTGCGAGAAGAACTGTCTTCTCGCCAGATTTCCTTTAGATCCAACACAGATTCCGAGGTAGCAGCCCAGCTCATCGGCTACTTTACTCGTCGTACACACCGTCTGCGCACCGGTATTGCTGCAACTATGAACCTCATCGAGGGCGGTTACGCCATGGTGCTCATCCGCGAGAACGCCCTCTATGCGTTTAGGGATCCTAACGGTATTCGTCCGCTGGTACTCGGCCATATTGGCGAGGAAGGCGAGAATAACTGGGTAGTTGCATCTGAGACGTGTGCGCTGGATATTGTGGGCGCTACGTATGTGCGCGAAGTGGCTCCTGGCGAGATTATCCGTATTTCCGACAGCGGCCTATCTTCTGAGATGGGACTTTCTCCTCGTCAGCAAGCAAAGTGCATCTTTGAACAGGTGTATTTCTCGCGCCCTGACTCTATTATTAGCGGTCGCTCGGTGTATTCTGTCCGTCACCAGATGGGTCGCCAACTGGCAAAAGAGACCCCAGCAGACGTTGACCTGGTAATCGGTGTACCTGATTCCGGCGTTCCTGCAGCTGAAGGTTTTGCACAAGAGCTGGACGTGACTTTTGGCACTGGCTTGATCAAAAACCGCTACGTTGCAAGAACCTTCATTCAACCTACACAGCAGCTTCGTGAACTGGGTGTACGTTTGAAGCTCAACGCGCTTTCTGACGTTGTTGCAGGTAAGCGCATCGTAATGGTAGACGATTCTGTTGTTCGCGGCACTACTTCCAAGCAGATTGTTCAGCTGCTTAGAGACGCAGGAGCTACTGAAGTACACGTGAGAAGTGCTTCTCCTAAGGTTGCATGGCCTTGCTTCTACGGTATTGATACTGCCGATCAGGACCAGCTTGTTGCAGCAAAAATGACCACTCAAGAGATCTGCGATTATATCGGTGCAGACTCCTTAGGCTTTTTGAGCCTGGAGGGCCTACTTGCCTGCGTTCCTTCTCGTGGTTACTGCGATTCTTGCTTTAGCGGCAGGTATCCTGTGGCAATTCCGGAAGACTTCTACCAGAGGTTCTTGCCAGAAAACACCCCAGATAATCTAAACCCATCTTTTGCACGTAAGTTTGACCAGGTAGAACAGCAGTTAATTGACGAGGGCTTTGTCCCCTCAAAGCAGTAAGAAGGAGAATAATGACTACTTCCGCTGATCCAACCAAGCAGATTACCTACGCTGACGCAGGCGTTGACGTTGATGAGGGGGCTCGTGCTGTTGACGCCATCAAAGCTGCTGTTGCTACAACTACTCGTCCCGAGGTCATTGGCGGCTTGGGTGGCTTTGGCTCCTGCTTCTCGGCTGCAGCTCTGAAGGACATGGAAGAGCCTGTACTGGTCAGCGGTACCGACGGCGTTGGCACTAAGCTTGCCATCGCCCAGCTGCTCAACCGCCACAATACGGTGGGCGAGGACCTGGTTGCCATGTGCGTCGACGACATTGTTCCCATGGGCGCCGAGCCGCTGTTTTTCTTGGATTACGTTGCTGTGGGCAAGCTTAAAGCCGAGGCAGTCGCCGAAGTTGTTGGCGGCATTGCAGAAGGCTGCCGCAAGAGCGGATGTGCGCTGGTAGGCGGCGAGATGGCCGAGCATCCAGGTGTTATGAATCCTGACGATTACGATCTGGCTGGCTTTGTTGTTGGCGTTGTCGACAAACCAAAGATCTTAGGTCCCGAGAAGGTCAGTGAAGGTGACGTCATTCTGGGACTTCCTTCTTCTGGCATTCACTCCAACGGATATTCGCTGGTACGTAAGGTAGCCATTGAGGGTAAGACTGTCGAGGAGCTTAACCAGCCACTAGAGGAACTCGGTGGAGAGTCACTCGCAGACGTTGTTTTGCGTCCAACTACTATTTACGCAGGTGGATTGCTTGCTGCACTCCGCGCAGGAGCTCCTATCAAGGCTATGGCACACATCACCGGTGGTGGAATCACCGAGAACCTTAACCGTGCACTACCATCTCATCTTGATGCAGAGGTTGATCGTGGTGGAGAGGCAGGTCCTGCATGGCCAATTCCACCAGTTATTTCCTACGTTTCTAACGCCGCTCATCTCTCTCTTGATGAGCAGTACCGCACCTTCAATATGGGCGTTGGCATGGCGCTTATTGTTGACATAGACGATGTCGATGATGTTGCAGAGGCCCTCTCTGAACAGGGTTTTGAGCCATTTGTCATGGGTCAGATTATCCCAGGCACCGGAAAGGTGGTCTACAACGATGCCAATTAAGCTTGGCGTTCTTCTTTCCGGTTCAGGTACCAACCTACAGGCCATTATTGACGCCATTGATGCTGGCAAGCTAGACGCAACCATTGAACTGGTTGTTTCTTCTCGCCCTGATGCATATGGTTTGAAGAGGGCAGAGGCAGCCGGTTTGCAAACCCTGACGCTCTCAAAAGAGACGTACGAGGACCCATTTGTTGCGGATATGGTTATTGCCACCGAGCTCAAGCGCTATAACGTTGATTATGTTGTTATGGCTGGCTACATGCGCAAAGTCGGCGTTCCTATTCTGAACACCTTCCTTAATCGTGTGCTCAATCTGCATCCGGCGTTGCTGCCAAGCTTCCGTGGTGCACATGCTATTCAGGATGCGTATGAGTACGGCGTCAAGGTGACGGGCGTTACCGTTCACCTGGCAAACGCTGATTACGACCGCGGCCCCATTATTGCTCAGCGACCAGTTGTGGTTGAAGAGGGCTGGACCGTTGACCAGCTTGAAGAGGCGATTCATCAGGTAGAGCATCAGCTGTATCCTGAGGTGTTGCAGCTTTTTGCTCAGGATAGAGTTCACGTTGAGGGTCAAAAGGTTCGTATAGAGTTAGGCGAGTAAATGGCGAGAAGTGCCCAGATTAAACTGAGCGACGTAGCAACATCACGTGTTAATAACCTGAATTTTATTAGGTTTATTGCAGCGTTAATGGTTATTGTGTCCCACTGTTATGCAGTTGTTTTGGGCGGCGATGCAGGTAGCTATCTTCTGAAGTTTACTGGAGACCGCTTGAGCCCAGGTGGCGTTTCCGTTGGTGTCTTCTTCCTCTTTGGTGGCTTCTTGATTGCTCGTAGTTGCGAGCATTACCCTGAACCAAAAAAGTTTTTCTCGGCACGTGTTTTACGGCTGTTCCCTGAGCTTGTATTTGTTGTGGTCCTTACAGCTTTTGTGTTAGGTCCAATATTCTCAACGCTTTCGCCTGCGGAGTATTTCACTAATCCACAGACGTATAAGTACCTACTCAACGGAGCTCTGATTATGGTCCATCAGCTGCCGGGAGTGTTTACCAACAATCCTTCGGGCGATGTGGTTAATGCTGCGCTGTGGACACTTCCCGTTGAGTTCATCTGCTACATTCTGTGTTTTATCAGCTATAAACTCACCAAGTTTGATAAAAAGAAGTTTTTACTGCTATCGGTACCTGTTTTTGTACTAGCAGCGGTATATTACGTGAAGTTTTCTCCGCTTCAGCTAAGCGTTGTACGTGCGGTTCTTCTGTTTTTCCTGGGCGTTTTGATCTGGGTACTTAGAGACCGTATTACTATCTCACCTGTTTTAGGCCTTGCGTCGATTGTTCTGTGGTTTGTTATGGTCTTTAGCGGCATCGATAATCTGGCAATGCTGACGGTTTTTCCTATTGCTTGCTTCTGCCTTGCGTATGGAATGGGCAACCACTTTAGTACGTTTGGCACCAAATTTGAGCTGTCCTATGGTATTTACTTGTGGGCTTTTCCAATTCAGCAAGCGTTGGCACAGTATTTCCCAGCATGGCATCCTTATGTAAATGCACTGGTTGCAGCTTTGCTAGCAACTTGCGGAGCATTTGTGAATCACTTTGTTGTTACTGCTCCACTTGGAAGATACCTCAAAGAGCGTCGTCAGAAGGCTCTTGAAGGGCAAAAGTCTTCTAAAGCTTAGAAACCTTCCGA
>CALHQT010000140.1:0-4953 GCA_938038135.1 uncultured Atopobium sp.
TTTGTCTGCGCCCTTCTCGAGGCACTTTGCGGCGCATCCTACGACGAGATGCGCGATGATTATATGATTACCTACGACAACTATTACGGCATTAACGAGAAGGACGACAAGGCTCGTTACGACGCTGTTGTTGACGTGAAGTTCGACGACATCGCTCGCTGCATTGCTGGGGTGCCTACGTACGGTTCGCTCGACGGCGCGGATTATGCAGCTGGCGCTCGCAAGTATCTGACCGATGCGGGCATGACCGAGTGGGAGATCAACAAGCTCGTCGAACGCCTGACGAACAAGTAGTGGGTCCGGGTCGCGGCAAAAACTGCAGGTTAGTTGCCTGGCGAGAGGAGTGATTTTCTCGCCAGGTTTTAGATTAGGTTTAAATTAAGGAAGGGAGATCTACAATGACGAGTGCTTTTGTTACCAACATTGCTTTTCCAAAATTTCTAGAGGAGGTAATGTTCTATCTTGATGAGGTTGGATGTTTTGATGTTGAAAAAGTTTTAGTCGAAAAACATACAGAATGGACGGCTCCAAAAGATTGTTGCATTGGTGAAGACGTCTACTTCATGTTTTCAAAAACTTCAATCGATACAATCAAACGCTTAAAGTGTCAACTGAAAAATATTTCAGAAGATGATGCGTTATATGAAGCTAAAGAGTTGCTGGCTGTGGGACTTAACAGAGGAGAGATGCTTTATAAAGAATACGGCGGATGCATCTTTGCAAAAGGCGTTGTATCTGGGGATGTGATTGTAGATTCATACGCCGTAGAAAATGATCTTCATTGGAGAAGCAGGTATTTTGCTCCGATTGATGACATGATAGTTTTTGATAAACCAATTCATATCAGCGATTTTAGAGACTTTATTACAATCTCTAGAACTGGTGCGATTACGAAACTTACTCCAGAACAGAACCAACAGTTAAAAAACAAATTGAACCTTTAATTGCAATCGAAACTGTGCCTCAAATTTTGTATGGTGCAGTTTCGATTAGTTTTTTTATTTGTAAATTTTGACTTACATCTCTAACCTTCGTTTTTCTTGTTAATTTAAATAGCGATAAGGCCCTGCTACTGACGATGATATTTGCTTTTGATATATGATTTGATTTCTCTTTTTACGTCGTTATTTCAAGTGACATACTGGGGACTGTATGAATGTAGCGCAAGGTCTAGAGAAGAAGCTTATGCCAATGGCAGAGTTGGTGAGTAAGAATAAATATCTTCTTACTATGCGCGACTCTTTTGCCATGCTCATGCCAATCCTTATTATCGGATCAATGTTTACGTTGGCAGGCAACTTGCCAATTCCTGCGTGGGTTGATTTCTTGAAGTCCACTACGATTCAGGGCAAGTCGCTTTTCTCGCTGTTGGCCATTCCTTCTGCCTGCACTGTTTCGCTCATGGCAATATTTTTGTCGTTCGAGATTGGCTACAACTTTGCTGATCAACTTGGTTTAGAGGATCGAGTTTCTGCTGGTATGGTTTCGCTCGTCAGCTGGTTTATTTTGATGCCTCAGGTGACTGAGTTTTTGCCCCAGGGAGCTTCTCAGCCATTTTTAGTGGAGAGCATTCCTCTTGCGTGGACCGGCGCGAGGGGTGTGTTTGTAGCGATTATCGTAGGCTTTTTGTCGGTGTCCATTTTTGGATTTGCTATCAAGAAGAACTGGGTTATTAGGATGCCGGAGGGCGTTCCTACGTCTGTTTCGCTTGCGTTTAGTGCTCTGGTTCCGATGGCGCTCACGTTTGCCGCAGTGTGGGCGATTAGCGTTTTGTTTGCACTTACCCCTTGGGGAGATGCGTTTACCTGCATTTATTCGATGTTGCAGATTCCACTGACCATGCTTGGCGGAACCGTGTGGGCCTTGGCGATTGCTTACATCATTCAGGGCATTTTCTGGTTCTTTGGCATTAACGGGTCAAACATTACTAGCCCTATTTTTACGCCGATTTTGACTGCGCTTACGCTGGAAAACCAGGCCGCCTTTGCCGCAGGCACTGCACTACCCAACATTATCAATCGAGAGTTTGATGCGTTCTTTGCGCTGTTTGGTGGCGGAGGATCAACGCTTTCGCTTCTGCTTGTGATATTTTTGTTCTGCAATTCTCGCCGTGCAAAAGACATTGCAAAGATTTCTATTGTGCCTGGTATTTTTGGTATCAACGAGCCGGTTATGTATGGACTGCCGATAGTTTTGAATCCCATCATGGCAATTCCTCTGATTTTTACGCCCGTTGTTAACGTTTTAATTGCGTGGTCCGCAATGAGCGCCGGCTTGGTGTCTCTGTGTAACGGTATTATGCTGCCTGGAAGTACCCCTCCTTTGATCTCGGGATTTCTTCTGTGCGGATGGCAGGGTGCTTTACTTCAGCTCGTATTGATTTTGATTGATATGGCAATCTACCTGCCGTTTATTAAGGCCCTGGATATGCAGTTTCTCAAGGAGGAAAAGGGAGCTAAGACAGAGCACGCAGTCTAGTGCTGCGGAGACATAGTGTGCGTTGAAGGCAGCTCTGGGTGGGCTGCCTTTTTCTGTTCGCCGAAATGTGTAAGAAGTTAAAAACATGAGTTCCAATTAGGAGGATACTATCAGTATAAAGCGCAATTTATCTGGTAGTACATGCTAGGCGATGACATAGGTTGACCTGGCAGTGTATGCGAGCAACCAGAAAGATTTACTGGCTTTTGCCTAAAGGGGAGCAGCAATGATAGATAGACAATCTCTTGATGAGGTCCTTGCTCAGTACAAAGAGAATTTTCCTTCTCACTGGGAGGAAGAAAAATATAAGTGGGAAGCAATTAAGTGCTTCCAGGATAACTGGGATATCAATGCCCAGGATTTTCCTGCGATGCTGAGTAAGTCGCTGTCTAAAACGGAAAATCTTCTTGCTGCTAACTATGATTTTTCTCGCAAGATGATTGAGTTCTATGCTGAACAGAACCCAGAAGAGGTTCGCTCTATGTTTATGCAGCTCTTTGACGAGAAGATTGATCTGATTGAGCGTGTCAAAGGGTTTATTGCAAGAGCAGATAAGCTACTTGAAACATATGGTCCTGAAGGGAAGCAGCATTATCAAAAAGAGGGAACCATCACAACTTATCTTTGGCTTAGATATCCAGACATATATTACATATATAAGTTTAGACAAGTAAAAGCTTTATCGGATAGGTTAGAGAGCAATTACGAGTTTAAGCAGGGGGCATCTACAACTAATATAAGGACGTATACGAAATTTTATAATGAAGTTAGAGATGTAATTTCTGAAGATTCCGAACTCATTAAGATGTTTACCTCTGCTTTAACAGAAGATTGCTATCCCGATCCTTATTTTGTGACTCTAACGGCTGATATTGCGTATTTCTCAAAGGATTATAAAGAGATTCCTCCAACTCCTCCTGATGATAAGTTGTTTTGTATTCCTCCATATAACAAGGGAAAATTTTTGGAGGAAGTATTTATGTCGGAAGAAAAATATGACAAGTTAGCTGCCGTATTACTAAATAAAAAGAACATTATTTTGCAGGGAGCACCAGGAGTTGGAAAGACCTTCTCGGCAAAAAGACTTGCATATTCGCTGATAGGCGCCGTAAACGAGGACGCTATTGAGTTCGTACAATTCCACCAGAATTATTCGTACGAAGACTTTATGATGGGCTACAAGCCTAGTGGTTCAAGCTTTGAGCTCAAGAAAGGCGTGTTTTACCGTTTCTGCAAGAAGGCAGAGGCTGATTATGACGCAAAATATTTCTTTATTATCGACGAGATTAACCGTGGCAATCTGAGCAAGATTTTTGGTGAACTTTTGATGCTGATTGAAAACGATTATCGAGGTACACCGGCTACACTTGCGTACAATGACGAGAAGTTCTCGGTCCCAGAGAACCTTTACATTATCGGAATGATGAATACGGCAGACAGAAGCTTGGCAATGATTGATTACGCTTTGCGTCGTCGTTTTAGCTTCTTTGAGATGGAGCCTGGTTTTGAGACGGAGGGCTTTATCCAGTACCAGCAGTCTCTTAACAATGACATTTTTGACGATCTTCTCGCTAAGGTAATTGAATTGAATATGGAGATTGCGTCAGATAGGTCGCTGGGCAGGGGATTCTGCATTGGACACAGCTATTTTTGCGGTCGTAATGAATTGAGCTGCAGCGATGAATGGATGCAGGAGGTTGTGGATTACGACATCTTGCCAATGCTGGGCGAGTATTGGTTTGACGACCAGGAGAAATACCAGCGCTGGGAGAACATCCTTCACGGAGTGTTTCAATGACCGAAGATAGGCATATCTTCATAAAAAATATTTACTATATGCTGTCGTACGCCTTCACTACGCTGCGGGAATCTGTGTATGAGGACGTACAGAAGGAGACGTTTGACTCGATTTATAACCTGTTTGCGGCCATCTTGTCCAAGGGAATTGGTTTGCAGCTCAAGCAGGGCTTGTATCGCGAGTACATAAACTGTGTGGAGGATCTGGCGGTTGTTCGAGGCAAGATTGAAATGCCGGAGACCATTAGGAATCGCCTTGCTCGTCGCGTACAAGTTACCTGCGATTTTGATGAGCTTTCGCAAAACAATCTATTCAATCAGATTCTAAAGTCCGTGGCCCTGCTGCTGCTCAAACAGAAGGATGTATCGCCGCAGCACAAGGTTGCGCTTAAGCGAGAGATGCTTTTCTTTGCGGACATTGATGAGGTTGATTTAAAGCAGGTTCGCTGGGCGGATATTCGTTTTCAGCGCAATAACCGCACGTATCAGCTACTGCTTTCAATTTGTCAGCTGGTTGTTGAAGGCATGCTTATGACCACTGAAGATGGTGAGTATCACCTGGCAAGTTTTATTGACGAGCAGAAAATGCATAGGTTGTACGAGAAGTTCATTCTTGAGTATTATGCACAGGAGTTTGCCCAGCATGTGAAAGGTTTTTCTGCCAGAGCATCGCAAATT
>CALHQT010000141.1:0-4952 GCA_938038135.1 uncultured Atopobium sp.
TCAATTTACTAGTTCTAGTCCTTATAAATCCATCTTCTTCTGGCAGGCAATTACTTCCTCTATTAGGGCTTACATCATTTTCTTTAAATTCCAAAGTTACTAATAGCCCAAGAAAATATACAAAGATCGAAATAACAAAAGGAATCAAAGGATTGATACTAAAAAGAACAGGAGCTATTAAACGAACAGTAATTCTAATGATTGACTGAGTTCCTGTCATTTTTGAAAGAATTAGAGCATATGCTCCATTCTTCCTATCCATACCAGAATTTGCACTCGTTGCCTCGAAAAGAAAAGCACTTCCAGCTCCTGACTGCGACGCACTTGCTAAAGAAAAGAACAATTCAGAAACTACCATCAATAAAAAACTATTTGCAAAGGTTAAAGTCACTATTGCCGCAAGTCTAGAAAAAGAAGCAATTTTTAAAACAATATGATGTCCGTGACGATCAGATATCCAACCCGTTGGAATCTCAAGTACTGCTGTAGCTATTGCGCCAACACTCTGGACTAGTGCAATATCAAAATAACTTAAACCACGCCAAAGATAATAGAGAGTTAAGATGGTCCAAATCAGAACGCTTGAATTAATATAATTTGACCATTTGTAGAACAGAATGTTTTTTTCTGCTGTTTCTAGCTTTCCTTCAAACATTCATTTCCTCTTTAGATCATCCCTATCCCCTATTCTTATTTCTCCCTATTATAAGATTTCTAAATAGAATTACTTCCAACTGCCTTACTGCTTTAGTGAGCAAAACCAGAAAATATTGCTTCCACAGAAATATTTTCCTTACTGTTATGTTCTTTTGATAGTGTTACCATAACTTACATAGGTCTAAAACGTATCCGGAGAGGGGAACCTATGAAAATGCTACGCGCAATGCGTGAGCCACTGAAGTATGTTCAGGGCAAAAATGCTTGTCTCGAGTTCGAAAAAGAGATGGGCTACATGGGAAAGCGCTTCCTGTTTGTTTGCTCTAACAGCGGCTACAAAGCAACCCACGACATGATCGAGCAGAGCTTCGAGGGCAAGGGCGACTATTACCGTCGCTATGAGGTCTTCGGTGGCATTTCTTCCAACGGCGAGATTAACCGCATGAAGGCTATCGTCGAGGAGGACAACATCGACGTAGTCGTTGCTATCGGCGGCGGCAGCGCTGTTGACACTGCAAAGGCAACCGCATATTACGCTGGTAAGCGCATCGTTATTCTCCCTACCGTTGCAGCTACTGACGCTCCATGCACCGGCCTCTCCGTTATTTACAACGATGACGGTTCCTTTGACAAGTACCTCTTCTACCCACAGAATCCAGATGCAGTTATGGTCGACACCCAGATCATCGCTAACGCACCTGTTTCCTTCCTGGTAGCAGGCATGGGCGACGCACTGGGCACCTACTTTGAGGGCCGCGCATCCATCCGCACCGAGTCTCCTTCCCTTGAGGGAACCGGCATCACCCGCGTTGGTATGGCAATTGCTAAGGAGTGCTACCTCACCCTTCGCGATTACGGTTCACAGGCAATTAAGGCTTGCGAGAACAACGTTGTAACCCCAGCTCTTGAGGCTATCTGCGAGGCAACCGTCTACATGAGTGGTGTCGGCGCTGACAACGTTAACTGCGCAGCAGCTCACTCCTTCTACAACGGCCTCACCTCCCTTGGTGGCCACAGCGCACCTCACGGCAACTGCGTTGCTTTTGGTACCCTGGTCCAGCTTGTTCTTGAGGGTGTTCCTCAGGAGGAGTTCGACGAGGTCCAGGACTTCTGCCTTGAGGTTGGTCTTCCAACTACCCTCGAGGAGGTTGGCATCACCACTGACGAGCAGATCAAGAAGATCGCTGAGGCTGCTTGCGTTCCTGGCGAGACCATCCACAACCTTGCTGGCGATGTCACTCCTGACGAGCTCTATGCAGCTATCGTTCAGGCTGACGCTATGGGCCGCGCTCTTAAGGCTTAGGCTTCTAGCTGCAGGTTGCGACGCGGTGCGACGGCACGCATGGCGGCAGGTCGCAACGGCGCTGCAACGGCGTACCGCAACAGCACGACAGTGCACCGCAACGGCGCACTTGCTTGATACAGAAGAGGGACCGCAGATGCGGCCCCTCTTTTTTGTTGCAGTTTTGATGTGATGGTGAGAAGTGTGCGTGAAGCCGCGTCGGCCCGCGTGAAGCCGCTGCCGCCCAGGGACGGACGTCCATTGGCGCAGCGGAACGACATCGTCTACAGGCCCAGCACCTGCTTGACGTCTGCAGCAATAAGCTCAGGCTCCAGATGACTTTCTCGCATAAGGTCCGCGATGTTGACGCGGTCGTAGAAAGCCTTCTTGACGCCGTAGTTCAGCACGCGTGCGGGAGAAATTCCCAGGTAGCTAGCGATATTCTGTCCCCAACCGCCTTCGATGATGCCATCTTCAATGGTTACGATGACGTCGTGGCCTTTTACCAGGTTGTCGAGCAGATTCTGATCAACACCAGAGGCAAAGTATGGCTTGACCAGCGTGGCTTCAATTCCCAGAGTAGAGCTAAGAGCCTCGACGGTTTTCTCGCCAAGGTCGTAGAAATCGCCCAGGGCAAGAACGGCCACCTTGGAGCCCTGGCGCGTGACCTCGTAGGTGTTGAGGTCGTCGAAGTTTGTGCGGACGGGACCTTCGGCGTGGACCACGGGACCGGAAGGAATTGCGATGTAGACAGGGTGTTTGTCCTGTTCAAGTGCCCAGTCGAGCATGGCGACGTACTCCTCGGCGTTGGACGGCGCGAGGTACACCATGTTAGGAATGTTTGCAATCATGGAAATGCTGCTAAGGCCCTGGTGGGTGGCGGCCATCAAGCCCCTAATGGAGCCGGAGCCCACGATAACCGCAGGATTCTGGTTGAGCGCCAGGTCCTGGGTCAGCTGGTCGTAGGTGCGCTGGATGAAAGTTGCGCTTGAACCCCAAACCACGTGCGCACCGGCGTGAGCTGCGCCGGAAGCCATTGCAACTGCGGTTTCCTCGGCAATGCCCACGTCAAGGTAGTGCTTTCCAAGCTCTTCTCGGCGTTCCTGCGAAAGGCCGAGAAGACCAGGAACAGCCGACATGAGCACCAGGAACTTCGGGTCAGTCTTCGCGCGCTTGAGCGCATACTCTGCAAAAATACTGGCGTACGACTCGGAGGAACCGGATGCAGGGCTCTGACCAGTCTGGATGTCAAACGGCATGTGCCAGTGCCACTTCTCCTTGTTTGCCTCCGCGGGAGCGTATCCCTTGCCCTTAAGCGTATTGATGTGGACCACAACCGGATGAGTCGTGTCTTTTACCTGCTTAAACGCGGCGATAAGAGCCTCGATGTCGTTGCCGTCATTGACATACAGGTAGTCCAGGCCCATCGATTTGAAGAGGTTATTCTCGGCAGCTCCGTTGGTGCGGCGCAGCTCAGCGAACTGGTCGTACATGCCACCGTGGTTCTCGGCGATGGACATCTGGTTGTCGTTGAAGACGATGATAAAGTTGCTGTTCAGCTCGCCGGCAACGTTCAAACCCTCAAGCGCCTCGCCGCCGGACATGGAGCCGTCGCCGATAACTGCGATAATGTTCTCCTTGCCGCCCATGATGTCGCGAGCCTTTGCCAGGCCAAGCGCCAGACTGATGGACGTGGAAGTGTGGCCGATTTTGAAGAGGTCATGCGGGGTCTCGGCGGGATCAGTGTAAGGAGACACCGAGTCGTAGAGCGCAGGATCCATGTATGCCTGCTTGCGGCCGGTGAGCATCTTGTGGGGATACGTCTGGTGCGAGACATCGTAAACGATATGGTCAACGGGTGAATTGAACACGGTATGAAGCGCGATAGTTGCCTCGACGATGCCAAAGTTTGGACCAAAGTGGCCGCCGTGCTTTGACTCCATGACCAGTAAGTTGTCGCGAATCTCCTGCGTAAGCACCGCGCGAGCATCCGCGTCCAGCTTCTTTACGTCTTCTGGTCCATTGATATTCTCTAGGTACATGTGCGGCCTTTCTTTAAACGGTGCTGAAATGGGTAGATTGCCTGCTTGCTGTGCGGCGTGCGGGGTGCGTGGGGTGCGGAGCATGCACGGGGCGCGCGGCCGCGGTCAACCACGCCGTGCGAGCGACGCATTAGATGTGCAGGTCAAACGTGTGGCAATCTAAATATAGCTTTGATGTGCGAAGTTATGTTTTTGGTTTACCCAGAACACGTCCACAAATTTCTCGTAATTTGGTTTTAGCAGCATTACTTAGTTGTTTGCTCTGTTTTGTTGATGGCTGAACACACCTATGACAGATAATCTGTCAAAAAGACGTATACATTACGCTGAAAATACCTCAAACGTGCAGATTATCTTCATTTGATGTGTAATATGCCCGCAATTGTGCAGAATATCTGTCATAGGTGTGTTCCTTAGGTACGAAATTTACCCATAGTTAAATTCTTTATATTTCTCTATTCATTATTCAGCATATTAAATAAAGTTTATGCATATAAATGTATATCGATTAGTGAGACCACCTAGCCGTCAGGCAAGACGCTCTAGTTTCCTGGTTATTTTGACTAAAAGCTATACGATTCCCCAGTAAGACCTACTAAAACGGCACTATTTTGTGCGCCAAGCCTAAAAGCCGCCACCAACACGCTGTAGAAACACAAAAGAACCCTCGCACCTGAGAAATGCGAGGGTTCTTGCTTGAAACGTTACATCTACCTGCGGCTCAGCGCTCGCGGCGCGTTCTGCGCCTGATATACCTGCGGCTTAGCGCTCGCCGGCAGCGCGACGCTCGGCATACTCGGCAGCAAGACGAGCCTGAATGTCGTGTGGTACCTGCTCGTATCCTGCTAGCTCAACGGTATACTCGCCCGTTCCACGCGAGAGGGACCTCAGCCTTGTAGCGTAATCAGTAACCTCTGCGTATGGAATCGTTGCCTTAATGGTAGTTTCACCAGCGGAAACGCCGGTACCGG
>CALHQT010000142.1:0-8193 GCA_938038135.1 uncultured Atopobium sp.
CTTTCCAAGATTGCTCGCTGCGTCAGTGGATATTCTCGCCGTCTGCAGGTACAGGAGCGCCTTACAGGCCAGATTGCTGACGCTATGGTAGAAGAGCTTGATCCTTTGGGCGTTTTGGTGGTTATGGAGGCTGAGCACACCTGTATGAGTATGCGCGGCATTAGGGCATCGGGTGCTTTGACCACCACGTCTGCGGTTCGTGGCATTTTTAAAACTAACGAGAAAACCCGTGCAGAGGCTATGCGTCTGCTTGGTCTATAAGAGGTCTGTGCAATGAGTTATTCTGTTCCTTTTTCTGTGCCTGAGCTGAGCTATGAGCAGTCTTTAAAGGTGCTTCACGATACAAAGAAGTTTGGTATTCAGCCCCTGCTGGAGAGCGTGGAGGATATGCTCAAAGAGTTGGGCAACCCTGACCTTTGCTTCAAGAGTGTTCAGATTGCAGGCACCAACGGCAAAACGTCTACCTCCAGGTATACGGCGGCCCTGCTCAAGGGAGAAGGTCTCAAGACCGCTCTCTATACGTCTCCTGAGCTCATCAGCTATACCGAGCGCATGGAGATTAACGGCGCATCTGTTTCTGAGGAAGCCTTTGCTCACGGCGTCTCTGCAGCTCAGGTGGCAGGGGAGCGCGTCAACGCTCAGCGAGCTGCCCTAGGCGAGCGCCCCTATGACATCACCGAGTTTGACCTGCTCACAGTTGCGGCCTTGGTTGTCTTTGCTGAAGCAGAGATTGACGCCTGCGTGCTTGAGTGCGGCATGGGAGGCAGGTGGGACGCAACAAGCGCCGCTCAAAACATCACCTCCGTTGCTATTACAGGTGTTGGTCTGGATCATACGCGCATCTTAGGTGATACCCTCGAGGCTATTGCTGGCGAGAAGGCCGCTATCATTAAGCATGATCGCACCTGCGTGCTTGGCGTGGGAACGACAACTCCTCAGAGCGTCCAGGATGTATTTTTGTCCCAGGCGGCTTCTGCGGGCGTTGTTCCGACTTTTCTTGTAGCTGACAAGCCAGAAGACGTTGAGGGAGAGGTTTCTGCTGGTCAGACATCTGACCATCCAGAGCTGCCTCACGCACATTTCTTCATTACCAAAAAGCCTAAGAGCATCGGTTTTCCGCTTGAGCTTACGGTTGTGACGCCGCGTGCAACCTACGAGGATCTTGCCGCACTTAAACCAAGCTATCAGGCAGCAAATATTGCCCTGGCAACCTGCTTAGCTGAGGATTTTCTGGGACGTCCGCTTGATGCAGAGAAAGCGTTTTTCTCCACAACCAGGTGCCCTACACCCGGTAGGTTCCAGCTGCTTCAACCTAAGCCTTTGGTGCTTATCGACGCAGCTCACAATCCTCAGTCAATCGAGACGTTCTTAACTGCTATCCGCTCAATTGAGCCAGAAGTAGCCAATCGACCTATGCTTTTGACTGCAGTTTTTGCAGATAAAGACGTTAAGGGCATCGCAGAACTTCTCGCCAAAGAGTTCCCTGAGGTAGCGGTAACCCAGACAGACAACGATCGTGCTATGGATGCAGAAGAGCTTGCTGAGCTGTACAAAGCCTGCGGCGCTAACGTTGTTGCTGTCTACAAAAGTGTTCCCGAAGCAGTGGACGCCTTGCGCGAGAAGGGCTTTGTAGCATGTGGAACAATTTCACTTGCTGGCGAGGTTGCTGCACAATTTAGTGATGCTTTGGTAAAATAAATTTATCTGCGACATTTCGCTCCATTTTGGGGCAGTTTGTCGTACGATTTAGGAGAGAACAAAAAGCCAGCAGAAGGGGCTGTCAGATGCAGGAGATTCTTGATCAGATTATTACACCTGAGGTACGTATGGTTATTTACCTCATGGTTATTTGCGTCGTAATGCTTTATATCCTTTCCATCATCTACGTTATTCGCGATGCCCAGCGTCGTGGCGCAGAGCCTTGGTGGATGTGGGCAGTCATTTCTGTTGTTCCTGTTGTTGGTCTGCTTGCATACGTTATTTTGCGTCCAAGCAGCTACCTCATTGACCGTGAGGAGCAGGACCTTGATATTGCCCTTCGTGAGCACCAGCTGTCTCACTACGGCATCTGCCCTAAGTGCTCCGCTCCAATCGACCGCGATTTTATCGTATGCCCAATCTGCAATACGCAGGTTAGAAACGTTTGCCCAACATGCCATCGTCCACTGAATGCAGACTGGAAGGTTTGCCCTTACTGCCGTACTCGCATTCAATAACGTTTGGTTTTGTTCTTTATGATGGCAATCTGGTGTTTTACAACAGAGACTATGTAGGCGTCTGCTCCTAAGCTCCCGTGTGAGCAGAGTAGGCGCCGTGCCTGTTTCTATGAGTAGCTACCTCTGAGGGGTTTTACATGAAGGTTTTATATAACGACGGCCATGTTGGCGAGATTAACGATGCAGCTGAAGAGCTTGAGGTTATTCGTCACGATGCAGCTCACCTGCTTGCTCAGGCTTTGAAGCGTCTGTATCCACACGCACAGTTTGCCTATGGTCCAGCAACCGAAAACGGTTTCTACTATGACGTTGATCTTGGAGACACTAAGGTTAACGAGGACGATTTCCCAGCCATCGAAGCTGAGATGAAGAAAATTGTCAAAGAGAACCTTAAGATTGAGACGTTTGAACTTCCTCGTGATGAGGCTGTTGCCTACATGCAGGAGCGCGGCGAGTCTTACAAGGTTGAGCACATTGGCGATCTTGCTCCTGACGCACACATTACCTTCTATAAGCAGGGTGAATATGTTGACATGTGCGTTGGTCCTCACATGCTCTACACCAAGGGTGTTAAGGCTTTTAAACTGACCAGCATTTCTGGTGCGTATTGGAAGGCCGATAAGAACAACAAGATGCTCACCAGAATTTATGGTGTTGCGTTTGGTTCCAAAGATGAGCTTGCTCAGTACCTCAAGATGATTGAAGAGGCCGAGAAGCGCGACCACAGGAAGATTGGTCGCGAGATGGAGCTCTTCATGATGTCCGACTTTGGTCCAGGTTCTCCATTCTGGCTTCCAAACGGCATGGCTCTGCGCAACGCTCTGACCGATTACTGGCATGAGATGCAGGCTCGCTTTGGTTATCAGGAGGTTCAGACTCCACTGATCCTCTCGCGTTCCCTTTGGGAGACTTCTGGTCACTGGGACCACTACAAAGAGAATATGTACACCACCACGGTAGATGAAGAGGACTTTGCCATTAAGCCTATGAACTGCCCTGGTGCTTGCTTGATTTACAAGTCCAAGCCACGTTCTTATAGGGATCTTCCTATGAAGCTGGCTGAGGCTGGTCTTGATCACCGTTACGAGATGAAGGGTGCTCTGCACGGTCTGTTCCGTGTTCGTGAGTTTACTCAGGACGATGCACACCTCTTTATCCGCCCTGATCAGATTACTGAGCAGGTCACGGATGCATCTCACCTCATTACCGCATACTATGCACAGTTTGGCTTCCCATACCGCGTTGAGCTTTCTACGCGCCCAGAGGATTCTATGGGTTCTGACGAGGATTGGGAGCGCGCTGAGCAGGGCCTGCGCGATGCACTTGAGTCTATGGGCATTGAGTACGTTGTCAACGAGGGCGACGGTGCTTTCTACGGTCCTAAGATTGACTTCCATCTGACCGATTGCCTTGGTCGCTCTTGGCAGTGCGGTACCATCCAGCTTGACTTCCAGCTGCCTCACAACTTCCAGCTTGAGTACATTGACTCCGACGGCACCAAGAAGCAGCCAATCATGATTCACCGTGCTGGCTTTGGTTCCTTCGAGCGCTTCATTGGTATTCTGACCGAGAACTACGAAGGCAAGTTCCCTGTCTGGCTGAGCCCATGCCAGGTCAAGGTTCTTCCTGTCTCCGAGAAGTCTCGCCCTTATGCTCATGAGGTTGCCGAGAAGCTTGCAGCTGCTGGTATTCGCGTTAAGGTTGACGACCGTGACGAGAAGATCGGCTATAAGATTCGTGAGGCTCGCTCACTTGACCGTGTTCCTTACATGCTCATCCTTGGTGAGCAGGAGGTTGAGGCAGGAAACATTTCTGTTCGCGACCGTTCTAACGAGACTCACGTTGCAGAGCTCGACGAGTTTATTGCTCAGGTTGTCAAAGAGAATGCTGAGCGCGTTGGTTAAAAGGGTTTCAGACAAAGTGCAGGTTATGGGCGGCACTGCGCAGGATGACGCAGGCGGCACGAAGAGTGTCGGTGCAATTGACGGCGTCGTGCAAATCGCAACCGACGTTGTTACGCAAACCGCAACCGACGTTGTCACGCAAACCGCAACCAATGTTGTAGCTGAATACGTAAAAATGACAGGGGCAGGCCGTGCGCGGCTTGTCCCTGTTTCCTATGTAGACGAACTTCTCGCCACACTGGTTTCGGGCGGTGTAACCGTCGTGGAGCCGCTTGCTGGCGTGCCCGTTGAGGTGTGCGACATCAAAGGCAGAGCCGCAGCAGGGGAGTTGCTTGTGGCAGACGTGCGTGCGATTGGAGCCGAGTTCAGCCCCGCGTGCCGTCTGGGAGCAGAGGTCGCAGTTGCCGAGGACGCTCGGGTGCCGGGATATGTTGTCGTGTGCATGCGGAAGTGCTGCATACCGTGGGTAGCAGAGGCGGTTGAAGCCAAGGCGTGTTCTGTAGAGGACGTGACGGTTTCTGCCACGGGAGCGGAAGAGCAGGCGAGTGCACGGGTTTCTCGCCACGCGGCGAGCGACGCGGCGCAGGTGGTTGCCGCGTACCTGGCGTGCCATCCGCGCGTCGAGGCGGTGCGCTATCCGGGTCTCAAGACGGACCCGAGCTTTTCGCGCGCAACATCGCAGCTGGTGGGTGGATTTGGCCCGTACGTGGATTACATGTGGAAAGAATCGCCAGGTGAATGGCATAGATTTACAGCAACGGATGAAGACGCCAGAACGCAGATTATAAATTTTGAGAGACTCGGTTAATGGTAATCACTTGTTTAGCAGACCTTGGTATAATTTGAAGTAATGTTCCTAAACAGAAGGGGATTTTATGGCAAAGAAGGCTACTCAAATTGAGGATGTTGATACTTTGCTCAAGCGCCTCGAAGAGATGCGCGAGGCACAGGCAGAGTTTGCAACATTCACTCAGGAGCAGGTCGATAAGATTTTCTATGAAGCTGCTCTTGCGGCCGAGAAAAATCGTATCCCTCTTGCTCGCATGGCAGTTGAAGAAACTGGCATGGGTGTAATGGAAGACAAGGTTATCAAGAACCATTACGCAGCAGAGTACATTTACAACAAGTACAAGGACATGAAGACTTGTGGTGTTGTAGAGGATGATCCAGCTGCAGGTTATCGAGTTGTAGCCGAGCCAATGGGTATCGTAGCTGCAGTTATTCCAACTACTAACCCAACTTCTACCGCAATCTTTAAGACACTTCTTGCTCTGAAGACAAGAAACGCCATTATCATTTCCCCACACCCACGCGCTAAAGAGTGCACCATTGCTGCCGCTCGTATTGTTCGCGATGCTGCCGAGAAGGCCGGCTGCCCCAAGGGTATTATCGACTGGGTACCAGCTCCTACCATTGATATGACTGCAGCAGTCATGAGCAACGCTGACATCATTCTGGCAACCGGTGGCCCAGGTATGGTTAACGCAGCTTACTCTTCCGGTAAGCCTGCTCTGGGCGTTGGTCCTGGTAACACCCCTGCTATCATCGACGATACCGCTGACATTAAGCTTGCAGTTAGCTCCATCATTCACTCCAAGACCTTCGATAACGGTATGATCTGCGCTTCCGAGCAGTCTGTTACCGTTCTTGACAGCGTTTATGACCAGGTCAAGAAGGAGTTTGCTGATCGCGGCTGCTACTTCCTGCACGGTAAGGAGCTTGACGCTGTCCGCAAGACCGTCATTGTCAACGGTGCTGTTAACGCAGCTATTGTTGGTAAGTCTGCTCACTTTATCGCAAAGACTGCTGGCGTCGACGTCCCAGAGAAGACCAAGGTTCTTATTGGTGAGGTAACCTCTGTTGAGCCTTCAGAAGAGATGGCTCACGAGAAGCTTTCTCCAGTTCTTGGCATGTATCGAGCAAAGAATTTTGACGAGGCTATTGCTAAGGCAGAGCGTCTTGTTGCTGATGGTGGCTACGGTCACACCAGCTCTCTTTACGTCAACATTAACGAGAAAGAGAAGATTGCTAAGCATCAGGAGGCAATGAAGACCTGCCGTATCCTGATCAATACACCTTCCTCTCAGGGTGGTATTGGAGACCTCTACAACTTCAAGATGGCTCCATCCCTAACCCTTGGCTGCGGTACCTGGGGCGGCAACTCCGTCTCCGGCAATGTTGGCCCACAGCACCTGCTTAACTACAAGTCTGTTGCAGAGAGGCAAGAGAATATGCTTTGGCTTCGTGTACCTGAGAAGGTCTACTTCAAGAGGGGCTGCATGCCTCTTGCTCTCCGTGAGCTTAAAGAGGTCTATAACAAGAAGCGCGTCTTCATTGTCACAGACCAGTTCCTTTACAAGAGTGGCTTCACCAAGACCATCGAGGAAACCCTGGATTCCCTGGGTATTGTTCACTCTTCATTCTGGGATGTTGCTCCAGACCCAACCCTTCAGTGCGCACTTGAGGGCGTAGCTCGCATTCGCTCCTTCGAGCCAGACTGCATCATCGCAATCGGCGGCGGTTCTGCTATGGACGCAGGTAAGATTATGTGGTCCATGTACGAGAACCCAGAGGAGAAGTTTGAGGACATGGCAGCGGACTTCTTGGATATCCGCAAGCGCGTCTACAACTATCCTAAGATGGGTAACAAGGCATTCTTCGTTGCTATTCCAACTTCTTCTGGTACTGGTTCCGAGGTAACTCCATTTGCCATCATCACTGATGCTGACAACGGCGTTAAGTACCCACTTGCAGACTACGAGTTGCTGCCTAACATGGCAATCGTTGATACTGATAACATGATGAGCCAGCCTAAGGGCCTGACCTCTGCTTCTGGTATCGACGTTCTTACTCACTGCCTCGAGGCATTTGTCTCCATGATGGCATCTGACTACACAGATGGCATGGCTCTTCGCGGCATGAAGCTGGTCTTTGAGTACCTGCCACGTGCTTATGACAATCCAAACGATGTCGAGGCACGCGATCACATGGCAAATGCTTCCTGCCTGGGTGGTCTTGCATTTGCTAATGCGTTCCTTGGTGTTAACCACTCCATGGCTCACAAGCTGGGCGCATTCCACCACATTCCACATGGTTGGGCAAACGCAGTTATCCTTACTCGCGTTATGCGCTACAACGCAGCTGAGCGTCCAACAAAGATGGGTACTTTCCCACAGTACGATCACCCACACACTCTTGCACGTTATGCTGAGGCAGGTCGTTTCTGCGGCGTTACCGGCAAGGATGACCGTGAGGTCTTTGAGAACTTCGTCAAGAAGATTGAGGAGCTCAAGGCATACATCGGCGTCAAGGAGACCATCAAGGACTACGGCGTAGATGAGAAGTACTTCCTCGATACCCTTGACGAGATGTCTGAGCAGGCATTCGATGACCAGTGCACTGGCGCAAACCCACGCTACCCACTTGTCTCCGAGCTCCGCGAGCTCTATCTGGATGCTTACTACGGTCGCGAGCCAGGCTTCTACGAGGACTAATCCTCGCGGGCGTCACAGTCGTAACCGCCGCGGCCGCTACGTAGCGCATCCATTGCGTCGCGCATTCACCGCTTCCGATTCGTAGCGCGTAAAGCACAAAACAAGAGCCGGTTACCTAAACCCCAGGTAACCGGCTCTTTTTCTAGTCTTCTGAACTTTCTGCCTGATCGTCTGATGTGCAAGTTCGATTGAAACTGTTGCTACAGATTTACAAAACACATCTATGTCACTTAATCTGTCAAAAAAGGCTATACATTGCTCCAATAATGCGTGTTTATTGCAGAATATCGTCATTTGGTGTGCTATTCACATCGAATTTTGCAGATTATCCGACATTGCTGTGTTGTCGCATGGGGCAATTTAGGGATAGTTAAATTTTATATATTAGTTCATTCATAAATCTGTATATTGAATCAAGTTTATTCACCAAAATGAATTGCTCATGAGAATACTGACGTAACGTCCGCCTAATCCGGTACAGATTGCTATCTCCCAAGTCCTTTTTAATGCTTAGGAACATATTTTGCATTGCGAGCTGGTTTCTGTAGATATCCGCATTCACAAAGTACTCCTTAATAC
>CALHQT010000143.1:0-14260 GCA_938038135.1 uncultured Atopobium sp.
CTGCTTCTAGTCTATCGGCGTCATTTTGAGTAGCGCGCGCATGCGCAACTGTTGGCTCGAGCATAAAAACAAGAGTTCTATCAGGAGAAACCCCACAGCTTCCCAAACTATTTGCACGATGAACGAGGTCTGTATCAAGACCGCGACCAGCTGCTTGATAGGCAAAGGTGGAGTCATAGAAGCGATCACACAAGACAACTTTGCCTGCAGCTAGAGCTGGTCGGATAACCTCTCCTACCAACTGGGCACGACTTGCTTCATAGAGCAACAGCTCACACTCATCGCACATCATGCCGTTTTCTGGATTAAGAACAACTCCTCTAATCTGCTCAGAAATAGCAGTTCCACCGGGCTCACGAACAAAGACCACATCAAAGCCAAGAGCTTCAAGATCTTCTCGCAGAAGAGAAGCTTGTGTTGACTTGCCACAGCCATCAACGCCTTCAAGCGTGATGAACAGGCCTTGTGATGTACGTACGTCATTATTCATGCTTCCCTCCCTCTTAACTATCTCACGATACAGGCAGATTGTGTTTCTCGCCATGAATATTCTAAAGGTTTTGCGCATTTCCACATGAAAAGTGCTCAAAAATGGGTAAAAATACGTATGGAGCGGGCGTTGGAGAGGGACGCTCGTTCTTCCGAAAACGGTGCACCTCTCGATGCACCGTCATACGTTTACTTTTTTGCTGCCTTGGTGGATTTGGTGCTCTTAGTACTCTTACGAGCGCCTCTACGCGAGGCAGTTTTCTTTTCTTTACCAGGGCAATCATAGTTTGGACAGAGCTTCCAAGGACCACGCTGAGTAGTAACAACCACCATAGGAGCGCCGCAATCTGGACAGACCTCATCGGTCTTCTCGAGCTTTCCACGAGCAGGCAGAGGATAGCTGGTCTCGCACTCCTCGTAGTTGGTGCAGCGAATAAAACGCTTGCCCGTACGCTCAGACTTGTGAGCTACCAGGTCCCCGTGCTTGCCATTTGCCTTACAGGTTGGACACTCGCCCACAATAAGATCTGGCTCTGCGTTTGTAGGACAAGCAGGATTAATGCAAGTCTCATACGCACGCTGTCTAAATGGCTGAACCTTTACGCGAGGAGCACCGCACTCTGGGCAGACACCGGCCTCTCCCTCAAGCGGCTCAACGCGTCCCTGAGGCAGTGGATAGGTAACATCGCAGTCTGGCCAACCCATGCAACCCACAAAGCTTCCACGAGTCTTCAGAGAGCTCTTAGCAACCAAGTCTTTGCCGCACTTAGGGCAGGTTCCCACCTTTGCGTCAGCAGTAACTGCATCAGCAATGGCCTCAGACAGGTCTTCTTTGTGGTCAATAAGCGTATCAATCATGCCTGCAAGTAAAGCTCTTGAGTGGGTAACAACGCCATCACGCGTATCCTTGCCCTCAGCAACGCTTGTCATATCGGACTCAAGCTCTGCCGTCATATCAGGCGAGGTAATGTGTGGCGCAAACTGCGAAAGTGCATCAACAATTGCCATACCAAGCTGGCTTGGCTCAACAGGATCATTCTTGAGGTATTTACGCTGGTAAAGCGTATCAATAATGGAGGCACGAGTAGACTTTGTACCCAGACCGCGCTTCTCCATCTCTTGAATAAGCTTGCCCTGGCTGTAGCGAGCAGGTGGCTCTGTCTGCTTAGCGTCAAGCGACAAAGACTGAATAGAGACAATCTCTCCCTCGCCGACATCAGGAATCTGGTCATCCTTCTTAAGGCCAAAGGGATAAATCTCTCTAAAGCCTGGCTCAGCCAGTACGGTTCCATTTGCAACAAAGGGCTGACCAGCAACATCAAGCGTGATCTTAGTGCCGCTCATAGTAGCTGGACCCATAAGGGTTGCGAGGAACCTTCGAGCAATCAAGTTATAGAGCTTCCAAGCTGCAGGCTGCAAAGCATCTGGATTTGCAGCTGCTGTTGGATAAATTGGTGGGTGGTCAGTAGACTCCTGCTTGCCACGAGTGGCATGAAGCTTTGGCTGACCCAAAAGCTTTTTGCAGGTAGGAGCATACTGAGGAACTACAGATAATGTACGGACACAGTCCTTCAAGTCAAGTGAACTTGGATAAACGGTGTTATCAACACGAGGGTATGAAATCAAGCCGTCCATGTACAGAGACTCTGCCAAACGCATAGTTCTAGCTGGCGAGATACCCTCTGCAGCTGCAGCTGCCTGCAGCGACGTAGTGTTAAACGGAGCTGGTGGCTGCTGCTTTCTGCTACGAGACTCAATCTCGACAACCGTTGCCTGCGTCTGATCTTTAACAACGGCGTAAGCTGCGTCTGCTTCAGCTTGATCCCAGAACCTTGCGGTCTGGTGAACCATCTTGAAAGTTGCTTCCGCATCATCTTCTGGAGCAGCAACACCAGAAATAACCCAATAATCTTCTGGCTTAAATGCTAAGCGCTCACGCTCACGCTCAACAACAAGTGCCAGCGTAGGAGTCTGAACACGACCAGCAGAGCGTGTATTGCCCAGGCCGCCAAAGCGTGCGGTGGTCAGGTAACGGGTCAGTACAGCACCCCAAATGAGGTCGATATACTGCCTGGACTCACCTGCTGCAGCCAAGTTGTAATCAAGGTCCACCAGGTTATTGAAGGCAGTCTCAATCTCTGTCTTAGTAAAGGCAGAGTAGCGTGCACGAAATACTGCCAGATTAGGATTAACCGAGAGAACCTGTGCCAGCGCATCAGAGCCAATAAGCTCTCCCTCGCGGTCAAAGTCTGTACCGATAATGACAGACTCTGCCTTCTTAGCAAGGTTCTTGAGGGCGCGAATAATCTCTTTTTCTGCAGGCTGCTTATCTACAGGAGCCCAAATCAAATAAGGCAAGCTGGGGATTTTCCAGCCCTTAAGGTCAACGCCATCTGCCATAAAAGGCTTGCGCTTAACCTTATAAGGAGGACGCTCAAGGCCATCTGGAACATCTGCAGGAAGGTGCTCCCCTTCTGCAGTTTCTCCGTACCAGCCCTCTTCCTTATCAAACTTAAGAGCTAAAGGAAAATCCGGCTGCAGAATATGGCCGCGAAGACCAATAGCAACATGATCTTCTCCGCCGCGTCTAAAACGATAAACAGGAGTGTTGTATACCTTGTCTGTCTCAGGCTTACCCGATTCAGACAGAAGGCGAGCAATCTGCTGCGCTGCGTCGTTTTTCTCGGTAACAACTAGAATCAAAGAACAACACTCTCCAAAGTAAAAATGAAACTATTAGATTTTGTCTAGCTCATGCTGCTCGTAGTCCTCGCGGCTCCACTTAAGAGCAGCTTTGCCATCACGAGCAATAATGACGTAACGAGCAACTGCCAGAGCAACTTCGTACAGCAGGATAAGAGCTGCAAACATCAAAATCATGGTGACAGGCGATGCGTCTGGAGTAACTACTGCAGAAAGAATCATCAGACCAACATAGACATAGCGCCACTGCTCACGCATGTCCTTGTAAGGAACAAGGTGAAGAATAGCCAGGTAGAAGATGACCAGTGGAAGCTGGAACGCAACGCCAAAGCCAATCTCAAACATCATAATAATGTTGAGGTAATCGCTTGCTTCGTTAATAGTTCCTGCAAACTCCTGCGACTGGCCAATCATCCAACCAATTGCGGTGTTCAAAATGATGAAGTAGCAGAACAGCATACCCAAGAAGAACAAGGTAATCATGGCTGCCACGGTAGGAACAACCCACTTGCGCTCTTTAGCATTAAGCGCAGGCAAGAAGAACGCCATAATCTCCCAGATGATAATAGGTGTGCAGATAATCACCGAGAAGAAGAAAGCTACCTTAAACCTGATACTAAAGCCGCCAAGGACCGAGATAACCGTAAGCTTACCATCGGTCAAAAACTCCCTGATAGGGTCAATCAAGATCTCAATCAATGCAGGTGTTGCAAAATAAATAATGATTGCCGTAACAAATAGCGATACCACCACAATGGTCACACGGCGACGGAGTTCTCCCAGGTGATCAAAAAGTGGCATACGAGCTGGAGTAATAGGCATTACACACGAAAGCTGGACTTATGCGTCCTGGCTTTCTCCCTCCTCTCCAGCAACTTCTTCTTTCTTGTCTTCTGCCATAGAGCGAGAAGAACGGGCAGATCCAAGGTTATAGAGGTCTTTTGCAGATGGAGCAGCAGGAGTTTCTTCTGCAGCCTGAGGTGCCACGTACTCAGTTACCTCTGTAGAATCATCGGAGAAAGCAACAGAAGACGTAGCTTGTGGTGCGGCAGGAGCTTCTTCAGCAGAAGCGGTTTCTGGCTGCTCAGCCTCCTGGGTCTGCTCGGCCAGCTTGCTCTGTTCAGCAGCCTTCTCAGCTGCCTCACGCTCTTCCTTGAGGCGAGCACGACGCTCAGCAAAGGTCTCCTGGTGATCTGTATCCTCGCGGTCAGCATCAGATGCAGCATTTTTGAGCTGCTCGGAGCGCTTGGGCTTCTCGTGAAGTGCATCCGCTGCAGGATCAAGTAAATCTGCACGGACAACTTTATTAAAGCCTTCTTGAGCGTTCTGGAACTGTCTGAGAGCACGGCCAAGCGTGCGACCCATACCAGGTAATTTATCAGGACCAAATACTAAAAATGCAAAGAGCAAAATTAGTACGAGCTCTGTTTCTCCAATGCCAAACACAAGCAATACCTTTCTGGAACAAACATAAACAAGCTCTTTGAACCGTTTCTCAAAGAGCTTGCAAGTTACCAAACCTACTTGCGAACGTTAAGGTCTTTATCAACCCCAAGAAGCGTAAAGACACGCTCCACGTTTTTCTGAGGATTTGCAACAACAAGCACAGAACCACTCTCTTGTGCTCGATGTGCGGCACCCACTAAAACGCCAATGCCCGTCGAATCAATATAAGCTACCTCAGCAAAATCAGCTTCAACTTCTTTTGCTCCATCGGCGAGCGCAGTATCCAAAGCATCACGAAGCTCGGAGGCGTTTGACACGTCTACCTCACCCTCAATGCGAATAATGGCCTTTGTATCTGTAATTTCAGAGCTTATCTCTAGTGCCATAACTCCTCCTTACTTGGTGTTATTTGAAGAGGTAGAGGTGTTTCCGTTTAATGCATCAAGAACTTTCTGTGCATTATCCCTCACACCGGCGCTATTATCGGAATCCTTTTCAATTGCCTTCTGCAGTGCCTCTTTTGCAAGATCTACTTGATCAGTAACACGATACATCATTCCCAAATTAAGCCAACCGTTAGCATAGTCTGGAGAGCGATCTGTTACTGCCTTAAGTGCCTCAACAGCACCTGTTTGGTCTCCTGCGTAGAACTGGGCAATTGCCCTATTAACACGGACCTCATCAGAATCATTTGAAGCAAGATACGTATCGTACTCGGCAATTGCTTTGTTAATCAGCTGCAAAGACTGCTTCTGAACGGAATCATCTTGAGAAGAACTCTTAAGTGCCATTCCCCAACCTAAATACGTACGAGCCAAATCAAGATGTGCTGGCAGATTATCTGGGTTGGACTGAATGGCAGACTCTTTTTCTTCTGCCTGCTTCTGATAGACCTGGTTAATAGCCTCAGGAGAATTCTGCTGAGCCTGATGCTGCTTTTGCGAGTTAGAGAAAATGCTGGCAAGAGAAGGCAACATCATAGATATAGCAATAAAGAGCGAGAATACGCCAATAGCAATCTTCATGCCTGTAGAAGGACCTGGCTTTTTAGGAGCCTCGTCGGGCTTGCGGTCCTTTGCCTTCTTTTTTGCTGTCTGGTTTGCCATGGCAACCAGCTCTTTTTCTGCCTTCTGTTCTGGTGTAAGTTCTGGCTTTGAAGTATTAGTTGGCATTCAACATCCAATCGCTTTTTCTAAAACATAACTAATCAAGATACGGCAGAATGGGCCTACTTTCAAAGTAAATACCAAAGTTACACAAGCTATCCCCAGACACTTTGACCACGATCAACTTTTGCAAGTCGAGCACTTACCTGTTTAACAGCAACAATAAACACATCGAGCGCTGCATCAAGCTCTTCCAACGTTGGGTAACTTGGAGCAATTCTGATATTAGTATCAAAAGGATCTTTACCGGCTGGCCATGTAGCTCCTGCAGGTGTCATGGTAACGCCCAGTTCATTGGCGCGAGAAACAATTGCGCGCGCAGAGCCAACAGGACCATCAAACGAGACAAAATAGCCTCCCTTTGGGTGAGACCAGGTTGCAACAGCTAAATCTCCCAGACCTTCCTGCAACTTGCGTTCTACCAGTTCAAAACGTGGCCTAAGCAGTTCGGCGTGCTTTTGCATATGTTCTGCAATGCCTTGAGCATCTTTGAGGAAACGTACATGCGCCAGCTGAGAGATCTTCTCGGGAGAAACACGAGCAACCTTGAACGCGCTCTGGATTTCTTTAATGTCCGCAGGGCTTGCGGCAACCCATGCCATGCCTGAGCTTGGGAAGGTTACCTTTGCCGTTGAAGCAAAAGCAATAACCAGGTTCTTTTGAGCACCACCTGCGCAAACCTCCGAAAGCGCGTCAAAGATATTGAGGAGCTGAGGGGCCTCAGATTCTGGTACAAAGGCGTGAATTGCGTAGGCGTTATCCCAGAAGATTCTAAAGTCAGGAGCTGCAGGTTTGAGGTTTGCAAACGCACGGACAACCTCATCTGAATAGGTGATGCCAGTTGGGTTGGCAAAACGTGGTACGCACCAAATTCCCTTAACAGAGCTGTCGTTCTCAACAAGCTCCTTGACCACGTCCATATTTGGACCGTCTTCAGTCATAGGTACTGCAACGTTCTCAAGTCCGTAATGCTGTGTAATGGCAAAATGGCGGTCATAGCCTGGAGCAGGGCACAGGAACTTGAGTGTAGTGCCTTGAGCTTTTGCAGCCGCCATCTGCTCTGCCCAAGAAGGCTGACCAGCAAGACCGTGGGTTACGGCATGAGAAATGATGTCGTGCATAAGGTTAAGGCTAGAAGAGCCGTTTACGATGACCTGATCAGCAGGTACACCTGTGAGCTCTGCAGCGAAGGCGCGCGCAGAAGGAAGACCCCAAGGGTCTCCATAGTTGTCTGCAAAAGAGCCGCTGTCAGTCAGATCGGAAGCAGAGTTCAGCTCATCAAGCATAGACTTAGACAGCGCCGTCTGTGCAGGACTTGGCTTTCCGCGAGCCATATCAAGCTTGAGGTTTTTCTCGCCAAGTGCACGAGCTTCTTGTCCAATAAGTTCAAGAGCCTGGTTTAGCTCAGCATCGCTCATCTTTTGATAAGCGTTTTGCTCAGAGGTTGACTTTGGCTGGAACAGCTCGCGAGAAACTAGCTCAAACATGACACTCCCCTTTTTGGTCTTTGCGTGATACAAAGTATAGGTGATTTGAAAATCGACGCGACAAGGAGAATCATGGCAAATTCTGCACAGCCTGGCATGCGCTCGGAGGCATATGGCGAGCTCCAGCACCTTGTTGATAATCTTTATAAGCGCAAGCCTTCGGGCACAGTCACTAAGGTTGACGTGCTGATTCAAGCTGAAGTAGACGATCTTGAAGAAGATTTGCAAGAAGTTATTGAGTTGATTCCCTCTGGCACATATGTCCGTGCTCGCCTCTGCGATCAGATTAACTCAATTGTTACGGCGCACGGTTGGGGCTTTACCTACGGCACGGTCGAGTAGTCTTAATCTTCCTTTATATTGTTCTGCCTTTGGTGCTTATAGAACTCTGCGAGGTGTACAAAAAGTAGACCCAAGATTGCAGAAGCAAACGAAGCAGCGAGAACAGCTACTTTAGCTGCAAGAATCTCCTCTGCATCGGGGAATGCAAGATTAGAGATAAGAATTGACATGGTAAAGCCAAGGCCGCCCATAAGACCTACGGCAGTAATCTGAATCCAATCAACTTTTGCAGGAAGCTTGCAAATCTTACATTTGACCAGCAACAACGTTACAAAAATAATTCCTAGTGGCTTACCAAGAACGGCACCAAAGAAAACGCCATGTGCAATAGAGCTGCTCAATAGAGCAACGAAATCTGCTCCCACCAACGTAATCTGCGCGTTTACAAACGCAAAAATAGGCAGAACAACAAAGTTTACAAAAACAGAAATATAGTGCTCAACACGCTGAAGCGGTGGAGTTACGTGGTGCATGACCTGCTCGATGGAGTTAGCGCCATGTGTAAAGTCATGCTGACCCAAAACGTGATGTTCATCGTCGTAGTGATCGTCAAGCTCACGAGCGCGTCTTGAAAGCCAGCTTCCCAGCTTGCTCAAGCGAACATCAGAGTGAGATGGCAAGAAGAAGGCAAGAAGAACACCTGCAAGGGTTGCATGAATTCCCGAGTGGTACATGCAGACCCAGAGAACCAAACCAACAAGCAAATAAGGACCAGAAGAATAAATCTTTAGGCGATTCATTCCCCACAAAATAACAAGAACGCCAAGAGAAGCCGCTAACCAGGCAATATCTGGCGTGTGACCATAGAAAAGCGCAATGACCACAATAGCCAGGATATCGTCGGCAATAGCAAGTGTCTGGAAGAACACCTTAGTCTGCGGACTAATTCTGTTTCCTAAGAGCGACATAACGCCAAGCGCAAAGGCAATATCGGTTGCAATTGGTGTTGCCCATCCATGAGGGGCAGTGCTTGCGTTAAGCGCCAGATAAATAAGAGCAGGAACTGCAACGCCACCAACAGCCGCAAGCATAGGAAGCATTGCCTGTCTTGGCTTTCTGAGCTGGCCAACAGTTACTTCATACTTGAGCTCAATGCCCACCAGTAGGAAGAAGATTGCCATAAGGAAGTCATTCACAAAGGTTTCTAGAGCCATATGTGCATGAATCATTCCAAGCGAGAAACTCATTTGGACTTCAAGAATTTCTCGAACCACCTCATGAGCAGGCGAGTTGGCAACTACAAGTGCAATAAGAGCCGCAAGCACCATGACTGCTGCTGCAATAGTGCTGTTAGAGGTGATTTTCTTTAGAGAAGAGCGCTGACTAATTCTTCTTACAACTGCGGGCTCTCTATAAATACTAGACATTATCTGCCGTTCTCTCTTTATCTAAATGGTATTGACCGTTAGCTATGAAAGTTTTTCTCGATGTATATGCCTAGTGTACCGTCTACCTACCGTTGAGGGCAACTTGTCATATCTCAAGAAAACGGGGTATATCTCTATGTAAAATGTGGGTAATAGAAAGTCAACGTTTAGCTACTTGTAGCACGTATATATTTGGAGCGGATAATGGACACTAAGCGAATTGCCATCATCACAGACTCAGGAACTAATGTCCCACCTGATTTTGTTGCTGAACACAATATTCGTATCACCCCACTTCGCATCAACTATTCTGACGGCTCTTCCTATGAGTCTGGTATCACCATTACGCCAGCTGAGCTGGTTGCTCGCTTTGAAGAAGAGGTTCCAAAGACTTCGCTTCCTTCTCCTGAAGGAATTAAAGCTGCCTTTGATGATGCAAAAGCAGCAGGTTACGAGGGTGCTGTTTACGTTGCTATCTCTTCTGGACTTTCTGCTACCTGCGATACTGCTCGCATGATTGCAGAGTCCATTACAGACTTCCCTATTTATGTTGTTGATACCAAAAACATTGGTATTGCTTCCGGCCTTATTGTTATTGAGGCTCAACGTCTTATTGAGCTGGGTCTTTCTCTTGAGGAGATTGGCGCCAAACTTGATCAGGCTTCTCTGAACACACGCGTATACTTCTCCGTTCCAAGCCTTGAGTATCTACGTAAGGGTGGCCGCATTTCTGAGGCAATTTATCGCATTGGTTCCATGTTAAACATCAAACCTGTTCTTACCTGCGATGAGAACGGCAAATACACCATTGCCAAGAAGACACGCGGTTGGCAGAAGTCTCTTGCAGGACAGATTGCTCTAGGAGCAGCCTTTGCTCAGCAATTTGACCGCGTCCATGTGGGAATTTGCTGCTCCGCGCCTAATATTATTTACTCCGAAATGGAAGCCATGATTAAAGAAGCAATCCCTAATGTCACCGACTTTAGGTATGTTGAGGCTGGCTCGGACCTTGTTGTCCATACCGGACCAGGCCTTGTTGGCTATGCTGTGTTTGGTTACTAAAAATTCGATACCCCATGCAACTAAGAACAGCCGCCCACTCAGGCGGCTGTTTTCTTGTAGAGAGTATGTGTAGCGAGAAGATCTTCTCGCCCTACGCGTCTGGGGTTACAGCAATGGCTGATCCGCGAAGAAGCCTGTGTCGTCAAGTAGATTGGAGCCGTCAGCTGCTTCAGTTGCCAGCTGATCGCAACGCTCGTTAAGTGGATGACCTGCGTGGCCCTTGACCCACTTGAAACTTACCTCATGGTCTTCCATGGCGGAAAGCAAACGCTTCCAAAGATCAACGTTTTTGACGGGCTCTTTTGATGAGGTCTTCCAGCCTTTTCTAATCCATCCCGAAACCCATTTTTGATTAAACGCATCAACCACATACTTTGAATCGGAATAGAGCTCTACCTGGCAGGGGCGCTTAAGAGCCTCAAGTGCAACAATGACGCCAAGGAGCTCCATGCGGTTATTTGTAGTGGTTTTATAACCCTGACTGAACTCTTTTGTATGCTGCTGTCCAGAGGGATCGGTGTACAGAAGCACTGCCCCATAGCCACCAGGACCAGGGTTTCCTCGAGACGCACCGTCTGTATAGACTGTGACGTGCATGTATGAGGTTGCAGCCTCCATACCAAATCTCCTCTAGAACGAGCGTTGAACGTGCCTACTTTGCCTCAGCCCAGTTAGAACCATAGCTGACATCGGCAATGAGAGGAACACGCAGAGTAACAACGTCTTCCATGGTCTCTTTTACCAGCGCAGAAACTGTCTCAATCTCTGACTCTGGAACTTCCAAGTCAAGTTCGTCGTGAATCTGAAGAATCAGCTTTGACGCAAGACCCTCATCACGCAGGCGTTTCTCGACATTAATCATTGCAATTTTGATAATGTCTGCAGCACTTCCCTGCATAGGGTGATTCATAGCAGTACGCTCGCCAAAGGCAATGAGCTGGCGATTTGACTGATTGAACTCTCTAATGTGGCGCTTACGACCGTACATGGTAATCGCATAACCAGTCTCGTGAGCAGTACGGACGGAATCGTCAAGGTATGCACGGACTCCAGGATATGCGTCAAAATAGCGGTCAATCATCTCTTGCGCTTCCTTGCGGGAAATCTTCAGAGACGTTGCCAGACCAAAGGCCTGCTGACCATAGACAATGCCAAAGTTAACTGCCTTAGCACGGCTACGAAGTGCTGGCGTGACCTCTTCAACAGGCACGCCAAAGACGCGTGCGGCAGTTGCGGCGTGGAAATCGGCACCAGAGTTAAATGCTGCTACCAGGTGCTCGTCAGCTGAAAGGTGTGCCAGCAAGCGCAGCTCAATCTGGGAGTAGTCGCAGGCGAGAAAAACGCTGCCCTCGGGAACGGTAAAGGCGGTGCGGACACGATGTCCCAGCTCAGAGCGGGTAGGAATGTTCTGCAGGTTTGGATCAGAGCTGGAAAGCCTTCCTGTTGCAGCAACGGTCTGATTGAATGTGGTGTGGATGCGCTTATCGCCACGAATAAGCGAAGGAAGCGCATCGAGATAAGTTGATTTGATCTTGGCACGCTCACGATACTCAAGAACATCAGCAACAATCTGGTACTCCTGCGCCAGGTCTCCAAGCACCTTTGCGTTGGTGGAGTAGAAACCAGTGCGCGTCTTTTTGAGACCATAGGTTGGAAGTTTAAGCACGTCAAACAAGATATGAGAAAGCTGGCTTGGAGAATCCAAGTTGAAGTCCTCGCCTGCGGTCTGGTGAATACTTGCCACACGCTCTGCAATATCTTCACCAAGCTGAGCAGACTGCTCTGCAAGCTTTTGGGGGTCAACGTAAAGACCACGACGCTCCATCGCAGCAAGGACCGGTAGAAGCTGCATTTCAAGCGCAGCAAACAGCTCATATGAGCCATCATCTTCAAGCTTTTTAGTCAGTACAGGAACAAGGTTTCTTGCAGCTACTGCTCTTAATGCTGCAGCGGGAATCTCATCTGTAGGCTCAGGAAGCTCAGAGCCAAAGTACAGCTCAACCAGGCCATTAATATCAAAACTTGAACGATCAGACTCAAGCAGATAGGCAGCAACACCTGTATCAAAGAGACGATCAGAATCAATAGTCTCAATATCCATCTTCTGTGGCTCAGACGAATCAACAGGGCTTACCTCGTGCAGCAACGCCTTGACATCGTCTGCAGCAACACGGGCTTCTCGCAAAATACGCAAGAGTGCTGCAGTTGCGTTTTCTCCCTCAAATTTGAGGAGTGCCTTTTCTGTAGACACCCAAAGCGTGCGAGAAAGGCTAAAGAGGGCTCCAGCGTCGGCCGCAGAATCCTCAGCAACGCCAATCCAATCTTGGTTCTCAAGAGCAGCGGTCAGAGCGGCAGATGCGTCTCCTGCCTGCAGATACTCTGATGGAATAGGAAGTGCAGGCGTAGTAGAAGCAGTTTGCGCGACTGCGCCAGCAGCAGAGCCGCCAGCCATGCGAGCAAGCCTTGAGGTCATGCCGGTAAAGCCCAAGGCCGAGAAAGCCTTAACCACGTCATTTGGATCAAATGTTGGGAACTTAGCGTCGTCCAGGTTGATATCAAGCGGCGCATCGGTGCGAATAGTAGCAACCTTGCGGGAGAGCAGCGCGTCATCAATATGAGCGCGAAGGTTTTCTCCCACCTTGCCTTTAACCTCGTCAGCGTGGGCAATAACCTCATCAAGCGAGCCATACTCAACAATCAGAGCAGCGGCTTTCTTAGGGCCAATTCCAGGAACACCCGGAATGTTGTCAGAAGAATCTCCCTTAAGGCCATAGAAATCTGGGACAAGCTCTGGCGTAATACCTGCGTAGAGATCTGCCACAGTCTCCGGCGTCATGATTGAGACGTCAGAGACGCCTTTGCGCGTAGAAACAATCTTGACGTTTTCTGTGGAAAGCTGGTACATATCGCGGTCACCCGTGAAGAGTAGCATCTGGTAACCCTCAGCCTCACCACGGCGGGCAAGGGTGCCCAAGATGTCATCGCCCTCCCAGCCTTCAAGCTGGCAGACAGGAACATCCAGCGTTTTGAGCAGCTCTTTGACTACAGGAAACTGCGCATGCAAAGCAGGATCCATAGGAGGACGCTGAGCCTTGTACTGAGGCAACATATCAATGCGAACCTGCGGTTTTCCCTTATCAAAAGCACAAATGACACCATCTGGCGAGAAGGACTCAACAAGCTTGATAAACATGTTGAAGAAGCCAAAGAGCGCTCCGGTTGGCGTTCCATCTGGTGCTGCCATAGGCTGACGGATTGCATGGAACGCTCGATGCATGAGCGAGTTTCCGTCAATAACAGCAATAGTTCTGCGCGGTTTATCTGCGTCTTCTTTAGCTGATGCAGCGTTATTTTGATTTGTGGTATCAACTGGCATAGTAGTATCAGACATACCTGCTCCTCTTTGTTTGTGTACCTCTATTGTACTAAGTCTTTAAGGCCTACGGGACAGGAGCGCTTGGAAACAAAGCGATCATCTCTCACAAACCGCTCACGTCAAAAATAAAGCTTTTCATTTGTAAGCGTTCTGTTTCTGTTTGTATCCTAAATACCCTTACTGTATCATTCGTGCGAAAATACAAGCGATATAATATGCATTGCATACGAGAAAACAGGCTATCTGCCAGCATTTACTCACAAGGAGGGGCTGTGGCTCACGATAAAGTTTCTCAGGAATTTGGTTCACTTCTCTTTACCGATGCAGATATGCAAGAACGTCTGCCAAGACCAACGTACAAGAAACTTCGTAGTGTTATCCAAGATGGCAAGCCTCTTGACCTTGATATTGCAAACGAGGTTGCGCACGCCATGAAAGAGTGGGCGCTTGAGAAAGGTGCCACTCACTTCACTCACTGGTTCCAGCCTCTCACGGGTATTACTTCCGAGAAGCACGACAGCTTTATGACTCCTCAGGGAAATGGCACTATTTTGATGTCCTTCTCGGGAAAAGAGCTGGTACAGGGTGAGCCTGATGCATCAAGTTTCCCTTCTGGTGGTCTGCGTGCCACGTTTGAGGCTCGTGGTTACACGGTTTGGGATCCTGCAAGCCCAACCTTCATCAAAGACGAAGTTCTCTGCATTCCAACTGCATTTATTTCATATACCGGAGAAGCTCTGGACAAGCGCACTCCCCTGCTTCGCTCTCAGGTTGCCCTTGAAAAACAGGCAAAACGCGTACTTGCTCTTTTTGGTCAGGAGC
>CALHQT010000144.1:0-6653 GCA_938038135.1 uncultured Atopobium sp.
ACCATTGTGATTGAGGGACCATCCAGTCCTGACTATCCAATGCAGAAGAAGCGCCAGTCTCTTGAGTACCTTCGTACGCAGCAGCATCTTCGTCCTCGTACCAACATGTTCCGTGCAGTCTTCCGCATCCGTTCTGTGGCTGCTTTTGCCATCCACCAGTTCTTCCAGGACCGTGGTTTTGTCTACGTGAACACCCCAATCATCACCGCATCTGATGCTGAGGGCGCAGGCGAGATGTTCCGCGTTACCACGCTTGATCTAAACAACGTTCCACGTACCGAGAAGGGCGATGTTGACTACTCAAAGGATTTCTTTGGTCAGTCTTCTCACCTCACCGTTTCTGGTCAGCTTCAGGCAGAGAACTTTGCTATGGCTTTTGGTGACGTGTATACCTTTGGTCCAACGTTCCGCGCAGAGAACTCCAACACACGCCGCCATGCTGCAGAGTTCTGGATGATTGAGCCAGAGATGGCTTTCTGTGATCTTGCACAGGACATGGATGTTGCAGAAGAGATGCTGCGCTACGTTATTGCATACGTTCTTGAGTACTGCCCAGATGAGCTTGAGATGCTTAACAAGTTTGTGGATAAGGGTCTGCTTGAGCGCCTGAACCACGTTGCAACTTCCCAGTTCTCTCGTGTTTCTTACACCGAGGCAATTGAGATTCTGCAGGAGGCAGTAAAGGCTGGTCAGAAGTTTGAGTACCCTGTTGAGTGGGGCATTGACCTTCAGACTGAACACGAGCGCTACCTTACCGAGCAGCACTTTGGAAAGCCAATCTTTGTCACTGATTATCCCGCAGAAATTAAGGCCTTCTACATGCGCCTTAACGATGACGGCAAGACTGTTGCCGCAGCTGACTGCCTTGTTCCAGGCATCGGCGAGATTATTGGTGGCTCACAGCGAGAAGATCGTCTTGAGCTTCTGGAGAAGCGCATTGTTGAGCTTGGCATGAACCCCGACGATTACAAGTATTACTTGGATCTTCGTCGTTATGGCTCTTGCACACACTCTGGCTTTGGTCTTGGCTTTGAGCGCCTTGTTATGTACCTCACCGGTGTGGATAACATCCGCGACGTTATTCCTCACCCTCGTACCGTGGGTAACGCTGACTTCTAAGATTGCCGGTCACAGGCGGTGTGGCGGAGCGCGATTGGTGTGCTAACTTAACCGCCACAGTTGCCAAGTCTTTCAAGTTGGATTTTTGCGTGCAGATTATGCATAGCCGTTATGCAAAAACTGCATAGCAGAGATGCGAGATAAAAAGTTTTTCTCGCCATATACCGATATATTTGCCCGTTGGCAGTAAAAATAGGACGTCCGTGCAAAATTGCGCGGGCGTCCTATTACGCTATAAGAAGCAGTTTTCTGCAGATGACCAGCGGAGGTAAACATGGTAAAGACTTTGGTTCTTGTTAGACATGGTGTATCTGAACGTGGCTCTGAAGACATGAGTCGAGAGCTCACACGTGCTGGTCAGAGGGCTTTATCTGCCAATTATCCTTACATCTTTGGGCTGTTGGGACCAGAGGGTGAAGAGGCTGAGATTTGGACAAGTCCTGCTCTTCGCGCGCTTGAGACTGCAGAGATTGTGGCAGAAGCGCTGGATTCTGAGGGTCTAGAGATTCATGACTCCCTTTATGATCAAGATCTTCCTGCACTTCAGGTAGAGCTTGAGCACGCTGATGCAGAAACGCTGATTCTTGTTGGTCATGCTCCATTTTTGGGTTATGTTGCAGAGACTCTGCTGGGATTTGAACTTCCGCTGACAAAGGGCGCTGTGTGCGCTATTGACGTACGTGGTTCACTTTGTAATCAACAGAAGTGCGTCTGGAGGCAGCTTGGAGATGTTCGCGAGCCTCATGGAAAGCTTCTTTGGCTGGTCAGTGGTCCTTCCACTCAGCCTTGGGAGACGCTTGATGCCCTGGATGAGGCATGCGCTCATGCAGCAACCAACCTGGAAGACGCGTACACAGAGTTCCGCGCTCATCCAGAAGACCCTGCAGTTATCGCAGCATTTAGGTTTGCTCTTAGAGGAACCCAGCTGCTTACCAAGTTTTTCTCGCCACTTCTTAATGAGGAAGCAGTTGAGATTGCTGAGCCTGTTTATAGGCTGATGCTTGGTGCAACTACGCGTCTTCGTGAGATTGACGGCTTCTCTGATACCGTTGCAGATTTGATGGAGTCTGGAGAGCTTTCTCAAGGCTCCAAGCTGGTCAGCGCTGTCGAGGCAGCTCGCGAGACTGAGCGTGATCGTGTCTGTGAGGGCCTGCGTAAGAAGGCGGTTCGTCGTAGTCTGCGCTGCGCTCTGGATGAGCTCTTTGAGCCCGCTTGGTCAGACGCAGTGCTACAAGATGGCCTCTCGTTTGAAGATGTCAGCAGCCGCTTTGATTACATGCTTGAGACTATTGATGCGCGCCTGTTTGGTCTGGATATGACTAGCTTCTCTGAAGTACACCATGCAAGGCGAGAAGTTCGTGAAGTTGAGCACATTCTTTTCCACCTCAGTGATATGCTGGGCGAGAAACGCGCAAATTACACCCAGATTATGCAAGACATTGACTCTGAGCTCAGCACTATTTGCACAGCTCAGCGTAATATTTCTCTGGTCAAAGAGTGGAAAGACTCCATGGACTTCAGAGATGTTACCTCAGACCTCGCAATTGTTTCAGAACATGAAAAAGTTTTGATTGAGCGTGTTATTGAGGGTAGAGAGACTAGTATCCTTAGATAATCACATAGTCCACGTTTGGAGCGCATTGACGTTTGCGCGGCGTGGATGATGATTATGAGGGAGGATGCTATGTCTGAGAGCATCGAGACTCGCTGCGTACAGGGCGGTTATCAGCCTGGTTGCGGTGAGCCTAGGCAAGTGCCTATCATTCAATCAACCACGTTCAAATATGACGAGTCGATGCAGCTTGGAGAGTTGTTCGACCTCAAAGCTGCGGGCTATTTCTATTCTCGTCTTCAAAATCCAACGCTTGATAATGTAGCTTCAAAGATTTGTGCGCTTGAGGGCGGTACGGCTGCAATGCTGACGTCTTCTGGTCAAGCCGCAAACTTCTTTGCCGTCTTTAATATTGCTGAGGCTGGAGATCATTTTATCTCCCTGTCTACCATTTATGGCGGCACCTTTAACCTGTTTGCTATCACTCTTAAGAAGATGGGTATTGAGTGTACGTTTATCTCACCAGATGCAACTGACGAGGAGATTAACGCAGCATTCAGACCAAATACAAAGTGCGTCTTTGGTGAGACTGTTGCAAACCCTGCACTGGTTGTTCTTGATATTGAGCGTTGGGCAAAGGCTGCTCATGATCATGGTGTACCTCTGATTGTTGACAATACGTTTGCCACACCTGTGAACTGCCGTCCTCTTGAGTGGGGAGCAGATATTGTGACCCATTCAACAACCAAATATATGGACGGTCACGGCTCTGCTGTTGGCGGTGCCATTGTTGACGGTGGCAACTTTGACTGGGCTGCTCACGCAGATAAGTTCCCAGGCCTGACACAGCCTGACCCTTCCTATCACAACCTTGTGTATGCAGATACCTTTGGTAACGGCGGCGCTTTTATTACTAAGGCAACTGTTCAGCTTATGCGTGATTTTGGCTCTATTCAGTCGCCTCAGAACGCTTTCTATCTTAACCTTGGCCTTGAGTCCCTGCATGTTCGTATGGCTCAGCATTGCAAGAATGGCCAGGCAGTTGCCGAGGCGCTTGTTAACAACCCTAAGGTTGCGCACGTAAGCTACCCTGGCCTTCCAGGAGATAAGTACTACGAGCTGGCTCAGAAGTACCTGCCAAACGGTTCCTGCGGTGTTATCACTGTTGACGTTGCTGGTGGTCGCGAGGCTGCCGAGAAGTTCTTGGGTAACCTCAAGGTCTTCTCCATTGCAACGCACGTTGCAGACGCTCGTTCTTGCTGTTTGCACCCAGCTTCTTCAACACACCGTCAGCTTACTGACGAGGAGCTTGTAGCAGCAGGCATTACCCCAGGTACCGTACGCCTGAGCTGTGGTATTGAGGGCACCGAAGACCTTATCAACGACGTCGAGCAGGCACTTGCTGCGCTGTAGGTAGACGTTCTATAACCGCTTATGTTTATGGCGAGAAGATCTTGGAATCAGAAGATCTTCTCGCCATGTTTTTGTGAGGAGTACGTTGTTGTGCGGAGCATGCCGGGTGCGCAGGCTATTGAGCTCGGGAGATGGACTCGCCGTCCAGGTGGTCTTCTGGGCCGGAGAGTTCGGACGCTGCAAGCTCTGCATCGGTGAGCTGGGTATCCTCATCCTGGAGCTCAGGTGCTTCGTCTGCGTCATCAGCGTCTACACCCCTAAAGTGCTTGCGATAGATGTGGATGAGGCAGCCAACGGAAAGCAGCGCCGAGAGTATGTTGGATACAACTGAGACGTACCAAAGCGCGTCCAGACCAAATGGCCTCAGTACCAGCAGTGAGCTGATAGGGAAGATGAGTGCCATAAAGATGCTCAGAAGGTTGGAGATCTTTGTTTGCTTGAGCGCAATAGCAAGACTCTCGGTGCACATGGTAATCCAGCTAAAAATGAAGACAAAAGCGTGAATGCGCATAGCTGGGATGGCCATGTTAAGCAGGTCTTGTGTCCCTTCAGGCAGGTAGAGTTTGACCAAGAACTCCGAGAAGAAGAACGAGACGCAGAAGGCAAAGATGCCAATAATGATGCCTGTGGAGAAGATGTATTTCTCGATAGCAAGCACTCGATCTTTTTTCTTTGCACCCCAGTTATAACCAATAGCTGGTTGCATGGCGTCAGCCTGTCCATAAATGAGCGGCTGGATGAGGCCACCAGAGTAGAGAAGCACGCCATAAGAAGCAATGGCAATATCTCCGCCGAGGCTCAGCAGGGCAGCGTTCATCAACAGCGAATAAATCCTGCTTGAGATGTTCTGCATAAAGATAGGGAAGCCGTTTACAAAGATTTCTTTTATGTGCGTCCAATTAAAGTGAGGCTTCACAAATTTGAGAATCTGCTTGTTGCCAATAAAGGGCCATACACCGTAAAGGGACGAGAAGGTAATAGAGATGCAGTAACCCAGTGCTGCATACTCAACAGATAATCCCAAAACTCCCAGGAAGTAGTATTCAAGTACGGTTCCCAAAATTGCAGAGATAAAGGCAATGCTGGTAGAACGCCTAATTTTTCCGCAAATCTTAAGGAAGTTATCAACGGCGTATGAGATACACATAACTGGTAAGAAAAGAGTCCATACGCGCAGGTAGATGGCTCCTTGTTCGGCAATCTTTCCTTGAGCACCCATTAGTGCCAGAACGTTTGGCGCAAAAAAGTAGAAGAAAATGCCGCTGATAACACCAGTGGTAACGAGCATGATAAAAGCAATGGTAAAGATGTTATTGGCTGTCTGGTGATTTTTCTTGCCGTGCTCAACGGCAATGACCGCAGAGGCTCCAACGCCAATAAGGTCGGCAACAGCAAAGCAGAGAATAACCAGTGGAATGGCAATGGTTACCGCGCCAAAGGACTCCTGACCCAGATAGCGTCCAACAAGGATTCCATCTGCAGTGTCGTAAAGCATCGACGCAAGCATGGCAATAGCACCCGGGAGGGCTGCTCGTATAAATAATTTAAATGGTGGTGTTTCCGCAAAAAGCTTATTCGATTCCATACTTCTCCTCGATTAGTGGTGGAACATGTCAGACAGACTCGTGGTGTGGACATGTGACACGCTCACGAGAAGATTAAAAAAGCATCGAACAAGCCTCCTTACATACTTGCAGGTACACGGACAGTTGCAAATACTAACACAGCAAAGTAGCTAATGCTATGATTTATTTGAACATTTTGGACAAGTGTGAGGATTTGTTGTGCCAACGGAACAGAAGAAAGATATCGGCGTTGAGCTAACCAAGCTGGCTGAAAACTCAAGAGTAGGCGAGCTTTCTAAAAAGGTCACCGAGGCATCATCTGAGCTGGCAGAAAACGTTTCTGAAGTAGCAGAACGTGCCGAGAAAATCCTTGTGGTTGGTGAAGATGAGCCATTGGAGCGTCCTGCGTCTGATCGAGTTAAGGCTACTGTTCCTAGAACCCCTGCTCAACATATCTTACGTATCGTTTCAATTGTATTGATTATCTTGGGCGCGGCAGATGTTTTGACAACATTAGCGTCTCTTTTTGCTACTATTACAGGCTTACAACCTGCGGTTCCTTTAGAGCAGCTTGAGTTTAGTGGCGTGTATTTTACGTTTAGCAATAACGTACTTCTGGGCTATGTATTTGTGCTTCTTATTGGTATGTTGCAAGTTGTCACCTCAATATTTGGATTACGTGCTGCCAAAGACTCATCAAAAGTTGAACCATATAGATTTCTTTGCTATCTGATTGGCTTGATTATTCTGGTAGGAATTTTATGGGCCTGGGGTAGAGGAGAGTTGATTATTCTTGATCCCTTTGTTCAACTTAATACTATAGTTTACGTGGTAATTTGTTCCAATCTTGCGGATAAAGTAAAGAAGGAACATGACCAGGGTATTGTGGGAACTACATATTGGCGTTCTCGTCATCAGCGAGTTCTTCACTTTTTTGCACCTTGAATTGTCAAAGCAAGTGCAACGTTTGGTGATGGTAGACTTCCCAAGGGCACTTCCAACCC
>CALHQT010000145.1:0-11826 GCA_938038135.1 uncultured Atopobium sp.
AGAACGCTAAATTGCAGCAGATGCGCAAGCAAGTCGCTAAAGACACAGGGGTACCAGAGGACCTCATTCAGGGCGCAGATGAAGAGAGCATGAAGACGTTTGCAGAAGCCGTAGCGGCGTTCGCCAAAAAGCCTTCTGCTCCAATCATTCCAGAATCAGGCATTTCTACACAGGCTGGAGAGACTCCAGCACAAAAATTTGGTCAATTCATGGCCGAAACATTCAACTAATTGAAAGGATTTAAGTATGGCAACCGGTATTTTGACAACTTCTGCAACACTTCCAAAAGACCTCTCCGACGAGATCTTTGCAAACGTCCAAGACCAGTCTGCAATTATGCAGCTCGCAACTCCAATTGAGCTTCCTGGCCGCGGCATGACTATCCCAGTTGTAACGGGTGACCCAGAGGCTTCTTTTACCGCTGAGGGTGAAGAGGCTAAGGTATCTAACACCTCTCTTGGCGTAAAGGAAATGAAGCCTTATAAGCTCACTGTTATTGAGCTCTTCTCTAACGAGTTCAAGGATAACTATGAGGCTATCTTTGCCGAGCTTCAGAATCGTCTTCCAGGCGCCATTGGTCGCAAGGTTGACTCTACCATCATGTATGGCACTGCTCCTGGCACTGGCTTTGATACTCTTGCAGATGCTGAGTCTGTAGACCTTTCTGCTAAGCCTTATGACGGCTTTGTTGACGCACTTGAGAAGGTCTCTAACGCTAACGGTGACCTTAACGGTTGGGTCCTCTCTCCAAAGGCACGAACACTGCTTCTTAAGGCTAAGGATAGCCAGCAGCGTCCACTCTTTATCACTAACCCAGCAGTTGAGGGTAAAGACGGCGGCTCTTCTGTTCTTGCTATTCCATCCCTCTTCTCCCGTGCAGCTTATCAGGCAAAGGTTGCCTCTAAGACACCAGAGCTTGTTGGCGTTGGTGGCGACTGGACTGGCGCACGCTTTGGTCTTGTAAAGGACATCACTGTCTCTATGGCTGACCAGGCAACTATTAACGCTGGCGGAACTACTATGAACCTCTATCAGCGTGATATGTTTGCTCTTAAGTGCACCTTTATGTTCGGCTTTGTCGCTCGTGATAAGGCACAGTTTGTCCGCCTTGCAAACGGTACTGCCGCTTAATAGGAGGCTTATATGGCAGAGACAAGAAGCTTTGCCACAAAGGCCGACTATGAGAAACGTTATGGGTCTGGTGCTCCAGAGAGGGTTGAGGTGCTTTTGCAAGATGCCTCAGCCCTCTTGCGCTCTAATTTCATTGCATATCATCAAACGGCTTACAAAGAAGGCTTGAATCTTCGATTTGATGAAAATGCTTGCGCCGTTACTTGTGCGATTGTTGCTCGTGCTGTGAATGTTCCTGCTGGTTTTGAGGGTGCTTCTCAGTACAGTCAGCATGCCGGCCCTTATGAGTCGACATTGACTTTTGCAAATCCAACAGCTGATTTGTATGTAACGCGCTCTGAGCGCACTCGACTCGGCTTGAGTGGTATCAGAATTGGCTCAATTCAGCCAATGTTTAAGCAAGACCACGAGGTGAATGATGGCAGCAATTAGGGGCGTTCGGGTAGAAGTGGTTAGAGTAACTACTGTCCTAGACGATCATGGCAATGAGACCTCTGGAGTAGAGTCTTATGAGCTTGTTGACAATGTCTTACCAGCTCCAGTTGCGACATCTGATTTGTCTGCGGTGCGCCCAAACGGCGACCGCATAGACATGGTGTTTCACTTTCCAAAGACTTATAAGCGAAGTCTAAGGGGAACTTTTATTGAGTTTGATGGCATAAGGTTTGCAGTCGTTGGTGACCCGCAACCCTATCTCGACAGTCTAACGCCACTCGATTGGGACAGGGAAGTCGAGGCGGTGGTTGTCGATGGGTAATGATTTTGTCGTCACAGGGCTTAAACCTGATTTTGCTGGTATTCGTGAGGTACTTCATACCGCTCCTGTAGCTGATATGTGCCGTGAGGCGGCTCAGATTTGTGCAGCAAAATGCAATTCTTTACTGCCAGAAAAATACCTCAAACATGGTGCTCGATTTGACGCCAAATGGGTTAATCGCGAGTACACCGCAGCTGGCCTTGTGTATTGCTCTGGAGCAGAGAACGGTATATGGGCTGGACGTGCTAACGCAAAGCTTAATATTCTCAAGAAAGGATGTAATGGATGAGTTATGACATTCTTTCAGAGCTTACTAAGTACATTCCTCGGAAGCTAAATATCCCAGCTTCAACACGAGTTCCCACCCGCGAACCAAAAGAATTTATTACCGTTACTCGAACTGGTGGCAGCTCTACAATTGGCTGGGATACGGCTAATCTCGCTGTACAGGCTTGGAGTACTACAGATGAAGCAGCTTATAAGTTGGCTTTAGCTTTAAGGTTGCTATTGCTTGAGTGCTGGCAAGAGCTTGATAAGGTCATCAAGGTTGAAGTTCAAAGTATCTACGACTTCCCAGACCCGGATTCAAAGAAATATCGATATCAATTAGATGTGTATATCACTACACGTCTGTAAGGAGTAATCATGGCTGATGCTATTTACAATGCAAATTCCGTTGGAGCAGCAAAGGGCCGTCCTGGCGGATATGCCGCAGTCGTTGACCCAAGCGTTGACATTAAGACTCTTCTTGATGTTAAGAAGACCATCAAGGATCTGATGACCGCAAATCCTGGCAAGATTAAGTCACTTGGATATATCTCTGAGGATGGCGTTGAGTTTTCTGTTGATCTCTCTGCAGAGGATAAGAACGACTGGGGAGGAAATGCCATTAGTTCCTCAATCTCTAAGTACTCAGAGTCTGCAAAGGTGACATTCCTTGAGTCTGCTGAGACTATTTTGAAGGTCATTTATGGAGACGATAACGTCAAGGTTGAGACAGACGGTTCTATTACCGTTCGCCACAACCCACGCTTTACCGCGCCTCGCGTCTACATTTTTGACGCGGTCATTAATGAGACAACGGTTAAGCGCTCTATTATCCCTGTTGGACGCATTTTTGAGCGCGATACCGTAAAGCAGAACAGCTCTGACTTCCTTGGCTATACCCCAACCATTAAGTGTATGCCAGCCGAGGTCTTTGACGGTGATACTTACCGTGATGTCTTCTACGACACCACAAAAGCAAGCGCGACTCCTGGCGTTGTACATTAATTAAGTTTTGAGAGGACTCAATATGGATATTTCCAACATGTCAGCGAAGCAGCTTCGAGAGCTCGCAGCGGAGAAAGAAAATTCACGTGCAAAGTTGGAGCACGATTATCTTGACTTTGTACAGGATAAGCCTAAGCACGCTCCATATGAGCGCGTAATTGAATTCGAGGGTGAAGAGTATGTCGTTGATATGCGTCGTACTAAGTCTCGTGAGTTTATGCGTCGCATGGCTCGTGTTAGTGATGCAGAGCAAAATAGCCCAGAAGCACTTTCTCCTGTACTTGCTCTCTACGACTATCTTTTTGGTGGCGATTGTGACAATCATGTTGTGGAAATCGTAACCGCCAAGCTCGGATATGACGACGCTGAAGAGATCATGCGCATTGAGTCCGCTCTTCTGGAAAAACTTGACGCAAAAAACTAATTCCGCTTGCTCCGATTCTGTGTGATGACACAAAAAGGGGCAAGCTGGAAGCAGACTTTCAGCAGTATTACCAAGTAAATCTACAGACGCTCATCGACTCTTGTGAGTTTGAGCGTCTGTTTTATTTGATGATAAACCTCCCTCATGGCTCAAGAACAGTGTGCAATGTTGACCCCAGAAATGATTGGTCCAATAGCGACTATTTGCTTGCACTGGCGGTTGATAACCTTTCGTATCTTCGATACGAACAAGCAGGAGGTAAAGGCAGAAAGCCTGACGCCGTCAAGCGTCCAGAACTGAAACAAGAACAAAGTAAAAAGAAGCTTCTTAACGTTTCACAGGACCGCGTTGAGGAGCTTCTTTTTAGAGAACGCTAGGAGATGAATAGTGGCTGGAACAGTAGTAAGAGGTTCCGTCCTTCTTACTCCTAAATTCGACAATCTTGGTGCTAATGTAAAGCGAGCACTGGGGAGTGGATATAAATCAGCGGTGTCTGTCCACACAAACGCTGGACGACAGGCCGCTCAAAACTACGCAAGCGGCTTTGGCGCCACAACCGGCGCCATTATGGGAATTGTGTCGAGCGTTACATCCCGCGCCTTAGATGCTATTTCTGGCTCAATTGCCTCTGCGGTCAACCGCGTCGATACGATTGCAAACTTCCCTAAGATTATGCAGTCTGTTGGCTATTCTGCAGACGACGCGCGTGCGACTATTGAACGGCTTTCGTCTGGCATTGACGGTCTTCCAACATCGCTTGACGCCATTGTTGGCTCCGTCCAGAAGATTGCACCTGTGTCTGGTTCACTTGCCACAGCAACAGATGTTGCTCTGGCATTTAATAACGCACTTTTGGCTGGTGGCAAGAGCCAAGAGATAATGAATTCTGCTTTTGAGCAGTATTCTCAGATGCTTTCAACTGGCAGAGTTGACATGCAGTCGTGGAAGATTCTTGCGCAAGCCATGCCAGGCCAGCTGAATCAGATTGCTAAAGCCCTACTCGGAGCTAATGCAAACCAAGCAGACCTGTATAAGGCTATGCAAAGCGGTGCAATTACATTTGACCAATTCAACGCTGCAATTGTAAGCCTCAATAGTGAGGGTCTTCCTGGCTATGCATCATTTGCGGAGCAGGCACGTATCTCAACGGAGTCAATTGGTACCGCTTGGACCAATGTCCAAAACCGCATTAATAAGGCTGTTGCTAAGATTATTGATCATATTGGCCAAGCAAATATTGCAGGTGCAATCAACGATTTCTCTAGCAGTTTTTCTGGTATAGCCGATACAGTTATCACGTATCTTGACCCCGTTATTTCCACTGTGGGCTCCTTCATGGATCAGCTTCAAAATAACGGAGCAATCACGTCATTTGGTGATGCTTTAAATGCGCTAAAAGACGTATTCGATAGTACTATCGGGCTTATTGGCGACCTCATAACAACGTTTACTGGTTTAGATAGCTCAGAGGATACATCCCGCAGCGCGGCAGATTTGCTTAAATCTGCTGTCGATGGCGTTAAGTCTGCTATAGAGCTCGCACGTGATGCAGTCCAAGGTTTGAGAGATAACCTCGCGGTTGTTGCACCCGTCATTGTTGCCGTAGCAACCGCCCTGATTGCTTACGAAACAATCAAAGCCGTACGTTCAATAGCAGATGACTTTGGACTTCTAAAAAGTGCCGCTTCTTTGGCCTTTGATGCTATCAAGGGTGGAGAAGGCGTCCTATCAACGCTTTCTGTTTTTGGTGAGCTTGTTGGTGAGGGTGGGGCACTTGCGAGTGTCTTCGGAACGATTTCAACGGCCATTAGTGGCGTTGGAACAAGCCTTCTAGCCCTCGTAGGATCTATCCCTGTTATTGGCTGGATTGCAGTTGCGGTAGTTGCTCTCGGGGCTGTTTTTACATGGCTCTGGAATACTAATGAAGATTTTAGAAATGCTGTAATTGGTATTTGGGACTCTATTTGCTCGGCTATTAGTGGTGCAGTAGATTCCATAGTTGGTTTCTTTACAACAACATTGCCAACAGCTTTCACTCAATTCGTCCAATTTGTTCAAGGGATTCCCGCAGCGGTAGGACAATTCATCCAAGAGCTACCATCAATGGTTCTTTACGCGCTTACTTTTGCAGTTGTATTTCTGTTTGGACTAGGCGCTCAACTTGCTCAGCTGGCGGTTCAGATTGGCTCTGAATTTGTTCAGAACGTTGTCAACTTCTTTACTGTCGACCTACCAAGCGCATTTGCTCAGTTCGTCTTATTTGTATCGACGATTCCAGAACAAGTTCAAACTGCCCTTGCAACGCTTTTGGTAAACATTGCTCTTTGGGCAGTCGACATGGCGGCAAAAGCATCAGAGGCCGCCGACGGATTTCTCCGTGGGGTTACAGATGGCCTAAATGCAGCAGTTGATTTTGTGAAGAGCGTTCCAGATAAGATTAAAAGTTTCTTTTCTAATGCGGGCGATTGGCTTGTTAATTCTGGTAAAGCGCTCTTAGATGGCTTCGCCAAAGGCATCAGAAATGCTGTAAATGCAGTAACAAGCGCAGCATCAGACGCGCTCGGTGCGGTGCGTAAGCTATTCCCATTCTCACCTGCAAAGAAAGGACCATTCTCAGGTCATGGCTACACGACGTATTCTGGCCGTGCTCTCATGAGAGACTTCGCAAAGGGGATTAAGGGAAGTTCCGCACTTGCTGAAACAGAGGCAATGAGTGCTCTGTCAAGCGTACATGACGTCTTTAGTAATGCTCGTCCTCTGAGCTTCTCAGCGGTTGCTGACGCTAATGCAAACGGTATTTATCGTGCCGCTTTTGAGCTTGATTCAAGACAGCAACGCGCAAATGCAACCACGCTTGCAGATATCTATGACTTCATGCGTAACGGTGAGCTCGGACAGGTTATTGATGAGAACTCTAACAATATTGGAGACCGTGATTTTGCTCGAGCGGTTCAGAAGGCGGTGAAGACGAATGCGTAAACTCAAATACGTTTCTTCCCGCGGTAATAGCTTTGAGCTTGATGTGCCAGAAGCCTCAATTGGTACTGGCACATCTCTTAGAGGTTACAAGCCTGGATACACGCTAGGAGCGCGTTCTATTTCTGGCATTTCCTCTAATGCTCAAGAAGTCACGTTAGATCTCTTCATTGAGGGTTCTGAACTGGCAGAATCAATGGCCAAGGAATTTGAATTTGATTTCAATAATCAAAAGCCAGGAGCGCTGGTCTATAACAATGAGTGGTCACAAGATGTGTATGTGTCTAAAAGTGAGGTTCAATCGGTCTTTCATGATCAGGCAACAGTTGCTCTTACAGTTATTTTGTTAGAAGGGTCATGGCACAAAAGCCACATTAAAAGCTTTAGCGTGACTCACGATGATGTACAGAGTGATTGGCTTAATTTACCGACTAATGCTCCATACAACCTTGGTATTACAAGACCACCAAACCAGCTTGAAGTTCGGTCATCCTCAGAATGTCCAGTAAAGTTCACCATTTACGGGACAGCTCTCCAGCCACGAATTGTGATTGGTGATAACACTTATTCATTTTTAGTGACGGTCCCAAGTGGAGGTCGTCTTGTTGTAGATGGCACTCGTACTCGCAAGACAATCACACTTGTTACTGAACTTGGGGATGTGTCAGACCGCTTCGATGTTGGTAGCCGTGGCAGCGGAAAGGGCAGTGGTAACTATTGCTTTGAACCACTGAAACAAGGCTTTCAGAGCGTCTCATGGGACGGCACATTTGGCTTTGATATTGAATGGTGGGAAACAAGAGGAGGTCTTCCATGGACATCTTAACGGTGTCAAGGGCTGACGGTGAAGATATTGCCGGCACAGAGGACTATGTGCTCGACCTTTCTTTTGGAGATACGGGAAATACTTTTGAAGTATTTGCCCCGTCGATTCCAGTCAAAGATGGATATCTAGTATCTATCGATGGAACAGAATATGGTGGCATCATCGACACAGCTTCAGACTCGCTTGACGGCGGTGTGTCTACGACTACATGGAGCGGGCGTACCTGGCACGGTATGCTCGCTTCAAAAATCTTGGTCCCGAGTACTGATTACATCAATATCTCAGATAAGGCTCAAACAGCCATCGAGAGCATTGTTACTGCAGCAGATCTTGCAACAGTATTTGAGGCTAAAACGGGACAGTCTGAGACAATTATTAAGTGCCAGCTACCTCGTTTTTGCGACGCTTACACAGCATTAAGACACATTGCAAATGCTGCGGGCTCACGTCTTAGAATTCAACGCGCTGATGGTAAGACACTTATTTGGCTAGAGCCTCTCACGGATAATAGACTTGATTCTGATGCCCTGGATTACAAGTCTAAGACGTCATATCATCCTGTAAACCACTTAATCTGTGCTGGTAAAGGTGAGCTTGCAAGTCGTACGGTTATTCACCTCTATGCAGATCGTGCGGGACGTATTTCAAAGACGCAAAGTTTGTTTGGCCAAGATGAAGTAGCAATGCTCTATGACTACAACAATATCGAGGATGCGGAGCTTGAAAAAGAGGGAACAAAGAAGCTCAAAGAGCTTCAAGCTCAGTCTTCTGTAGACGTTACAGTCCATGACGGTTTGAATCTATACATCGATGATGTTGTTGTAGCCGAAAATCAAGACACAGGAAGACGGACTCAAGCGACTATTGGCAAGAAGATAGTAAAAGTCGCAAGCGGAGTAATGAGTGTAAGTTATGAAGTGACTTCACCAAACCAGACTCGAGGCTCACATGGCGTTTCATTTGAGTCTTCTGGAGCGTCTCAAGGTGCTGGAACTACATATGTAGCCGGCACGGGCATTCGGATTGTCGGCAATCGAATATCAGCGGTCATGTCGGATGAGAAGGTTGCTGATATTGAGACTCATATTGCAGCTGCACAGTCTGCTGCAATTGCAGCTCAAGGTCAGGCACATGAGGCAAAAGACATTGGCAACAATGCGTTAGTTTCAGCAAACTCAAGCGTCAAGAATGTATCCTCAACAGGACCACTTGCAGTTTCCCAGACGGGTTCCAACGTCACTTTAAGCCTTCAAAGCTCTGGTGCAGAGGCTGGTTCATACGGCCTTTCAGAATCAATTGTGGCTGGCAATAATGCCAATTTTGCGATTCCGCGTCTTACGGTTGACGAATTCGGACGTATTACTTCAATCGCTCAATCAATGGTGACCCTTCAAATTAGTGGGGGAGTCAACCAAGGCGGAGGCTTTCTGGCAGCTCATCCAATCGGTTCAATCTATGAAACAACTAAATCATTTAATCCATCGAGCCTCGGCGGTACATGGAAACGCCTGCCGTCACTTGACGGTTTTAAGTGGGAAAGGACGGCGTAATGGCTAAAGAACAAGGCTCCAGATATACATGTGACAGATGCGGTAAGTCCGAGTTTGTTACTCCAAGCAATACATACTCGCTCGCTCAATGGCATGACATTAAGCGTCAGTCACAGCGAGGAGAGGAGAATCGCACTTATTGCGAGAGCTGCTACAAAGCATATCTAGAGCTTCTTGCAAAACATGATGCTTCATTCAAAGAGTTTGAAAGCAAGGTGAATTAATATGGCGGTTACATGCGTCGATGGACAGGGTCAAGCACCTCACATTACCGGTGCTGATAAAGGACGTTTGCACGCTGGTATTTTTGGCGAAAAGAGCGTCGTTCTCGCGGTTGGTAAGCGTCTAGCAGCCACACAAGAGAGCGCCAATCGAGTCACTATTGCAACCGGTGACGCCTCTCTGCATGGTAGACAAGTGAGTGTAACCGCACCAGAGCAGGTCACAATCACTTCTGGAACTCAAGGACAGAATCGTAACGACTTTATCTGCCTTAAATATGAGCGTAACGCGCAGGGAATTGAGTCGGCAAAGCTTGAGGTTCTACGTGGTGTACCTACATCTGGCAAAGCTGAGGACCCATTAGTACCAGCGGGTAACGTCTTAAATGGTGACGCTCAAGACTACTTCCCGCTCTATCGTGTAAAGCTTAACGGCGTTGTCGCATCTAAGCCAGAGCAGCTCTTTATGTTTGCTAATACGCTCTATCAAGATGATAACGGCGATTTTGAGACGGTGATTTTGCAAGATCAGGGAAGTTATAAGAATTACTGGCATATATATCGTACCGGTAATTCCGTGACTATCAAGGTAAGAGGTTGGATTGCTACCAACATCGCTTATGACGCAGTCAGATGCCCCTTCACCATTCCTGAAGGAGCAAGACCGCCTCTAGTAGATCATGAAAAGTATGGCTCAGTTTCAGACGGTAATGAGTCAATCGTATATATGCCTGGTATTTGTCCTGGACATGCAGATGTTCTTACGGCTATCTCAGCGAGACCTGACGGCAACATTTACCTTCAAGACCAAGGCGGGAAAGTCTCTAACGCATGGCGTTATGGATCCCTCACATTTACGGTAAGGCACTAGGTGGTCAGCATGAACATCACAGCTGAGATGGTGTCTTTCTTTATCTCTATCGCTGGAGCGTTCCTGGGTGGTCTTATTGCCATCTCAAACTGGCAACGTGCTAGTAGAGAGGACAAAGAGAAAGAAGACGCTTGGAAGGGCAGCATAACTAATACCCTGACACGCTTAGAGACGCGCCAACAAGTCATGAATGAACAGCTGAGTAAGTACCAGCAATCACTTTCTGACTTGACTGCTACGCTCACACAGCACACAGCTGAGCTTTCTGTGGTTGGAATCGTTGCTCGAAGGGCGGACGAAGTCTCAAAAAAAGCAGCAACCGACCTCGCAGAGGTCAAAACCGACGTGAGAAATTTAGACTCACGCATCACTAGACTTGAGAAATAAGGAGATCAGACATGATTAACTGGAAAGTACGTCTACACAATCCCGCTTGGTGGCTTGGAATGGTTGGCATCGTCATGAGCCCAATCCTGGCATATCTTGGACTGGCATACTCAGACCTCACGACTTGGGGCAGCCTTGCCGATGTGTTTGTGAAGTTTATTAGCAATCCTTACTTGATTGGTACTGTGGTTGTGGCTGTCCTTGGTGCTATTGGCGTCACGATTGACCCAACCACGAAGGGTATTAGCGACTCAGCACGCGCAATGACTTACGACAAACCAAGCGTGAGCCCTTTAGACGGGGGAGAGCACTAATGGCTGATTTTTCAGGTGAAATTACCGCTGACGTATGGGCGCCTACGACTTCATATACTGCAGGGCGTGGAGGGCATAAGGTTGAGTACATTGCTGTCCATCATGAGGCTTCTGTTGGCTCTTCACCTTATAGCATTGCTGCAATGTGGTCAGCAAATGGCTTCGTTAGTGCACATTACTCGGTAGATAATGGAGGAGCAATTGCTCAACATGTCTATGAGAGTGACACGGCTTATGCTGTAGGACGCTGGGAAGAAAACCAGCGCAGTATTTCCATCGAACACGCCAACGATAATGCGAACCCATGGACGGTTTCAGAGACCACTCAGGAAAGTGGAGCGCATCTTGTTGCGGCGTTGCTTATTAAGTATGGACTTGGTTACCCTCGCTGGGGTGGTAATGTTCGACCGCATAATCAGATTGCTGCAACCGCTTGCCCTGGCGAGCTTGCTGGCTCTCAGAACGCTCACTATATGGAGCGTGTATGTTACTGGTACGAGGTAATGACTGGTGCCCGCTCGACTTCTGAAGTTGGCTGGCATACCGACGGCAAAGGTTCTTGGTGGTACTGCTGCACAGCAGGAAGTGGAAACATGGTGAGAATTCAAAGCTAGAGGGGGTGTGTGTGTGTGTGTGTGTGTGTGTGTGTGGATGCTCACAGGCTGGGTCCATGCTTCTTGGGAAGGATCTGAGAAGTGTTGGTGGCACTTCGATGACAGTGGAGCTCTCGAAGCTGATAAGTGGCTTGAGTACAACGGAAGCTGGTACTTGTTAGGTTCTGACGGTCGTATGGCCATGGGCTGGGCTGAGCACAACGGTAAGAAGTACTACCTCGATGAGACTGGCCGTATGATTACTGGCTGGCTTAAGCTTGACGGTGACTGGTTCTACCTACGCTCTGACGGGTCAAGAACTGAAGATTGTCTTTATGGAGTTGGAGCAGATAATATCTGCGCCTTCGACAAAGATGGAAAGCTTCTCACAGGCGACATTACAGTCACAACCAATGATGATGGATACATCGCTGGAATTAAGTAATATTTACCCCTCTCGTTTTGAACTGCCTCCCATTTCTTGGACATAAGAAATAGGAGGCT
>CALHQT010000146.1:0-28426 GCA_938038135.1 uncultured Atopobium sp.
TAAAGCGTACGCTTCAAAGCTGGCTGACCGCCCTCAGATTGTAGTAGCAAATAAATGCGATATACCTGGTACAGAAGATGCTATTGAGGCTCTCAGAAAGGCTGCAGAAGCTGATGGTAGGACTTTCTTTGCTATCTCTACCGTAACTGGTTTAAATCTTGATGACTTTGTTACTACCTGTGCTGCAGAAGTGGCAGAGCTCCGTAAAGAAATTGCCATTACTACGCCAACGGTTGACCGCAGTGAGGCTTGGGAGCATCAGCGTCTTCGTCGTGACAACAAACTTCGCATTGAGCGAGAAGAGCGTCATGCGTGGCGTGTCTCTGGCGGCCAAATTGAGCGCATGGTTATTCAGACCGATTGGGACAATGATGAGGCTGTGGCATATCTACAGCGTCGTCTTGATCGTATGGGTCTTGAAGTACAGCTGGCAAAGGCTGGTGCAGTTGACGGCGATGAGATTCGCATTCTTGAGCTCACCTTTACCTATGAGGATCCAAATAAACCAAATATAGATGGTATAGAGATTCCTGATGAGGACGCCTCAGACCAGCAATTTGAAGATGTTGAGTTTGAAGAGATTCCATCTGATCCGTCTCATGTAGCTGAGGCTTCTTCAGAAACTGAGTAGAGTATGGCAGCCGACGTCTTAAATAACATGCACCCTGGCCTGCCTCGTTTGGGACAGGATAAAAACCGCACCTATCGTCTGGGAATCATGGGTGGAACCTTTGACCCCATTCATAACGGTCACTTGGTAGCCGCTGAGCAGGCATATGATGACCTTGATCTTGATGTGGTTGTCTTTATGCCTGCTGGTCGCCCTGCGTTCAAACAAAATAAGGGAGTTACCAGGGGAGAAGACCGTTACTCAATGACGCTTCTGGCAACCTCAGATAATCCTCATTTTGTTGCTTCTCGTTTTGAGGTGGATTATGAGGGCATCACCTACACCGCTGATACGCTCAGAAGATTGCGTAAGGTATATCCCTCTAACGTTGAATTTTTCTTTATTACTGGTGCAGATGCAATTGCTGATATTGTCACCTGGAAAGATGCACAGACCGTAGCTGAGCTTGCTCACTTTGTTGCTGCAACGCGTCCTGGTTATGAGCTGAGTCGTGCTCAAAAGGTTATTGCAGACTCACCTTATGACTTCAAGGTAACCTATCTTGAGGTTCCCGCACTAGCAATCTCATCAAGCTACTTGCGTAGTAGAGTTCAAAATGGTCAGAGCCTCAGATATCTAACTCCCGATTCTGTAACAGGTTACATTCACAAGCATGGGCTTTATGGCGCCGACACAACGCCACTCAATTAAGTGGTCAAGCTAAAGCGACCCGCTGCTCAGATTGACATACGCTCGTATCAGGGCAGTGTCAAACAGGTGGAGATCAGGTTTGACTCAATAATTTGTAGGACATAATGGAAAGAACACTTATAGCAAAAGATATTGTCTACACCGCAGAACAACAGGCGCTTATTGATCAGCTTGAGTCTGATTTGAAGAGTCATATGTATCACAAGAACCCTAAGCGTTTTGCGCATTCTATCTCTGTGGGACATTGTGCAGAAACGCTTGCGCAGACTTATGGTGCAGATATGTTGAGCGCTCGTGTTGCAGGTATTTTGCATGATTGGGAGAAACTTCTTCCTGATGCAGAAACCATTGAACTGGCAGAGCGCTTTCGTATCCAGACAGAAGCTCCTTATCAGAAAATTGTTGGGCTCTTACATGGTCCTCTCGCCGCAAAAACGCTACCAGCCATCTATCCTTGGCTTTCTGAGCAGATTCTCAGCGCCATTCAGAAGCACACTGCGGGTGACCGTCAGATGAGTAAGCTAGACAAAATCTTGTATGTAGCTGATCTTATTGAGCCTCTGCGTCCAAACTATACATCGGTCGAAGAAGCAAGAAGCGTATATTTACGTGGCGGTTCTCTCGATGAGCTTTATGAGACGGCGTTTTGTAGCGTTATGATGTATGTGATTTCATCAAGGAGTTATTTGTATCCAAACTCAATTGCCCTATACAATGAGATGATTGAGAAGACATCTAAGTAGCCTGGCTACATGAGAAAACGGAGAAATTCATGGCTGTAACTTCACTTGAGCTTGCAAAGACTGCTGCAATTGCTGCAGATCAAAAGAAAGCTGAAGATATTCTGGTACTAGATTTAACTGGTCTCAGTGATGTTTGCGATTACTTTGTTATCTGCACTGGTGGAAATGCTCGTTTGGCTGACGCTATTGTTGATGAAGTTCGCGAGAAGGTCACGGCAAACTGCGGCATTCGTCCAATTTCTACTGAGGGTCGCGACGGTCTCAATTGGATTCTTATTGATTACGGCTCAGTTGTTGTTCACGTATTCCAGCCTGAGGTAAGGTCCTACTATCGTCTTGAGCGACTTTGGGCGGACGCTCCTCGTGTAGAGCTAGATATTGAGGGTGCTATGACTTCTGAGATTCCTTATGCCGATCTTCCAGAGGATGCTTTGGCTCCAGCTTTTGAGCTTTCTGAGGATGACCTGGTAGACAATCTTCCAGAATCTGCTGATCCTACTGAGTAGTTTTGGTGTACTAGATTTGTTCGTTTTTGCCTGTAGGCATAGTGTCTGAGACGCGATGCTCAAAGCGAAGATCTCTACCATACTGCACAGCATCAGCACCAAATTTATCTTTGAGTTTATCGGTTACCTCGGAGAGATGACGTAAGTCACTCCGAGGTTTCTTTTTTGTTGTAGGCCTAGGGGCTGTGGCGTCAAATGTAACTTCATATTGGTCAAAAAGTGACTCTTGCACTGGTTTGGCATGCTCCTCATCTGTAAATGAGCTAATGCCAACTCCAAGCAGTCTTACTGGCTGACCTTCTTTCCAAATGGTTGAAAGAAGACCAACGGCAATCTCTGCAAAGAGGTGCTCATCATCAGTTGGTGTGGGCATCCTTTTTTGAGCTGTATGAGACTCTGTTGCAGAGGCTTTTACTTTGAGGGTTACGGTATATCCTTGGAGCCGCTTTCGGCGAAGACGTCTTCCTACAACGCCAGCAATGTGCCTAATAGCTTCTACGATTTCTTGTTTATCAAACAAATCAGCTTCAAAGGTTCTCTCGTTAGAAACAGACTTAACGTCACGAGGCTGGGCAGCTTCATGAACTTCTGAGACTTCTTTTCCTTGCGCGCGCAAAATCATCTTTGAAGCTGTATTGCCAATAAGAGAAGTTAGGTACGTTGCATCTACTCTTGAAAGCTCTCCAAGCGTTCTGATTCCTTGTTGATGAAGCACCTTTGCCATGGCAGGACCAATACCGCTCATGGCCTCAATAGGCAGAGGTGCTAGAAAGCGGCCTTCTGTGCCAGGAAACACCGCAGTAAGACCGCGAGGCTTTTCTTGCTCAGAGGCAATCTTAGCAATTGTCTTGTTTGTTCCCAGGCCAATGGAACAGGTAACGCCTAGCGCAGCAACTTTCTTTTGTATGCGCTTACAGATATCCAAAGGATTTTCTTTAGAGAATCTGCCTGGAGTTATGTCAAAAAATGCCTCATCAATAGAAACCTGTTCAACAAGGGGAGTCTCATCTTTGAGAAAACCCATAACAAGAGCACTCATTTCAGAGTATCTGTCATAGCGTCCTGGGGTCCAAATTGCTTGCGGACAGAGCCTTACTGCAGTAGCTGAAGGCATGGCAGAATGAACGCCAAACTTCCTTGCTTCATAAGAGGCGGTTGAAACAACGCCTCGTTTGTGGGGTGAGCCTCCAACAATTACTGGTTTTCCGCGCCACTCAGGATGATCAAGTTGTTCTACAGACGCAAAGAACGCATCAAGGTCAAGAAGCCCAATGGCTTTACCATGCCACTCAAAATCACACGATTTACGTGCGTTTTTATCTGATATGTCCTTTGATGTTTCCATAGAAATAGTGTATACTTTTTGTACAAATAGAACAAGTGTTTCATACATAAATTACGAGTACTTTTTGAAGAGAGCAAATTTATACTTTTCGAGGTTAATGCGTTGTTGTACACTTGTAACCCGATTTGTGGCTTTGCGGTGCAGCCCATCTAACATCCGAGGCACCGCTCGTATGGAGGAGTTTTCATTGGCAGTTAAGATTCGTCTGGCCCGTCACGGTGCCAAGAAGCGTCCGTACTATCGCGTAGTTGTCGCTGATGGTCGTATGCCTCGCGATGGTCGTTACATTGAAGAAGTCGGTCGTTATAACCCACTGACTAGCCCTAAGACGATTGATATCAACCTCGAGAAGGTTGATGAGTGGGTAGCAAAGGGCGCTCAGCCAACAAGCGCAGTTTCTCACCTCATTGAGATCGCTCGTACTGGTGCTCCAGTTGCAGAGAAGAAGACCAAGCTCTCCAAGAAGGCACAGGCAAAGGCCGCTGCAGCTGCAGAGGCTGCTGCTGAGGCTGCTGCCGCAGCTGCTGAGGAGTCCGAGGCTCCAGAGGCTGAGTAAATCGTGTCTGAATTCACAGAGCCCACTGAGGTAGACGCTGTCGATCAAGACATTCAGGAGATGCCCTCTGACAAGGTTGCTGATCTTGTTGAGTACATCGTCTGTGGTCTTGTCGATAATGAAGATGCTGTTGCACTCGACGTCACCGATCGCGAGGATGGAGCCTTGATTGAGGTTTCTTGCTCTGAGGAAGACGCTGGGCGTGTCATCGGCCGCAAGGGTAGAACCATTAAGGCTATTCGTACTTTGGCTCGTGCTCTTGGCCAGCGTGTTGGCACCTCTGTTGATGTCGAGGTTGTAGGCTAATTTTGCGTAAACACTGGCGAGCAATTGCTCAAATTGTTAAAACGCATGGTAAAAGAGGGGAGGTTGTGACGGTTCCCGTTCACAGCCTTCCTTCTCTTATAGCTGAAGGCATGACGGTTGTTCCTGTTCCGCCTGCGCTTAAGGGCCCTAGGAAGTTCTCAGTTGTCTCTGTTGAGTCAGATGATAGAGAAGGTAGTCTTGTCACTTTTGAAGATGTAACTACCATCTCTGATGCAGAAGAGCTTATTGGTAAAACGCTTCTGGTAGAAGAAGATTGTCTTCCAGAAAACTTTGGTCTGGTAAATGTTTCTCTACTTGTGGGTAGAGAAGTACGTGATACAGAACATGGTTTTCTGGGTGAAATTACAGAAGTTCTTGTTGGACCTACACAAAATGTGTGGGTAATAGAGGGGCCTTTTGGACAGGTGCTGATGCCTGCCGTGGATGAATTTATCAAAGAGGCCCCAGCCGAGGGCTCCATTACCGTCTCAATTCCTCAGGGCCTTCTTAGGTTAGGTGAGTAGCATGCGTCTAGAAACGCTCTCAGTATTTCCTGAGGTCTTCTCGCCCTATTTAAATGCTTCCATTATGGGCAGAGCTCAAAAGGCAAATATTTTTGAGTTCTATGCGCATGACTTGCGTGACTGGACGCATGATAGGCATCGTACGGTAGATGATGCTCCTTTTGGTGGTGGACAAGGCATGCTTATGAAGCCGGCTCCCATCTTTGAGGCAGTTCGTGAGATTTCTGATCAGGCAGAACCTAAGCCCCACGTGGTGTTTTTCTCGCCAGTTGGTAGGCCGTATTCTCAAGCTATCGCCCAAGAGTTTGCTCAAAAGGAGCGCATTCTGTTTGTTTGTGGTCGCTATGAGGGCATGGACGAGCGTGTCTATGAGCTGGCAGATGACGTTATTTCTATGGGAGATTACGTGCTGACGGGTGGAGAGCTTCCTGCGCTTACCGTGATTGACTCGGTTGTGCGCCTGCTTCCTGGTGCGCTTGGCGATGAGATGAGCTCACAGGATGAGTCATTCTCCGACGATGGCCTTCTTGAGTATGCTCAGTACACGCGTCCAGCAAACTTTGAGGGGCGAGAAGTTCCGTCTGTGCTTCTATCTGGAGACCACGGAGCGGTAGCAGTCTGGAGACGACAATCTGCACTTACTCGCACTCGTGCGTGGCGCCCAGACCTCTTAGAGAGCGCTCAGCTCACTGAGAAGGACAGAGCGTATTTAGCAGAACTTGATCAGCAATCTGGTGATGACGATGAGTAGTGGACATTCCAAAGTTCTTGAAATTTTTGAATACCTGGTAATTGTTGCAGTTGCCGTTGCGCTGGCATTTTTTATCAGGACTTTTGTTGCTGAGGTGTATGAGGTTCCAACAGGTTCCATGCTCAATACCATTCAGCTGGGAGACCGCTTGGTAGGAGAGAAGCTTACCTATCGTTTTGGCGGTACTCCACAAGCAGGTGATGTGGTTACCTTCACTAGTCCTCAGAATCCCGATACGCTTTTAGTTAAGCGCGTCATTGCTACAGCAGGTCAAACGGTAGATTTGCGCGACGGTGCTGTGTATGTTGACGGTCAGCTTATGGACGAGCCTTATACTGAAGGCAAGCCAACCTATTCTCTTGCGGATCGCACAGGTGCCGTAATTCAGAATTATCCGTATACTGTTCCTGCAGGTCATATTTTTGTTATGGGGGATAACAGAACAAACTCGCTTGATTCCAGATATTTTGGAGCTGTTGCGGTTTCTACCGTGACCTCTAAGGCAATGTTTATTTTCTGGCCCTTTGATCATGCTCGCGGGCTATAGTACTTACGTCGGACATTTGAGAGAAAGAACATCATGGGCGCAACACCACTTACGTTTCAAGATATGATTTTGACCCTTGAACACTACTGGGCAGAAAAAGGTTGCACAGTCATGCAGCCATATGACTCTGAGGTAGGTGCCGGTACCTTCCACACCGCAACTATCCTGCGCTCACTTGGCCCCGATGCCTGGCGTACCTGCTATCCACAGCCTTGTCGTCGTCCTGCTGATGGACGCTATGGTGAGAATCCCAACCGCTTGCAGCATTACTATCAGTTCCAGGTCTTGCTCAAGCCATCTCCTGCAGACTCTCAAGATCTCTATCTTGGTTCACTTGCCGCTATTGGCCTTGATCCAAAAGACCACGACGTTCGCTTTGTTGAGGACGACTGGGAGAGCCCAACGCTTGGTGCTTGGGGTCTTGGCTGGGAGGTCTGGCTCAACGGCATGGAGGTTACTCAGTTCACGTACTTCCAGCAGGTAGGCGGTATTGAGGTAGACCCAGTTCCTGTTGAGATTACCTATGGTCTTGAGCGTATTGCTATGTATGCTCAGGGTGTAGATTCCGTCTATGACCTGGTATGGAGTTACCTGCCAGATGGCACGCCAATGACGTACGGCCAGGTATTTTTGGAGAACGAGCGTGAGTTCTCAACCTACAACTTTGAGGTAGCCAACATTGAGCTTATGCGCGAGAAGTTCGACGAGTATGAGGCAGAGTGCCATAGCTGCCTTGAGCGCAAGCTTCCACTACCTGCGTATGACTGCGTTATGAAGTGCAGCCATGCATTCAACCTACTTGACTCTCGTGGTGCTCTTTCTGCTGTTGAGAGAGCTAACTATATTCTTCGCGTTCGCACCGTTGCTAAGGCATGCTGCGAATCGTATTTGGAGGAGGTTGCTTCTAAGAAAGCACCTGCAGCAACTACTCAGGAGGAGGTGGCTTAAATGGCTGAGGTTAGAGACTTCCTTTTTGAGATTGGTTCTGAAGAGATGCCTTCTGCTCCATTGCAGAAAGCTATTGCTCAGTTCAATAAGCTTGTCGTTTCCGGACTTAAAGACTCTGGCTTGTCATTTGGAGAGGTTAAGATCCTCTCGACACCTCGTCGTTTAACTGCCTATGTAAAGGACGTTGCTGAGGCTACAGAAGAGATTTCCGAGGTCAAGCGTGGTCCTAAGGCAGAGATTGCTTTTGATGCAGAGGGCAATCCAACCAAGGCTGCTGAGGGATTTGCTCGTAAGTGCGGCGTGAGCGCTGATGTATTGACTCGTCGTGTAGATACTGACGGTCATGAGTATGTTTTTGCAGAGCTCAATATTCCTTCAGTTCCTGCTACAAAGATTCTCTCTGAGCTGGCAACTTCTTGGATTTCTGCACTTGATTGGCCTCGCAGTCAGCGCTGGGGTTCTTTCCATGAGCGCTACGTTCGTCCTGTTCGCTGGCTGTGCGCTCTCTTTGGTTCTGAGATTGTTCCTGTTACGTACGCTGATGTAACTAGCTCAAACACCACCCAGGGCCATCGTGTTCTTGGTCATGGTTACCATGAGGTAGCAAGTCCAGCTGACTATGAGCAAGTTCTTAAAGACGCTGGCGTTTTGCTTCAGGAGCAGAGAAAAGACGTTATTCTCGCCGGTATCAAAGAGGTAGAGGCTGCTCGTCCGGGCTCTCACGTTGATATGCCAGAGAAGGTCTTTGAGGAGGTCATTAACTTAACTGAGTGGCCTCAGGTTCTTGTGGGTACCTTTGACGAGGAATTCCTTAACGTTCCTTCAGAGATTATTACTGAGTCCATGCTTTCCAACCAGCGCTATTTCCCAATCTATGACGCTGAGGGTAAGCTGACTCGCGAGTTTATTGTGGTTTCTAATGCAGACCCATCTTGCGCCGAGCGCGTCATTGACGGCAACGAGCGCGTTGTTCGTGCTCGTCTCGACGACGCTAAGTTCTTCTTTGAGGAGGACTTGAAGCATACGCTTGATGAGTTTGCTCAGCGTCTAGAGACCGTTGTCTTCCAGGAGAAGCTTGGCACGGTTCTGCAGAAGACCCAGCGTATGGAGGCTCTTGCTGCAGAGATTGCGCTCGACGAGACATCCAGTCAGGAAGAGGCTGAACTTGCTGCTCGCGCCGCTCATCTTGCTAAGGCAGACCTTGTCAGCCAGGCAGTTGTCGAGTTCACCAGCCAGCAGGGCGTCATGGGTGGCTACTACGCAGAGGCAGCTGGCGAGAAGAGCGATGTAGCTGCAGCAATTCGCGAGCACTATCGTCCTCGCTTTGCCGGCGACGAGCTCCCAAGTGGCCAGATTGGTCGCTTTGTAGCTATTGCTGACAAGCTTGATACCATCTGCGGCATCTTTGCTATCAACGAGCCACCAACCGGCTCTTCCGATCCTTACGCTGTTCGTCGTGCAGCTATTGGTGTTATTGCACTGGTTCGCTCAACGGCAAACCTTGACCTCAAGAAGCTCATTGCAAGCTCTCTGGAGCTTTACCGTCAGCAAGGTCTCGCTGTTGACGAGTCTGTTCAGTCTCAGGTTGAGCAGTACTTTATTGGCCGCCTTGCATCTATTGCTAAGGACGAGAAGATCTCTGCAGATGCTATTGAGGCTGTCAGTGCAATTGGCGTTATCAATCCTGATGAGTTCCTTCAGCGTGCTCGCGCACTTGATGAGGCGCGTCAGAACGAGCCTGAGCTCTTTGAGGATCTTGCTACTGCTTATGCACGTGCAGCTCACCTCAGCGACGCCTCTCTTGGTGTAGAAGTTGATACAGAGCTTCTCACTGAGCCAGAGATGTCATTGCTTGCTGCCTGCGAAGAGGGTCAGAAGCAGGTGGCTTCTGCTCTTGCTGGTGCAGACTATGCTGCTGCTGTTTCTGCACTGTCTCAGCTGCGTGAGCCAATTGATATTTTCTTCGACAAAGTACTTGTCATGGATGAAAATGATACCGTTCGCCGAAATCGTTTGCGTCTTTTGAACAAGTTTGCCCAGGTATTTAGTAATGTCGCCGATATTAGTGTGCTTTCTCGCAAAAAGTAGGGTACGCTTAGATTGATAAATGTTTGTATCTTTCTGAATACTTGACTGAAAGGGTTACAGCATGAGCGCACTTGACATTGATAACAACTCTCTTGGTGATGGTCTGCCTATCGTCTACGTTTTGTCAGACTCTCGTGGAGAGACCGGTGCCGCAGTAGTTAAGGCTGCTGCAGCTCAGTTTGGCGATGAATCCGTAGAGATTGTAAGGGTTCCAAACATTCATAGCGTTGATGATGTTCGTGCATACTTCAACGAGCATGAAGATGAGAATCGCCCTCGTGCAGTCTTCCACACCTTTGCAGATGGCTCTCTCAGAAGAGAGATTCGTCGTGAGCTTGATCAGCGCCTCATCCCATCTATCGATCTTCTGGGACCAGCGGTAAACGTTATTTCTACGCTTACTGGCGAAGAGCCAAGCCACGCAATTGGCGCATTCTTTGAGGGAGTTACTCGCTAAGAGAGTGCTGACGCCTCAAAATATCAAAAAGTTAAATGAGCATCCATTTTGGGTGCTCATTTTCTTTATGGAGAATTTCACAATTTGCAACCATAAGTTTACAAATCATTCTGTGAACGGTCGATATTGACCGCTCACCGTTATTTTGTTCAGATGAATCGCGTAGGTTGGTAACATACTATGAATGTGAGGACAGAACCTACTTTGTTTGGTTTGATGTCTTTACGTTCAATCGTGTTGGTGCACGCTTTGCGTGTGACAGTTTGAGAGTTTGGAGTGTTATGTCCGAGAAGCACGTTTACAGCTTCGGAAAGGACCACGCCGGTAACGATGTTACTGAGGTCGCTGGCGCATCCGTAGAAGAGGCAAAGTGGATTGTTGGTGGCAAGGGAGCAAACCTTGCAGAGATGTCTAAGATTGGTCTGCCTGTACCTCCAGGATTCTCAATTACTTGCCAAACTTGCGTTGCTTATTCCAACAACGGCAACGTCTGGCCTGAGGGCGTCACTGATGAGATTGACGCAGCTATGGCTACCCTTGAGGAGCGCATGGGCAAGAAGCTCGGCGATGCAGAAGATCCACTGCTTGTCTCCGTCCGTTCTGGTGCACCATTCTCCATGCCTGGCATGATGGACACTGTTCTTAACCTTGGTCTTAACGATGAGTCCGTTCAGGGCCTCATTAAGCAGACTGGTAACGAGCGCTTTGCTTGGGACTCTTACCGTCGTTTTGTTCAGATGTTCTCTGGCGTTGTTATGGGCGTCTCTGGACAGCTCTTTGAGGATGCAATTGCTGCTAAGAAGGCCGAGAAGGGCGTTAAGCTTGATACAGAGCTGGACGCAAATGACCTTCGTGACCTTGTAACTTGGTTCAAGGGCATCTTTGCTGCAAACGTTGACGTTAAGGAGCACCCAGAGGTCTCCAAGAACGGCTACGCTGTCTTCCCATCTGATCCTTACCTCCAGCTCCGCCTTGCTGAGCAGGCAGTCTTTGGTTCTTGGATGAATGACCGCGCAATCCTTTACCGCAAGCAGAACAAGATTCCTGATGAGCTTGGTACTGCAGTTAACGTTCAGGTCATGGTCTTTGGTAACAAGGGTGAGACTTCTGCAACTGGCGTTGCATTTACTCGTAACCCTGCAGATGGTACTAACGAGCGCTACGGCGACTTCCTGATCAACGCTCAGGGCGAGGACGTTGTTGCTGGTATTCGTAATACTGAGCCTATTGCAGACCTCGTTAAGGTTCCTGCACTCAAGGAGGCAGGCGAGGAGCTCTTCCACGTCTTTGAGATTCTTGAGGATCACTACGCAGACATGATGGACATCGAGTTCACCATTGAGAATGGTAAGCTCTGGATGCTTCAGACTCGTGTTGGTAAGCGTACTGCTCTCTCTGCACTTAAGGTTGCAATTCAGATGTACGAAGAGGGTCGTATTACTAAGGAGCAGGCTGTTTCTCGCGTTGCTCCTGAGCAGCTCGATCAGCTTCTGCACCCACAGTTTGATCCTAACGCTGAGTACGAGACCATTGCTAAGGGTCTTAACGCTTCTCCTGGTGCAGCTGTTGGTGCTGCAGTCTTCTCTTCTGCAGACGCTGAGGCTTTTGCAGAGGCAGGCAAGCCTTGTATTCTTGTCCGTTGGGAGACCACTCCAGATGACCTCCACGGCATGGTTGCTGCAGAGGGCATCCTAACTTCCCACGGCGGCAAGACCAGCCACGCAGCTGTTATTGCTCGTGGTATGGGCGCTCCTTGCGTCTGCGGTGTTGATACACTTCGCATTGACGCTGCTAACAAGCGCTTCACCGTTGCTGATTCCGGCCTTGTTGTTAACGAGGGCGATGTTATCTCCATCGACGGTACCACTGGTGACGTCATCCTTGGTGCTGTTGAGCTTGTTCAGCCAGAACTCTCTGGTGACCTCCAGACCATCCTTGCATGGGCAGATGAGGTCCGCCTTGACGAGTCCCGTGGTCGCGTCATTGGCGTACGTGCAAACGCTGATAACCCAGCAGATGCTCAGACTTCCGTTGATAACGGCGCTGAGGCAATTGGTCTTGACCGTACAGAGCACATGTTCCTTGGTGAGCGTAAGCACCTCATTCAGGACTTCATTCTTGCAGACTCTGAGGACGTTAAGCAGCTTGCTATTGAGCAGCTTGGCCGTGCTCAGAAGGGTGACTTCCTTGGTATGTTCAAGGTAATGGACGGCAAAGACGTTGTTGTCCGTCTTCTTGACCCACCACTGCATGAGTTCCTTGATTCCCCACGTGAGCTTGACGTTGAGATTGCTCATGATGAGGAGCAGGGTAAGGACGCCGCTGCAAAGCGTGCTCTTCTCGCTAAGTTTGACGCCTTCCAGGAGGCAAACCCAATGCTCGGCCTCCGTGGCTGCCGCCTTGGCATTGTCTACCCAGAGCTCAACGTTATGCAGGTTCGCGCTATCGCAAGTGCAGCTGCAGAGCTCAAGCGCGTTGGTCTTGACCCTCGCCCAGAGATCATGGTTCCTCTGGTTGGCTTCGAAGAGGAGCTCATCCAGGTCCGTGAAGAGGTTGAGGAGACCATCAAGCAGGTTGCTGATGAGTACGGTGTTGAGCTCAACATCCCAGTTGGTACCATGATCGAGCTCCCACGTGCAGCTATCATGTCTGAGGAGATTGCTAAGCACGCAGACTTCTTCTCCTTCGGTACTAACGACCTCACCCAGACTTGCCTTGGCTTCTCTCGTGACGACGTTGAGTCCGCATTCATGCCTCTCTATCTTGAGCGCAAGATTGTTAAGACCAACCCATTTGCAACCCTTGATAAGGGTGTCGCAGAGCTTGTCCGTATGGGCGTTGAGGGTGGCCGTAAGGGTAATCCTAACCTCACCATTGGTGTCTGCGGTGAGACTGGTGGCGATCCAGAGTCCATCCACATGTACTACAACCTTGGTCTTGACTATGTCTCCTGCTCACCATACCGTGTACCAATTGCACGTCTTGCTGCAGCACAGGCTAAGATTCAGGCTAACGGTGGTCCACAGAAGATTGCTACTAAGTAGGTTTTCTTCTAGACACACTGCAACAAACTCTAGAGGGCGGCTTCGGTCGCCCTCTTTTGCTAGATAGTAATATCCTGCTATTATGAGGTAAAGATGCAGGTACAAGGAGGTTCTATGTTATCCATTAGACGAGAAGATCTTGAAGCTCGCGAGCATCAAATCTTATCTCCTGAAGCGGCTTTTTCTGATCAAAGTAAAGGTCGTGCGATTGCAGAGGAACCTGACCAGTACCGTACCTGTTATCAGTGTGATAGAGACCGTATTTTGCATAGTAAGAGTTTCAGAAGACTTGCTCACAAGACACAGGTTTTTCTCGCCCCAGAAGGGGATCACTATAGGACTCGTCTTATTCATACGCTTGAGGTTTCGCAGATTGCACGCTCAATTGCGCGTCCTCTTGGCTTAAACGAAGACCTGACTGAGGCAATTGCACTTGGACATGATTTAGGTCATACGCCTTTTGGTCATATTGGCGAGAAGGCGCTTTCGCACGCCATTAGCCTGTATAGGGGAATGGACCCCGACGCTCCAGGAAATGAGTATATTTTTGCCCATAATCAGCAGAGTGCTCGCATTGTTGAGTATCTGGAGAAAGACGGACAAGGTCTTAATCTTTCTTATGAAGTTATAGATGGTATTAGGTGTCATTCAGGTAATTTACGTGCAGAAACAGCAGAAGGAAGAATTGTTGCCATTTCGGACCGCATTGCGTATGTAACGCACGATATTGATGACGCAAAACGAGCAGGACTTCTTTCGGAGGAGTATCTCCCAACAGAAGCTCGTGAGGTTTTAGGAAATAGCTCACCTGAGCGCATTGAAAACATGGTTCACGATATTGTCTCCGAGAGTTCTCGCGTAGGCGATATTAAAATGACCGACTCCATGTGGGGCGCCATGATGACCATGAGAGCATTCCTGTTTGCTAATCTGTACGCATCAGGAGACGCAAAATATGAAGAACCCAAGGCATATGACCTCATCATTGAGCTGTTTGATTACTTTGTTAACCATTTAGATGAGGTTCCTGCAGAATACAAGTGTCATGACTTCGAACATCCAGAGATTCAAGTTGCGGATTACGTGTCTGGTATGACCGATAGATATGCAACCAGAGTGTTTGAAGATCTTCGCCTGCCGCGTTCCTGGGGTAAAAGAAGATATGTAAAGTAAGTTTTATCTAAACTAACCCTTGTACAGTGGAAAGTATTCACGTATACTTTCCGTCTGTGTGTTAACTATGTGTCGTTCGCAAGGGCGTCGGCACCTCTAGAGATGAGGAAACAATGGACTACATTCGCGCTATTGAGCGTCAGCAGATCCGCGAGGACATTCCTGAGGTCCGCGTTGGTGACAACGTAAAGGTTCACTATCGCATTGTCGAGGGTGACCGTACTCGTGAGCAGGTCTTCCAGGGTGACATCATTCGTCTTTCCGGCGAGGGTTCCCGTGAGACTTTTACCGTTCGTAAGATCAGCTTTGGCATTGGTGTTGAGCGTACTTTCCCACTTCACTCACCAAAGATTGCTAAGCTTGAGGTTCTTCGCCACGGTGTTGTTCACCGCGCTAAGCTCTACTTCCTGCGCGATCGTGTTGGTAAGGCTGCTCGTCTTCGCGAGAAGCGCTAATCAACTTCATATGCTCTTTAAAGCCGCCTCCGGGCGGCTTTTTTAGTACCATAGTCGTGTGGTTTGGAGAAAACATGGCTGATTCTGCTAAAGATATAATTGCTCGTTTAAGCGATGCCCCAGAGACTGAGGTATACGAACTCATAGCTCGTTATAGCGAGGATCCCCGTAAACAGGTTATCAAGGCTCTAGAATCAGCTAAAAAGCGCATTGAAAAAGAACATGCCGAGAAGACCCGTGTAGAAGAAATGTATCGCTTTCAGAAGGAGCTTTCTGGGGGCGGACTTGTTGTTGGTGTTGATGAGGTGGGCAGAGGTTCTGTAGCTGGTCCTTTAACGGTTTGTGCGGTATGTTTGCCAGAGGATCCTATCATCTATGGACTAAACGATTCCAAAAAATTAACCGCAACAAAGCGAGAGATTCTAGCGGCACAAATTCAAGAAGTTGCTACAGCAATTGGCATTGCTCATATTGCTCCTCAAAGAATTGATGAAGTTGGCATGGCACAGTGTTTAAGAGACGCTATGCTTCAGGCTGTCAAAAACACAGGTATTGAGCCTGACTGCGTCTTGATTGATGGAAATCCTATGCATATCCACCCCAAAGAAAAGACTCTTGTTAAGGGTGATGCACGCATTGCTTCTATTGCTGCCGCTTCAATTGTGGCAAAGGTAACAAGAGATGCTCTTATGGTAGCCTACGACGAGGAGTACCCCGGCTATCACCTGGCAGAATGTAAAGGATATGCTTCTGCTGAACACATTGAAGCTATTGGTGAGATGGGACTTTCTCCCATACATCGTGCGTCGTTTTGTGGAAACTTTGTTAAGACGCAAAGACTGTTTTAATACATCCAATTTATGCAATCAGATTAACTTTCAGACGCAAACATGGACCCGTTCATTCTAAGAGGATTGAACGGGCTTTTTCTATAGCCGCAAGCCCGTAATATCAAATTTTTTACTTTCGTCAGAATCATTACGCTGTTTAGACAGACTGCAGTCAAGTTAGTGTCAAAGTGCTCCTGCAAACTGAACTCTCCCACAATGAAAGGAGAGTTATGAGCAAGAAAGACACAAACAAGTATCCAGGTTCTTTGCCTAATGAAGTAGAGGAGAAACCCTCACCACAGGAGGAGCCAAAAGATCAGGACAAGGTTTCTGAAGAGGATGACGCACAAGAGGGAAGAATTCCGCTAGAAGAGATGTCTTCTCGCCAAATTGGCGAGAAAGGCGAGGAGATTGCTGCAAAATACCTCATCAAAAGAGGATACAAAATTATCCAAACTAACTGGACGTGTCAGATTGGTGAGGTTGATATTGTTGCTCAAGATGGCGATAACGTTGTGCTTGTTGAGGTAAAGACAAGACGCATCTTGAACAAAGATGACAGCATCATGCCTGAACTTGCGGTAAACAAAGCAAAGCAGGAAAAATACAGGACGCTTGCGCTTATGTATGCAGCGCTTCATCCAGCACTTACCTCTATTAGATTTGATGTTGTTGCTATTAATCTTGTAGCTCCAAGCACAGCAAGTCTAAGGCATTTAATTGGGGCATTTAGCTGGGACGAGCAATGAATCAAGCAACCATCTGTGTTCATACCGCAACTCTTAGAGGAATTGAGGCAATACCTGTTGATGTAGAAGTAGGTATTTCAGGCGGCATACCTGGAATAACCATCGTAGGTATGCCCGACGGATCCATTATGGAATCTCGTTCTCGTGTGCGCTGCTCACTAAAAGCTGCTGGTTTTACCATCCCTCGATTGCTGGTAACAATCAATTTGACTCCTGCAGATATAAAGAAGACAGGTACTGGATTTGATTTGCCTATAGCCGTTGCTATTCTTGCAGCTACTGGACAGATTCCTCAAGAGATTGTGCATAACAGGCTGTTTGTTGGAGAACTCTCATTAAACGGTAAGATCTCTTCAGTTAGAGGTATGGCAGCGTATGCAATGCTTGCTAAGAAACTGGGAATGAAACTAATCTCCTCTTCAGATTGCAATTTGTTTGGTTCTGACTGGAGCCACGTCATAGGAATTCAATCATTGCTCAATTTGAGTTTAAGAGATCAATCATTCTGTAAGCCATTGGTTCAGCATAAGCATTCTGTTGAAACAGCAACACTCAGCGAGAATTTAGACTTTGAAGAGGTAATTGACCAGGAATTAGTCAAGCGAGCTATCATAATCGCAGCCACAGGAAACCTGGGGATGCTCATGATTGGCCCGCCAGGTGCAGGTAAAACAATGCTTGCTAAAAGAATTCCAACTATCCTCCCAGAACTTTCTAAAGAAGAGCGCGATGAGGTATTGCTCATACATTCTGTAGCGGGGTGCGAAACAGATTCTATTCAAGCAGGTGTACGGCCCTTTAGGTCTCCTCATCATTCAGCTTCTGTAGCAGGCATGATTGGAGGTGGCAGACCTGTCATCCCAGGTGAAATTTCTCTTGCCCATAAAGGTGTGCTCTTTTTAGATGAACTGCCCGAGTTTGCTTCTAATACGCTGCAGGTTTTACGTCAGCCAATCGAAGATGGATATGTACGTCTTGCGCGAGTGGATGGCATCTATAAGTTTCCTTCTCAGTTCCAGCTCATCGCTGCAGCTAATCCCTGTCCCTGCGGATATTTTGGAGATAAAACTCACACCTGCAAGTGCTCTCCAGGAAAGATTTCTACGTATCAATCAAAAATTGGAGGTCCTTTAATGGATCGAATAGATATTGTGTGTGATGTAGCTCGACCTTCTTCTGATCGAGTAATTCAAGGTGAGCTAGGACTCACTTCAGCAGGTATGCGCTCACTTGTTGTCTCTGGCAGAGACTTTGCTTCTTGGCGAGAAACCCGTGGAGTAGATGGCACTTCTCGCCAAAAGTACGTGGAGAGCTTTGATGAATCGGCATTGCAACTGCTGCATAGATTTGCTCGTGGACTTCATTTAGGAGGTAGAGCAATAACGCGTACCTGCAGGGTTGCAAGGACTATCGCAGACATTGCTCACCATGAAAAGGTGACGAAAGACGACGTATCTGAGGCGGTTGCCTATAGGTCTCGTTCTTTGGAGTAGCAATGGAGAAATGGGAGATTTCATCAGAAGATGAGGACTATCCAAAAGAATTGCTGCTGCTCAACCACCCGCCTGAAATTATCTATGGAATGGGGGATAGAAGCGTTTTGCAGCAACCTTGTATGTCTGTAATTGGGGCTCGTAGAGCCACTCCATACGGCATGGCAATTGCAGAAATGGCTGGTAGATGTGCTGCAGACAACAATATCGTGGTGGTATCCGGTGGAGCTCTTGGCTGCGATTATATGGCGGGTATGGCTTCTCTTAATGCTGGTGGAAAGACTGTTGTAGTGGCAGGCTGTGGTGCAGACGTGACCTATCCAACTACCTCTGCAGAGCTTTTTGAAGCAGCGCGAGAAGGAAGGGGAGCAGTCATTTCTCTAGACAGGTGGGGAATGCCTCCTAGACGTTATGCCTTTCCTAGAAGAAATGCGGTTATTGCAGCATTAGGTAAAGTGCTCTTGGTAACGGAAGCAGGGCTTTGCTCAGGCACTATGAGTACTGCTGAGTTTGCCAACTCTCTTGGTAAAACTATTTATGCAATACCAGGGTCTATCTTTTCTCCTGCTTCTGCTGGTACGAATAGACTCATTTCTGAAGGGGCTCAAATTATTCCTGATGAGACATCGTTGGGCATTGCAATTTCATTAGATTTTGATTGCCTAGTTCAGGAACAATTGAAGCAAGATAAGAAGCTAACACCACTTTTATCTGCACTTATTGCTTCTCCTTCAAGACCCGAAGAACTTGCATGGAGGCTATCAGAAAACGTACTTACCGTGTTAAATTCTCTTACTGATTATGAAGCTCGTGGAATGGTAAAAAGATTACCGGATGGAAGGTATACTCCTTCTAAAGAGTTTTATTTGGATTCGTAGTGTGTGATAGGTGAACAATGACACAAAAAGTTACTGTAGTTGGCGCTGGTTTAGCTGGAAGCGAATGTGCTTTACAGCTTGCTTCACGTGGTGTTTCTGTAGAGCTCATTGAGCAGCGCCCTGTTGTTTCTTCTCCAGCACACCACACAGATATGTTTGCTGAGCTGGTCTGTTCCAACTCTCTGAAGTCCACTAAGGAAGATTCTGCAGCTGGAATTTTAAAGTCTGAGCTTAAAAAGATGGGTAGTTTTCTGCTTCGTATTGCAGAAGAAAACTCTGTTCCCGCAGGCGGCGCTCTTGCGGTCAATAGAGAAGAGTTTTCAAAGGCTGTTACTGAGCAGATCAGAAATCATCCAAATATTTCGGTAACTCATGCAGAGGTCACGGAGTTATCTGATGAGCCAACAGTTATTGCTGCAGGACCACTGTGCTCAGATAGCTTGTACGAAGCAATTTCTAAGCGTGTTGGAACTAACAGAATGTCGTTTTTTGATGCAGCAGCGCCTATTGTGTCTTATGAATCAATTGACCATTCAATTGCATTCTCTCAATCTCGTTATGAGGACTTGGGAATTGGCGATTACCTCAATTGCCCCATGAATAAAGAGGAATACGACACATTTGTTGATGAGTTACTTGCAGCTAAACGTGTTATTGGCCACGATTTTGAGCAGTCTGATTTATTCCAAGCTTGCCAGCCTATTGAGGAAGTAGCAAGAACAGGACATGATTCCATTAGATTTGGCGCTTTGAAGCCAGTAGGACTTATTGACCCCAGAACGGGTAAACGCCCCTGGGCAGCAGTTCAGCTTCGTGCAGAAAATGCAGCTAAGACAGCATTTAATCTGGTTGGTTTTCAGACAAATCTTACCTGGGGAGAGCAAAAACGCGTATTTACCCTCATCCCAGGGTTGGAAAACGCTGAGTTTGTTCGCTACGGCGTCATGCACAGAAACTCTTTTGTTGACTCTCCTCATGCGCTTGACGGCTCATTTGGAATTCCGGGAACTTCTACTATTCTTGCAGGTCAAATTACAGGTACAGAAGGCTATGTTGAGGCTATAGCATCTGGATTGCTTGCTGCGCTTAACATGTACGCTCGTTTGTTAGGCAAAGAGGAAGTCAGGCTTCCTTTGACCACTTCGTTTGGCTCTCTTGTGGGTTATGCGACAAACCCAAACACCAAAGATTATCAGCCCATGCATGTTAACTTTGGAATTTTTGAGCCACTGAACGAGCATATCAAAAGAAAAGACGAACGCCGTCAAAAGATGGCAGAGCGTGCTCATAATGACTTTGATGACTACATCTCTTCTCGTCAGGAACTTTTTGATTGCATGAAGTGTGATTAACGTGGCTATTTCAAAAGAGCAGGGTAGTCACGTTGAACAATTTATTGAGTATCTAAGTAGAGTCAGGAATCTCTCCGAGAATACCTTAAGGTCATATCAGACTGATCTTTTGGCATTTGAGCAGTGGTGTAGTAGGGAAGGTGTTTCGGTAACTCAGGTTGATCACAGAAGCCTTCGTCTCTATTTGGCCTATCTCAAACAGGCTCAATATTCAGCAAAAACACTAAATAGGCATTTATCTGCGCTCCGTGGTTTTTACAAATGGATGCAGCGAGAAAAGCTGATTGCTACAGATCCTACTCTTGCGCTCAGCAATCCTCGAGCGCCACGAAATCTTCCACATACTATGACTGATTCCGATGTAAATAAGCTTTTGGAATCATGTGATATTTCAACTGCGGTAGGTCTTAGAGATAGAGCATTTCTTGAGTTTTTGTATGCAACAGGAGCTCGTATTTCTGAGGTGGCGTCTCTCAAGCTTAAACAGGTTGATTTGCAAAATGGAACAGTGCGTCTTTTTGGTAAAGGCTCTAAAGAGCGAATTGTTCCGCTCTATGAGTCTGCAATTGAGTGGCTTAAAAAGTACCTAAGTTCTTCTCGACCTACGCTTTTGTTGAAAGATAAAGCGGGTCGTGCACATTCGGCTCTTTTTATTTCCGTAAGAGGAAATAATATGAGCGCGGATTCTTTGCGCAAGGTTTTTTCGTCGTATCTAACGGCTGCAGGACTAGATAGCTCACTCTCGCCACACGCTATGAGACATACATACGCCACAGAACTTCTTGGTGGTGGAGCAGATCTTCGTGTTGTGCAGGAACTTTTAGGTCATGAATCACTTTCAACTACACAGGTGTATACGCATTTGTCAGTTGACAGGCTCAAAGAAGCAGCAAAAGCAGCTCATCCAAGATCAAAATAAGCTGAGCGTTGTTGCGAAATATCTTGCGCAAAGAAGTTTGATGCATTTACGCAGTATTTGTAGAGGTTATGGTCTAAATTCTTTATAGACGTAGCCCTTGTTTTCCTGCTATACTTTCAAAAGTTGTGTAGAAGCACAACATGCTGTTACCAAACAGCACAAAATCGCACGTACGACTACTTGTTTGCCGTGGTGCCTAACGCTAAGCCAGGTGTTGGGTGGTTTTAACAAGGCTTGAACTCGTACGGAGGAACAACCAATGGAGGTAAAAATGGCTGCAAAGATTACTATTCAGACTCTTCTGGATGCTGGTTGCCACTATGGTCACCAGACTCGTCGTTGGAACCCTAAGATGAAGCCATACATCTTTGGTGATCGTAACGGCATTTACATTCTTGACCTTAAGCAGACCATGCTTGGCGCAGACGCTGCTTATACTTTCCTGAAGAATGTTGCATCTAAGGGTGGCCGCGTTCTCTTCGTCGGCACCAAGAAGCAGGCTCAGGAGCCAATCGCTACTGAGGCAGCTCGTGCAAACATGCCTTACATCAACCAGCGTTGGCTTGGCGGTATGCTCACCAACTTTGTCACCATGCGTTCCCGCATCAAGCGCCTTGAGGAGCTTGAGGCAATGGTAGAGGATGGCCGTATGGCAACTCTTCCTAAGAAGGAGCAGGCTCTTAAGAACAAGGAGCTTCTGAAGCTTCAGCTTAACCTCGGTGGCGTCCGTGATATGACTTCTCTTCCACAGGCTCTCTTTGTTGTTGATTCCAAGCGTGAAGAGAACGCAATCCGTGAGGCAAACCGTCTTCACATTCCAGTTGTCTCCCTGCTTGACACCAACTCTGATCCAGATGTTGTTGATTACGGCATTCCTGCAAATGACGATGCTATTCGTTCCATTTCTCTTATGTGCCAGCTTGCTGCAGACGCAATTCTTGCAGGTAGCGGCAAGGAGCAGATTTCTGCTGAAGAGATGGGCGCTGAGTCCGAGACCCCAGCTGCTGAGTAACTCTTAGCAACGGGTTAAATAATTTAGTTATTCAGTAGATTTTTGGGAGGAAAACATGGCAGAGATTACCGCGGCACTTGTTAAGCAGCTTCGTGATATGACCAGCTCTCCTATGATGGAGTGCAAGAAGGCACTCGTCGAGGCTGAGGGCGATATTGAGAAGGCAGTAGATATTCTTCGTACTATGGGCGTTGCTAAGGCAGTTAAGCGTGCTGGTCGTGACACCAACGAGGGTACCATTGCTACCTTCATCAGCCCAGACGGCAAGACTGGCGCAATCCTCGAGCTCTCCTGCGAGACTGACTTTGTTGGTACAAACCCACAGTTCACCGGCTTTGCTGGCGATCTTGCTGCAGTTGTCGTTGAGAGCAACCCAGCTGACGTTGAGGAGCTCAAGACTGCTAAGCTTGGCGACGAGACCGTTGACGAGGCAATCACCGATAAGATCCACAACATCGGCGAGAACATGCGTGTTCTTCGTTTCCAGCGTGTTGAGGCTGCAAACGGCGCTCTTGCTAGCTACATCCACCTTGGTGGCAAGCTTGCTGACATCGTTACCTTTGAGTTCAACAAGCCAGAGACCGCTGAGTCTCAGGACTTCAAGAACTTTGCACACGACGTTGCAATGCAGGTAGCTGCAGCTGCTCCAGTTGCTGCTCGCCGTGAGGATGTTCCACAGGACATCGTTGATCACGAACTCTCCATTTATAAGGCACAGGCAGCTGAGTCTGGCAAGCCTGAGGCTATTCAGGAGAAGATGGCTTATGGTCGTCTCGAGAAGTACTACAAGGAGTACGTCCTTACTGAGCAGGCATTTGTTAAGGACCCAGATATGACCATTTCTGAGTACGCAAAGCTGCTCTCCAAGAAGGTTGACGACGAGGTTAAGATTGTCAGCTTCGTACGTTTTGCTTTTGGTGAAGAGTAAGACTTTTTACTTCAATTATTTTGAGCCGGTTGTCTTCAACCGGCTCTTTTTTTACCGTGATTCCTGCAAAACTTACGGCGTCGTTTGTTAAAATTATTACAACTATGGCAAACGGAGAGAGCGAGGAAGCTTTGTCTTCAGCTAAATACAAAAGAGTACTTTTAAAGCTTTCTGGTGAAGCATTGATGGGTGAGCAATCCTTTGGTATTGACCCTTCAATTCCAGAAATGCTTGCTAAAGAAATTAAGCCTGTTTGGGAGTCTGGCGTTCAGGTTGCCATTGTTGTTGGCGGCGGAAACATCTTTAGAGGCGTTTCTCAGGCAGCTGCTGGCATGGATCGTGCCCAGGGCGATAATATGGGCATGCTTGCAACAGTAATCAACGCTCTCTCACTCCAGGATTGTTTTGAGCGCAATGGCATGGATTGCCGTGTTATGAGTGCAATTTCCATGGCTCAGGTTGCAGAGCCTTATATTCGCCGTCGTGCTATTAGACACCTTGAGAAGGGTCGTATTGTCATCTTTGCTGCAGGTACCGGTAACCCTTACTTCACTACTGATACTGCTGCAGCTCTTCGCGCTTGCGAGATTGGTGCTGAGGCACTAATGAAGGCAACAAAGGTAGATGGTATTTACGACTGCGATCCAGTTACTCATGCAGATGCAGTTAAATTTGACACTGTCACCTACAAAGATGTTCTCGCCAAAGAACTTAAGGTTATGGACGCTGCAGCAATTGCGCTGTGCAAAGACAATAAGATGCCAATTCTTGTATTTGACATGCAGTCTGAAGGCGTTTTCATGAAAGCAATTTCCGGAGAAGAAGTCGGTACTACTGTCGTTGAGGAGGACTAATGAGCGTTCATTCTGATAAAGCTAAGCAGTCTATGGAGAAGTGCATCGAGGCACTTAAGAATAACTTTGGTCGTGTTCGTACTGGTCGCGCAAATCCACATGCGCTTGATCACATCAAGGTAGACTACTATGGTCAGCCAACTCCAATTTCTCAGCTTGCAGCTATCAAGGTTCCTGAGGCATCTATGCTGCTTGTTGAGCCATGGGATAAGACTGCTCTAAAGAGCATCGAGAAGGCCATTGAGACTTCTGACCTTGGCATTACTCCATCCAATGATGGTTCTGCTATTAGGCTTCCTTTTCCAATGCCAACTGAGGAGCGCCGCCGTGAGCTTGCTAAAGAGTGCTCTCAGATTGCTGAGGAGGCTCGCGTAGCTGTTCGTAACGTTCGTCGTGACGTTAACGGCAAGATTGAGCGCGATGAGGAGCTGTCTGAGGACGATCAGAAGCGCGAGAAGAACGGTATTCAGAAGCTGACTGATACTTATATTGCACAGATTGAGTCTCTTCTTAAGACCAAGACTTCAGAAATCATGGAGATTTAAGTGCAGTTTGATACAGACAAACTCGTCCAGTATTTCTCAGACGCACCAGAAGATATCAGTCTCTCTGATATCAATTTAGAAAGTATTCCGTCTCACGTTTCCATCATTATGGATGGAAACGGTAGATGGGCTACAGCTCGCGGACTTGATAGAACCGAAGGTCACAAAGCCGGTGTTCTTTCTTTGCGCGAGGCTGTTACTACAAGCGTGCGCCTTGGATTGGACGTTCTGTCGGTTTATGCGTTCTCCACAGAAAACTGGAAACGCCCTCAGCGTGAGGTTGACTTACTTATGCGTCTTTTTGCCGAGACGCTGCTCAAAGAGCTCCCACTGTTCCACCAAGAAAACGTTAAGCTGCGTTTCTTTGGTGACCTTGAGGCTTTGCCTGAGAAGACCCGTAAGACCTTCCAGCGCGGACTTGATGAGACCGCACAAAACACTGGTATGACGTTTGCACTTGCAGTCAATTATGGCTCCCGCGCGGAGCTGACCAGGGCAGCTGTTCTTCTCGCCAACCAAATTGCTGAGGGCAGTGTGTCTGCTGACTCAGTGACTCCAGCAGATTTTGAGAAGAACCTCTATACGGCAGGTCTTCCTGATCCAGACCTGCTAATTCGTACGTCAGGAGAGCTGAGGCTTTCTAACTATTTGCTATGGCAGCTGGCTTACTCGGAGCTGTATGTCACGCAAACTTACTGGCCTGACTTCTCTAAGTGGGATTTTTTGCGCGCCATTAAGGACTATCAGAGTCGCGAGAGGCGATTCGGAGGAGTGAAATAGTGGTGGACAATACGCGCGATTCCAAAAAGCCTACTTCCAGGATTGATGCTGACTCTCAGTTAAATCCTGAAGAAACAGGTAGTGTTGGAATTGATAGACAGATAGAAAAGCTGGAGATTCGTCGCTCACTTAAAGAGCTACAACGATCCGCTGGTAACCTTATGGGCCAGCGAGTTCGTGGCGTTACCGAGAAGCTTTTGACCAGAACTCTGTCTGGCGTAGTTTATGCTGCTATTGTGCTTGCCGCCCTGTTTGTGGGCAAAGAAGCCACTATTGTCTTGATTGCTGGTATGGCATGGCTCTGCTGCTCTGAGTTCTTCCATATTTGCCGTATGGGCGGACGTATGCCAAACGAGCCTCTTGGCCTTGTCTTCTCGCTTATTTTCCCCATAATCGCGTATTTTGGTCACGTCTTTCCGTTGGCATTCTCCCTGCTTTTGATTATTCTTTGTGGCCTTTGGTATGTCCTTACTCCGCGAGCAAACCTTGCAGACGTGGCGGTTACGGCTTTTGGACCTCTGTATACGTCGCTCTCGCTTTCAACGGTGGTACTGCTGAGGTCAACTGAGCCTAGTTTCTCTATTCCTTGGATTACGCTTGCTGTCATGCTCTCTGTGTGGGCTAACGATTCTTTTGCGTATTTGTTTGGATCTAAATTTGGCAAGCATAAACTGGCACCAAGAATTTCTCCAAATAAGAGCTGGGAAGGCTTCTACGGTGGTCTTTTAGGTTCAATGCTTGTGTGGTTCTTGATGGCAGTTTTTGGTGCAATTAATATGAATCCACTGTTTGCGCTGCTCTTTGGTGTAACAGAAGGCATCTTCTCTGTTGTTGGAGACCTCTTTGAGTCTCGCATTAAGCGAGGCGTAGGACTTAAAGACTCCGGTTCAATTATGCCTGGTCATGGTGGCCTGCTTGATAGAACTGATTCGATGATTTTTGGAACTATGGCGGCGTTTCTTCTCTTCCAGCTTGCCGTGCTCTTTAGCCAGGTCAAGCTACCTATTGCGCTGCCGTTTGGAGCATAGGTTTTGAGCATTTTTGAAGACACTGCGCCTCGTGCTGCTAGGCATGAGCCTTTACGTGTTGCTGTCCTTGGAGCTTCGGGTTCTGTGGGCATGCAGACGCTTGATGTATGCCGTCATTTCCCGCAAAAGGTGCAGGTAGTTGCCCTTGCGGTGAGGTCGTCTGCTGAGTTTGCCGTGAAGGCAGCAAATGAGTTCAACTGCAAATATGTTGCTTTTGCCGATGCAAGTGTCAAGGGCAACGTTCTTCTCGACGCACTGCCTCAAGGCTGCAAGGCAAGCTTTGGTCCCGAGGCAGTTCAGGCGCTTGCTGAGCTGGATGAGGTTGACTGCGTAGTCAACGCAGTGGTGGGAGAGGCTGGTATTTACGCTGGTCTGGCCGCTGTGAAGGCTGGTAAAGTGCTGGCTTACGCTAACAAGGAGTCAATTGTTGTTGGCGGAGACCTGCTGATGCCTCTGGTCAAGCCTGGTCAGCTCATCCCCGTTGATTCTGAGCACAGCGCCATCTTCCAGTGCCTTATTGGCGAGAACCCCGCTGATATTCATAGAATTTGGCTTACCTGCTCTGGTGGTCCGTTCTTCGGATATTCTCGTGAGCAGCTCAAACACGTTTCGGCCGACGACGCCTTGGCACATCCAACCTGGAAGATGGGTGCCAAGATTACCATCGACTGCGCCACGCTCATGAATAAGGGCCTTGAGCTCATTGAGGCTCATCACCTCTTTGACACTCCAATGGATAAGCTTGAGGTGTTAGTACATCGCCAAAGCCGTATTCATTCTATGGTTGAGTTTGTTGACGGCTCTGTTAAGGCACAGCTCGGAGCCTCTGATATGAGGCTGCCTATCCAGTATGCCCTCAGCTATCCTCATCGCTGGCCGGCAATTGTTCAGGCAGTTGAGTGGCAAGAAACCGCTCCTCTCACAGGCGATTATGCTGACGAGAAGACCTTTGGATGCCTAGCTCTTGCTCGTCATGCAGGAACTGTTGGCGGAACGCTTCCTTGCATTATGAATGCAGCTAATGAAGTTGCTAACCATGCATTTAGACGAGGAAGATGTTCATTTCTTGATATTGAGCGCATTGTTGCAGAGACTATGAATGCCTCTGAAGTTCAAAGGGTAGAAGACCTTCAACAATTGACGCTTGTAGACGCAGAGGCACGAGCTTTAGCCCGTTCTTTTGTGGGATAGGAATTTTGTGAATTTGTTAGCTATTCTTTCACCAATTTTTTGGGGACTCTTGGTCCTCTCGCTCCTTGTATTTGTTCACGAGGCTGGTCATTACGGTATGGCTCGCCTGTGTGGCGTCCGTGTAACTGAGTTTTTCTTGGGCATGCCGTTCAAGTACAAGCTTTCTCACAAGAGCAAAAAATACGGTACTGAGGTTGGCGTGACACCACTTCTTTTTGGTGGCTATACCCGTATTTGTGGCATGGAGGGCCAGCTTGATGAGCTTCTGCCTCAGGCTCTGATGAGCGTTCAAGAGGCAGGTTCACTTGAGGTTGGCGCTCTTGCAGCAAAACTTAACTGTGAGGATGAGCGCGCCTACAATCTGCTGTACACCCTTGCAGACTGGGGCTCCATTGAGCTTGTCAAAGAGTCAGATGAGCTAGCGCACACCACGTTTCAGACGCTTGCACGAGACGCTGAGCTTCGCTGTGAGTATGATCGCGGTCACAACTTTGAGCTTGAAGGCTCTACAGCAGCAGGGGAGCCTCGTGTTCCACAGATGTCTGCTCAGGACTTCTTTGCTCAAGAGAAGGCTCATACCTATGTTGGCGTAAATGTTCCCAAGCGCCTGCTCATGATCTTGGGCGGACCTTTTGTCAATATTGCGCTGGCCTTTGTGCTTGTAGTTGGCTCTTTGATGTTTGTTGGTATTCCAGCTGCTCAAAATAAGGCTCAGCTGGGCTCTGTTGAATCTGGCTCTCTTGCTGCTATTTCAGGCCTTACTGCCGGAGACACTATTCTTACCTTTAACAAGGTAGAGGTACATACCTGGGAAGACCTTACTGCTGCCATTAAAGACGCAATGTCTAATGGAGGCAAGGATATCCCTGTCACGTATGAGCGCAATGGCATTCAACTTGAAACTACCATTAAGCCAGTTTTGCGTCCTGACGATAAAATCATCGGCGTGACACCTGTCATGACCACCTATCACTTCTCGTTTATTGACGCATCAGCTGCAGCTGTATCGTATGCCGCACAGGTTGGTCAGTTTGCGCTCAGACTGCTCATCCCAACGCAGACCATGGAAGTTCTTAACCAGTCGCCTTCTGTTGTAGGAATTT
>CALHQT010000147.1:0-28721 GCA_938038135.1 uncultured Atopobium sp.
CCGTCAATAAGACGACGAGCCTCACCATTACTTGAAGCAATTTCTACCTCCACCAAAATCTTTGGCAGATAGATAAGGCCATCCTCATCAGCCTCAAGAGAGATGGCAAACTCTTTGACGTCGTCAGGAACCTCATTGTTCTTGAACTGAGCATCAAAAGCTGCCTGAGCCTTAAGACCTTCTCCCTCACCGTGGTAGAGGTCAACAATATTTCTACCAAGAGCGCGCTTGAGCTGGTAAGGATCAGCAGCGCCCTCCTCAAAGCTCTTATCGATTGCATCAAGCTCATCAATAGAGAGCGTAGAGCAAAGACGGTAATACATTGGAATAATCTCGTCAGTAATAGACATGACCTTGCCAAACATATCATTTGGCTCATCGGTCAGTCCAATGTAGTTTCCATAAGACTTACTCATCTTCTTAGTACCATCAGTACCCACAAGTAGAGGCATGGTAAGCGCAATCTGAGGCTCCATGTCCATATCACGCATAAGATCGCGGCCAGCAAGCAGGTTGAAGATCTGGTCGTTTCCGCCCATCTCTACATCTGCCTTGATAACAACAGAATCGTATGCCTGAAGCACGGGATAAATGAACTCGTGAAGCGCAATTGGCTGCTGATTGTGATAGCGCTTAGAGAAGTCTTCTCGCTCAAGAATACGAGCAATGGTGAACTTGCTCATAAGACCAAGCATGGTCTCAAGATTCATAGGCTTAATCCAGTCACCGTTATGAACAACAGTGGTTCTTTCTGGATCAAGAATCTTCATTGCCTGGTTAACATAAGTTTCTGCATTTGCATCTACCTGTTCTGCAGTGAGAGGAGGACGGGTAGAATCACGTCCGGAAGGATCTCCAATCAGCGCGGTGCCGCTACCAATAATCAAGGTGACATTATGGCCAAGGTCCTGGAACTGGCGCATCTTGCGTAGAGGAACCGCGTGTCCCAGATGCAAATCAGGACTTGTTGGATCGACGCCAAGCTTAATATTAAGAGGAGTGCCCTTCTTGAGTTTTTCTTTTAGACCATCCAAAGGAACAATCTGCATAGTTCCTGAAGTAATAACGCGGAGCTGTTCTTCTACTGAAAGCACTCTGTATCCTCTCAACGCAAGCCTGTTAAACCATATAATTACTGCTACAAATAGTATCAATTCAAAATGTTATCTATCAGAATACAACAGAGTTGTAACTCTTTATTCACTGAAACATAAATATCAGACTATAATAGTGAGAGCTATGACAAGGAGGCTCAATGGGTATTAGAACCCGTCGTGCACGTAAACACGCAAATACACATGCCGTAGGTTTTGGCATTGCTGGATTCTTTGGCTTTATGGCTCTTCTCGCGCTTGCACTTGCTCTTTCTTTGGGTGCAGCTGTTTCTTCATGGCTCGAGGATCTGCCGGATTACAACTCTGCTGATGCCTATCTGGTAGCAGAGCCTACCCGCGTCTATGACTCTAAGGGCAACGACATTGCAGACTTCTATCTGCAGCAGCGTCGCTCTGTTACCTTGGATCAGATTTCTCCTTATGTTATTCAGGGCACCATTGATACTGAGGATAAGCGCTTCTATTCCCACAGCGGTATTGACCCCTGGGGTATTGTTCGTGCATCTGTTGGCTCGCTGTTTGGTGGCGGCGAAGGTGCTTCCACTATTACGCAGCAGCTTGTTCGTAATACCGTTCTTTCTAACGAGCAGTTTGAGCGCTCTTTGAAACGTAAGGTCCGCGAGGCTTACATCTCTATTCAGATGGAGAAGAAGTTTACTAAGGACCAGATTCTTAATATGTACCTCAACACCATTTACTACGGTAATGGTGCCTACGGTATTGAGGCTGCAAGTATTATCTACTTTAACAAGCATGCAAGTGATTTGACTCTTGCTGAGGCTGCAACGCTTGCTGGCCTTCCAAATGCTCCTTCTGCCTATGACCCAACTGTTAATCCAGAGGCAGCAAGAGAAAGGCGTAATACCGTTCTTGAGCGTATGCTTCGCGCGGGCGATATTACACAGGAGCAGTACGATGAAGCTGTTGCTGAGGACTTAGTACTTAACCCTGGTACTTTGACCGACAACATTGGCCAGTTCCCTTACTGGACTGACTACATTCGTAGCCTGCTTCAGGAAGACTTTGATAGCGATACTATTCTCCAGGGTGGATTGCGTGTTTATACTACACTTGATCCTGACCTCCAGAAAGATGCTGATGAGGCTGCTAGAAGGCGTATTGCTGAGCTTGGCAACCCTCGCCTGGGCGCTGCTTTGGTTTCCATTGATCCTCAAACTGGCTACATTAAAGCAATGGTTGGTGGACAGGATTACTCAAAGAGTCAGTACAACATTGCAACCAGTAGTAACCGTCAGATGGGCTCCAGTTTTAAGATGTATACGCTGGTAGCAGCCCTTTCTGAGGGTATGAACCCAGAGATTGTTCTTAACGGCAACTCCCCTATGCAAATTACGCCAACCTGGTTGGTTAAAAACGCTGGCAACTACAGCTACGGTGCAATTACCCTGCGTCAAGGTACGGTTTACTCGTCCAACACTGTTTACGCACAGGTTGCTGAAGCTATTGGTATCGATAAGATCCTTCAGACGTGCTATGCCATGGGTATTCGCACTCAGCTACAGCCATACCTGTCTACCACTCTTGGTTCTCAGGGCGTAACCCCTATTGAGCAGTGCACCGCATTTGCAACCCTTGCTGCAGGCGGTGTTCGTCGTGATGCTGTTGCAATTACGCGCATTGAAGACCGTAATGGCAACGTTATCTACGAGCACAAGGACAACCCAGTTCAGGCAATTAGCCCAGCTGTTGCTGCAGCTGCTACCGATGTTCTGAGCGGCGTTCTTACCTCTGGTACTGGTCGCTATGCTTACAACCTGAAGACCTTCAACCAACCAGTTGCAGGTAAGACGGGTACTTCCGATAACTCCGAGGACCTTTGGTTCTGCGCCTATACCCCACAGCTTGCAACCGTAGCTTGGTGTGGATATCCAGATAGTCGTGACCCTGTTATTATCGGCGGCGGAGAGTCCTCTACCTTTGTTACTGCACAGTACGTATGGGCGTACTACATGAACGCAGCTCTCTCTGGCGTTGCTCGCGCTGAGTTCCCAAAGACCACTGAAACTATTGCTTACAAGCCTAATAGTTACTGGAAATTTGTTGGTGGCTCCGCTAATGCTAAGCAAAATGAGAAAGATGACGACGAAGAGGAAGAGGAGGAGACTACCGAGGAGGAGGAAGAGGACGATACCACCACTACTCCTACCACTCCTACTACTCCAGCCACACCAGGTACCGGTACGGGCACTGGCACGGGTACCGGAACAGGTACTGGAACAGGAACAGGAACAGGAACCGGAACAGGAACTCCATAAACCCCTGGTTTATCTACAACAAAAAGGAGTCTGCACCAAGCAGGCTCCTTTTTTGTAAGACTTGTACTTTGACGGGTTTCTCGCCAAAGGCTTTATGTTTAGAAAATGCTGTCTACGTTACCAAGCTGCGTAATGATTCGTACCACGTCTGCAGCGTGCGCAGTTTTATCCACGATCATCAAAACGGTATCGTCACCAGCAACGGTGCCTACGACATGGTCAAGCTCAACATCATCAAGGGCAAACGCAACGGCTGATGCAGTGCCAGGGTGACAGCGAATCACAATGAGATTCTCTGCTGCCGTAGCGCCAACTACAAACTCGGAGAGCATTTTTTGCAAATGCATATCTTCAGAAAGCACATAGGCGCCCTCGGGAAGCTTTTGCAAATCCATTTCTGCTGTATCACGAGAAACGGTTGCTTGAGTACAGGCAAAGCCACGATCTTTAAGCATGTCAACAAGATCGCGCTGCGTACGGATTGACTCGCTGCGAACAAGCTCACGAATCACGTCCTGTCGAGCATTTCTATGCTTCACGACGCCTTCTTTCTTTATGCGACTCACTAACTTTTGAAAACAAATGATAGTGAGTAAAAGAATATACTTAATCAACCCTTATGCGCATGCCAAACCGCTAAACGGTGTAAATTACCCGCTCGTCGGTCGGAATATTGCATTCACCGTTTTCTAAAAGTATTTATGCACTTCTCGCCGTATGATTCATCATGAGTGAAACTATTTTTACGGCTTGGAGGCCCCCATGCCCCTGAATGATTCACCAGATAGAAGAGAAGGCTCCTACGGAGACTCTGCAATGCGTCGTCGTCCTCCGCAAAATGGTCGTCCTCCTCGTGATGGCAGTTTTTCTGATAGGCAAGCAAGACGTCGCAAAAGAAATACCCTTGGCTCACAGGCTATTCTCTTTAAGAGACAGTCCCTGCTGCATCGCATTGATTCTCGTACAAGAACCTACATTGTTATTGGACTAGCTGTTATAGCAGCGCTTTTGCTGGTCTTTATTGTGTCGAGCTGCGTTCGTGGTTGCGCTAAAGAATCTACTCCAGAGGTAGAAGTCAACTCCGTTGATTCTCGTGTTGCAGTGGGAACTCCAGAAGAGCTGACCAAAGCGCTTGCAGCCAAACTTGATCAGGACAAAAATCTTGCGTGGATTGCAGAACACGCTGATAGATATAGCGATAAGAGCCTTATTGAGCTAGCACTCGCCCACCCTGAGGCAATTGATTTTGTTGCAAACTACCCCGATTCTGACGGCAAGGCCAAAACTTACGATGATTCAATCACCAAAGGCACAGCTCCTCAGCTTTATACCTGGGACTCCAGATGGGGCGGCGTCTCGTATGCCGGCTCTGTAATTGCCACCAAGGGCTCCGGTCCAACTGCTCTCTCAATGGCATACATGGGCCTTACCGGAAAGAACAACTGGACTCCAGCTGACATTGCGGGCGCCGTTGAAACCGCTAAGGCAACGGACACCGACTCTGGAATGAACAGATCATTTCTCGAGAAGAACTTAGCAAACCTTGGTCTTACTGCTGATAGCTACAGCATTTCTGCCGACAATATCACCACGCTTCTAGACGCCGAAACCTTCCTGCTTGTTGAGGTTAAGGGCAATAAGCTGAGCTCGGATGGCGCTCACTGGATCCTGGTAACCAGCAAAAACGATGATGGCACGGTAAACGTTCACGACCCTCTATCTCCTGAGGTGAGCTCACGCCCATGGGCCGCAGAGACTATTGCTGGCGCTGCAAACGCCCTGTACACCGTGACGGTAAAGGCCGCTGAATAGCAAAGTCACTAAACGATAAGGTATTTGTTTGGCGTCTACAAACTTGAGTCCCGCACTTTAAAGTGCGGGACTTTTTCGTGCGGTATGCGTCTTTGTGGAAAGCACATAAAAACCCAGCATCCACAAAAGGTGAATGCTGGGCTGGACGGGTTTCTCGTCAGAAGATTGTGCGGAGAAAGACGTTTTTAAAGAAGCGGATTATGAAAGCACCTTCTGTGCAGCTTCGCTGAGCTCGGCAATGCGTGCCTCGGCCTCTTCACGGGTAACACCGTTGGCAAAGAGATAGGCTTTGACTTTAGGCTCAGTACCCGATGGGCGGAAGATAACCTTGTTGTCGCCCTCAAGCCTGTACTCAATAACATTGGAAGCTGGCAGGGTCTGAGGAGCCTCTTTCTGCAGGCCCGAGACGCGAGGCATTTCTGCGCACTCAGCATAATCAGTTACGCCAACAACCTTGTAATTGCCCACCATTTCTAGTGGATTCTTACGCAGACCGCTCATGATCTCAGTCATCTTTGCAGCACCCTCAGCACCTGGATAAGCAGCGTTAACAACGCCATTGAGGTAGTAGCCGTAGCGCTGGTACAGAGCATCCATTGCCTCGAAGAGATCCATGTTGCGAGCAGCATACCAAGATGCCATCTCTACGCAAAGCATGGTTGCAACAATAGCGTCCTTATCGCGAGCATGCGTACCAACAAGGTAGCCATAGGACTCCTCAAAGCCCATGAGGAAGCGATCCTCCTCGCCGGCATCCTTGAGCTGGTCAATTTGGTCGCCGATGTACTTGAAGCCCGTAAGAACGCGGCGCATCTCAAAGCCGCGAGCACGTGCCAGGACGTCAGGCATAGCGGAAGATACGATAGTAGAAACAGCTACCTTATCCTGGGGTTTCTCGCCACGCTCTTCTGCCATGGTAAGGAGCCAATCCATAAGCAGGACGCCCATCTCGTTGCCGGAAAGCAGCACGTAATCGCCATTGTGTGGGATTGCGGTACCCATACGGTCTGCGTCAGGATCAGTTGCAACCAAAAGGTTTGGCTTTACCTTATCGGCAAGCTTGAGGCCCAGCTCAAGTGCCTCGCGGAACTCTGGATTTGGGTAGGAACACGTTGGGAAGTTTCCGTCTGGCTCTGCCTGCTCTGGGACAACGTCAACGTCATTGACGCCAATCTCCTTGAGGATGCGCGTGACGCACTCCATACCTGTACCATTGAGCGGCGTGTATACAACCTTGTAGCCGTCAGCAGCCTTAAATCCTGGAATAGAAACGCGCTTGATAGCCTCAATGAAGTTGTCCAAAACCTCTTCTGGCGTCCAGACAATCAGGCCCTTCTCCAAGCCCTCTTCAAAGTCCATAGGCTTGACATCAAAAGGATTGACACGCGCGATATTTGCAGAAATCTCTGCTGCAGCCTCATCGGTAATCTGGCCGCCGTTATCGTTGTATACCTTGTAGCCGTTGTAAGGTGCAGGGTTGTGACTTGCGGTCAGCACGATACCTGCGGAAGTCTTGAGATAGCGAACAGCAAACGAGAGCGTTGGAACAGGCTCGATACGAGTATAGACGTATACGCGGATGCCATTAGCTGCCAAAACACCAGCTGCGACCTTCTGGAAGTCCTCGCCTTTAAGGCGAGAATCCCTTGCAAGAGCCACCGTAGGATTCTCGTAGTGAGCGTTGAGGTAATCCGCAAGACCCTGGGTTGCCTGAGCAACAACGTAGACGTTCATGCGATTAGTTCCAACGCCAATGGTGCCGCGCAAACCAGCAGTACCAAAAGCAAGCGAACGATAAAATGCGTCGTAGAGCTTATCTTCTGCTTCTGGTTTAGCAAGCTCACCGAGCTCTTCTACCAGGTCTTCTTCGGTGACGTTTGCACGCCAGGACTCAAATGCTTCCATAACTTTTGCATCCATAATGACTCCCAAACCTCGAACAGCTCTCTGTATTTCCTTATAAAAGATACTACGCGTATTTTAAGCGAAAAATAACAGATGATTTGGGACATTATGTATGAACTGTCCGGTCTTCGGTGAGTGGACGATGACGCAAACTGCGGACGCTCAGCCGAGAGGCAGCTCAAGGGAGCACGCACTCCGAGGGTTCTTGATGTATTTTCTTCTCCCCAACTATTTGGCGAGAAAAACATGGGAAAATAGAGCGCTAGTATGTATTCCATTCCTACGGGCGAAAGGTGTCCCGATGTCTCAAGAACTTGAGTTCTTTGCAACGTGTCCAAAAGGCTTTGAGAAGCTTCTTGCACAGGAGCTAGAAGGCCTACGCATTAAAAAGGTGCGTCCTCTTGGCGGACAAGTTGCGTTTTACGGCTCACTTGCCGATGCTTACCGCGTCTGTTTATGGTCTCGCCTCACGTCTCGCGTCATTTTGGTACTTGAGCGCGTTAGCGCCGCAACTTCAGACGCTCTTTACGAAGACCTCTCCCACATTGCTTGGGAAGACCATATTGGTCCACATGCCACCATTGCAGTGAGCGCTCACGGCACAAATGACCAGCTCAGAAATACCAACTTTATTGCTGTCAGAACAAAAGACGCCATTGTAGACCGCCTTGCAGCAAAGCGCGGAAGCCGTCCTATGGTCAACACGCTTGCACCTGACGTGACTATTGTCGTGCGCGTATCACGCAACCGCGCCACAGTTGGCATTGACCTTGCTGGTGAGGCGCTCTTTAAGCGTAGTCTGACTGGCGATCGAGGGCCGGCACGTGAGTTTGCGCCGCTCAGGCTAGACTACGCTGCTGCCCTTCTGTACCTGCAGGCGCAAACTGCTGCGAGTGCATCGCTCTTCTCGCCAGACGCGCCGCTGCCGGCGCTGCTGTTCCCGGGAGCAGGCGCGCTTGCACAGGAGGCAGCGGGCATGGCACTGGATGTGGCGCCGGGCATCTTGCGCGCTCGCTGGGGCATGACGGGCTGGGCTGGCCACAACGACGATGCCTGGCAGGATTTGCTTGCCGAGGCCGATGAACGTGCCGAGAAGGGCCAAGAGCGCCAGGTCACACTCTATGCGGCGGACCCTCGCCCAAAGGCCAAGGAGGCTGTGCTTTATACGCTTCGTGCAGGCGGTCTCAAGGCTGACGTGCAGTTCTTGGCAGCTTCTGAGCTGCTAAAACATGCAGAGCACTTCACGGGCATTGTTGCCGATCTCTCGTGGACCAAAGAAGAGCCTACACTTCAGGGTTCTGCTTACGCTACACTTGGACTTTTTGCGGGACAGGCAAGCACGCTTCTTACCAGCGATACAAATACCGATACGGTACTCAGAGCAACTCCATCGCAGACACTTTCTGTCTACGTGGGCAACTCCATTGCCACCATGCGCTCCTACCCTTCCGCAATCGCAGAGGAAGCGGGTGGCGGCGAAGCTGATGCCACTGCACTTGCAAGCAACTCCGAGTCAACCTCGGTTCCTGCAGGTCCCACTGTCATGGTTAACAACCAGCCGGTAAGCGTGCTGGTTCCTGCATCCGATCAGTTTGCCGCACGCCTTGCTAAGGTGGCCAAGCAACGCGCTAAGTGGGCTCGTAAAAACGACGTCTCGTGCTACCGCGTCTATGACGCTGACCTGCCCGATTATGCTGTCAGCATTGACATCTACAAGGGTGCCACAAAGCCAACTACCTGGCTGCAAATCTCTGAGTACGCCGCTTCTAAAGAGATTGATCCAGACCTTGCAAAGCGTCGCCTCCTAGACGTCCTAGCTTTGGCTCCTCGCATTCTAGGCGTACCCAGCTCAAACGTAAATCTACGAACAAGAACGCGTGCAAAGGGTGGCTCTCAGTACTCTGACGAGGGCAGCGCAGCCGACAACTCAAGAAAAGAAATGCTGCTCATCGATGAGGGCGGCCTACTCTTTGAGGTCAACTTTGCATCCAGATTGGACTGTGGAATCTTCTTGGATCACCGCGATACGCGCGCAGAAATTCGTGAGCTCATGAAGAGCGCTGGTGCTGCCAAGAGCTTCCTCAACCTCTTTGCCTATACAGGTACCGCTACCTGCTACGCAGCAGACGGCGGCGCACTCCACTCCACAACCGTTGACCTCTCCAAGCCCTCGCTTGAGTGGGCCAAGCGCAATATGAAACGCAACGGTTTTGACGGAGAGGAGCACGAGTTTGTCCAAGCAGACGTCCTGTCTTGGATTACCGAGACGCGCCACACCAAAAACCGCTGGAATGTCATCTTCTGCGATGTTCCTACCTTCTCCAACTCATCGCGCATGAAGCAGAGCTCGTTTGATGTCCAGAGAGACCACGCTGAGCTTATCATTGGCATTTCTCGCCTTCTGACTCGCGGTGGCGTTGCCATTTTCTCGTGCAACCTGCGTACCTTTAAACCAGATGTCGAGAAAATCCAGCGAGCTGGTGTCATTATCGAAGACATCACAAGTGAAACTATTCCGGAGGACTTCTCAAGAAATAAGAAGATTCACCATGCATATAAAATCTCGAGAAAACCGCGAGAAAATGAGTAAATTTTTTCCGCTTGCAGGGAAAATAAGTACGTTTGTACATTCGTCTAGTTATAACTAGGTATATGGACTAACATATGATGACGAACTGAACCGATCATCTGTTGAGAGGATTAATGGATGAATACAAGTAAAGCTGCATTTCATGCGCTTTTCTCTAAGGACAAAGCCAAGAAATCAACGGGCATTCCTCTAAGTGCTGGCATGATACTGGTTACCATTGGCATTGTCTATGGTGACATTGGCACTTCTCCAATGTACACCATGAAGGCAATTATCGCTGGTAATGGCGGACTTCTTACCATGAGTACCGATGTTGTTTTGGGTGCTCTGTCCCTCATTATCTGGACGCTGACACTCATTACAACCGTTAAATACGTCATGGTTGCAATGAAGGCAGACAACCACAATGAGGGCGGAATCTTTGCGCTCTACAGTTTGGTTAAAAAGTGCGCCAAATGGCTGATTATTCCTGCCATGATTGGTGGCGCAGCACTTCTTGCTGACGGTATTTTGACCCCAGCTGTTACGGTAACCACCGCTATTGAGGGTTTGCGTACTATTCCTGCGGCTCATTCCATTATTGGTGATAATCAACACATTGTTGTTATGATTACCATTGCTATTCTTTGTACGCTTTTTGCCCTTCAGAAAGCGGGAACTTCTACCATTGGTAAGGCCTTTGGACCTGTCATGACCTTGTGGTTCTTGTTCCTGGGAGCTACGGGCGTTATGAACATATTTGCTGACATCAGCGTTGTTCGTGCTCTTAACCCAGTCCGCGGCATTATGTTCCTCTTTGATGGCAAGCTCAATGCAGCTGGCCTCATGGTTTTAGGTAGTGTCTTCCTTTGTACTACTGGTGCAGAGGCACTTTATTCTGACATGGGTCACGTTGGCAAGAGCAATATTTATGTAAGCTGGCCTTTTGTTAAGGTCTGCTTGATTCTGAACTACCTTGGACAAGGCGCGTGGATCATCACCAACCACAATAACACCGTGCTTAACACTATCAAAGACCTCAATCCTTTCTTTGAGATGCTTCCTGGTCAGATTAGACCATTTGCCGTTATTCTCTCTGCCCTGGCTGCAATTATTGCTTCCCAGGCACTGATTACCGGCTCCTACTCCATTGTCTCTGAGGCAATTAAGCTTGACCTTATGCCTCACATCAAAATTAACTATCCCTCCACAACCAAGGGTCAGATTTACATTCCACTTGTAAACAACATCATGTGGGTTGGCTGCATTGGCGTTGTTCTTCTTTTCCAGAGCTCTGAGCATATGGAAGCAGCTTACGGTCTTGCAATTACCGTCACCATGCTCATGACCTCAATCTTGCTTTACACCTATCTGGCTGTTATCAGAAAACGCCCGTGGACAGCTATTCCATTCATTATTTTCTTTGGTGCCATTGAGGCTATGTTCTTCTTCTCAAGCCTTACCAAGTTCTTCCACGGCGGCTACTTTACCGTTTTAATGGCTACCGCAATTTTTGTTGTTATGTTTGTCTGGCGTCGTGGTACTGCTGTTGAGAGAACTCAAAGTGTTTACCTGCCTGTGGATAAGTACATTGATCAACTTCGTAGTCTCAGCCATGATACAGATTATGCAACTCTCGCAGATAACCTGGTCTTCCTGACTAATGACTCCTCCTTTGACAAACTGGATCGAGATATCCTCTATTCCATCTTGGATAAGCGCCCAAAGCGCGCAAAGGCCTACTACTTCATTAATATTTCGCTGACAGATGACCCAAATACACGCGAATTTATCGTTAACGATTTTGGTACAGACTTCCTGTTCAAGATCACTCTGCGTCTTGGCTTTAGGGTAAACCAGCGTATTAACACCTATCTGTATCAGATTGTTGGTGACCTGATTAAGAACAATCAGCTTGCGCCTCAGAATCACAAGTATTCCATTTACAAGGAGCACTCCGAGATTGGTGACTTTAGATTCTGTCTGCTGCGTAAGGTACTAGCTCCAGAGACTGACATCAACGGTTTTGACGCTCGTTGCCTCGAGCTCAAGTACTTTATTCGTCGCATCTGCGGATCTCCTGCTCGCTGGTATGGTCTTGAGAACTCCAACATTGTCTTTGAGTACGTTCCTTTGTTCTCCAAGGTTAAGCGTGAGCAGAAGCTTACTCGTATTATGCTTGAAGACGCAGCTCAGACAGGTTCTATGCCCCTTGTTGAGGCTCCTATGAAAGAGCGTATTGCCGAGATTGAGGAAGACGAAGACATCTTTGCAGAAGCATTGCACAAGGAGCGTGTTGAAAACGCAGCTACTGTTGCAGACTACGTTGGTGGCGATACCGCTAGCTTCCGCCCTCTTAAGCTTGATGAGGAAGCGGCCGATGAAGATGTCTTTGAAGAGCAGCAGGACAGTAATCACTAACCTAGTGCCTCGTACTTTCTACTAGTTACAACAAAAGCCGGCAGATATATCTCTGCCGGCTTTTTCTTTACACGATATGTCATGTCTTGAACAAAACTCTGAAGCGCTACGCTCCCAGCACCAGGTGCTTACTCCCCCAGCGCCCACGTTAGGAATCGCGAGAAACCCGCCTCGTCGTTAGTCAAGGTGATATAGGTTGCAGCCTCAAAATCCTCACGACGAGCGTTAGCAACTGCAGTACCCATTCCAGCTGCAGAAAGCATTGCAACATCATTGAGCGAGTCGCCAAAGGCTGCAGCGCTATCTGTGGAGATACCAAGATAATTGCAGAGCCATTGAAGTGCAGCGCCCTTTGAGGTGCCGTCGGCCAAGATTTCCATTCCCATACTCATGGAAGCCGTGCCACTCAATCCTTTTACCGAAGCAACAGCATCTGCTACAAGCGCCTGGTACTTCTCGCCTTCTGAAACTGACCAGTAGGAACCAAGTCGCTCAATAGTAGTTACGCTGTCAATAAACTCCTCAACGCTCTGGTCAAAGGGTGTACGTGAGCGCTGCATAAACGCCGCATGATCTGCGGGAATACCAAGCTGAGTGATCAGATTATGCCTTGAGCGCTCCTGATAAACGCCACCATCAGCAAAAATATCAAAAGTTACAGGAAGATCCTTAAGCTTTTGATACAGCTCAAGTGCCTGCTCCTTGGTAACAGTAGACTCGTGAAGTATCGTCTGAGTAGAAAGGTCTCTAATAATGGCACCATCGCAGGACACCACATACTTAGACGCAGGATGATTCACAACCTCTTTTGGCAGCACGTTAAACGCGCGTCCAGAACAAGGAACAAAGGGAATATCTAGCTCAGCCAGGCGATCCAACATTGCCATATTTTTGGCATCAAGAGATTTATCAGTATGCAAAAACGTCTCATCCATATCGGAAAAGACAATATCTACTTTCAGATTTGATACATCTTGATTGAGCCAAGACTGCTTTTGAGCAATGAGTTCTTCAGTTGAAAGCTCTGACAAAACACTACCCCTTTAAGGACGATACATAAACGTGAAGACCTCTTCACGCTGCATGTTAACCTGTACACCAAGCTTTTCTGAGACGGTATCAAGACGCTCTTTGAGACTCAAGAAAGACTCGGCATCCTGAAGTTCAATCAGCATGGTCATGGTAAAAATACCAGACAAAATAGTCTGGGCAATATCTAAGATGTTGGCATTTGACTCGGCCAAAGTGGTAGAAATTGCTGCAACAATTCCTGGAGCATCGCTGCCCAAAACAGTAACAACAGCACGATTTGCAGATGTTTCTGAAGTCATAATTTCCCATCTCTTGAACGGATGGGTTAATTGTACTCTATGCTTTTCCAATTTCTACGCCATAGCGTGAGCTAAAGACCTTTTGAATCTCGTCAACGGTACAATTTAGCGCTGTAATAAGCTCGTAAAGACCGCGATTACTGGCCATCTTAAAGATTCTCTCGTGAGAAACAGGTGGTTTCTTGTTGAGCGAACGCGCCTTATCAATACGAGCTCTAAATGTTTTAGCAATACTAATGGAGTCTTTACAAGAACCTTCTCTGATGGCATGTCTAAAGTGAGATTCTTCAAGAGAGGCGTTGTGGATGTGAAAGGTAATGAGTTCAATTTGAGGATACATATCAACAAGATTTGTAGCCTCATCACGCGTCATAAGATCGCGTAGTCTGAACTCTTGATCAAGAGGAAATACAATCTGAACAGGATGTTTTTGCCCAATAGGAGACAAAACGTAGGCCGGAGTAGGCTCCGAAACTACATTTTCAACAAGACATACGCCCTGACCTGGGTGAACGCAAAACTCGCCAACAGCTCGCATAACACCACTCCTCTCGGATAACAATAGTATATCATGAGAAGCGTGTTTTAAGCCAATTACCTGCAACTTTATAACTTGTTGCAGGTCATTCAATAACATAACAATATTTTATATAAGGAATCTAATCAATCATTGTGATGGACTCAATGACTGGCTGCTCTGAAGCAGGGATAGTTCCATTTGAATCGGTTGGGGTTACGCCTTTACAAATTGCATCGACAACGTCCATTCCACTTGTTACCGTGCCAAATGCAGCGTAATTTCCATTCAGAGTTGAGTTGTCGGCCTGCATGATAAAGAACTGTGAGCTTGCCGAGTTTGGATCTTGGGCGCGTGCCATGGAAATAGTTCCACGTGTATGCGAGATGTTATTCTCGACACCGTTTTTGGTGAACTCGCCCTTGATTTTATTCTCGGATCCACCCGAGCCATTGCCCTTAGGATCTCCACCTTGAATCATGAAGCCGTCAATAATGCGATGGAACGTAAGGCCATTATAGAAGCCTGACTCGGCAAGATGAGCAAAATTAGAAACCGTAATAGGCGCAACGTTTGCATTAAGAGTTGCCTCGATAGTGCCGTAATCCTTCACCACAATGCGAACATGGTGAATGCCCTTTGCATACGGGTCATCCGCTGCTACAGAATCAATGTAGCCCTTATTTTGTGAGCTCTGAGACTGCGTCTGTTGCGTCTGTTGCGTCTGTTGTGATTGCGAGCTTGCTTGTGACTGAGACTTATCAGCACCCCTCATAAGAGAGAAGAATATTGCTCCTACCGCAAGCACAACAATAACAACAACACCATACAGTCGGCGGTTCTTTATTTGAAACACGCTATGCCCTCCTCTTTAAGCAGACGCGCACGAAACAATCCAAGACACCAGGTTGGCAGTTGCATTACCTGTTCTCTCGGCAAGAACGTGGCCCTTATCCCAAACAAGCGTGTAATCAACACTGCTCACGCCAGAGAAATGCTTTAGAGACAGGCCCAAATTGAACGAGGTGCAAATTGAAGTATCAGTATTCTGAGCGCCCTCATTAATACGCCAATAAGGAGCAACCGATGCTGTCTGATAGCCTTTGTAAGATGCGCTGGTAAAGTACAGTGGATTGAACATATCAACACGAGTTGGAATGTCATTCTCCAGCGTATCAGCCTTATTCAGATCAGAGGTCCAATCATTAGCGTAGCTAGACTTCCAATCGGCAAGCTTCATGTACGTATCAAGGTTCTTTTTAATGAGGTCAGCAGTCTGCTCATCAAAATGCAGCGTACTTTGCTCGCCAACACCAAAAAGCTGATTAGCGCGGGTGCTTCTATCAGGAGCATCAAAAGCTCCAACTGGAAGCGACGCGCCTCTTAAAGCTCGCGAGAAACCCCTCAGGTTCTCAAGCTCAACGCTCTGACGACGAAGGTTATATACAACCCAAATAGATTCTGAGTTCAGAGAGCCAAAATAGTGCTCAGCAGTATCGTAGATAGTAGATTGAACCTGCTGAGTAGCAGGAGCTGCATTATCTGTACCACGAACCGTTGCGAGATTTGGGTCACCTGGGAACGTAGGCTCTTCCAGTCGCTGAGGCGTAGAGGTATATGGGAATGCGTTGTCCCTAACAAAGTTATTCGCAGAGGTCTTGAGCTCGTTGATAAGAAGGTCTGCATATGATCCAGCGGTATAGACGCCAGAGTTAGTCTCATCAAGACTGACCTTACTATCATTGCTGTCGAGAAGATCCATGTTGTTGACAAATGAAGCATATGCGCCAGCAAGATCTTGCGAGAGAGGTTGGGTCCAAACACCTTCAGCACGAGAGTCTGTTGCATCTGCATACTGACCAGCTGACCACTCATACGCTGCGTCTGCAAGGTCATATGAGGTTGCCGGACACCATGAAGCGCTGCCATAAATAGAGTCTGAAAGCTGCTCGCCCTTCTCGCTATGTGTAGCAGCGCCAACAGCCTTAAGATATGGCGTATAGAGCGGAGAGTCTCCCGAGGTTCCCAGCACCGCGCTGAGGCCGCCGCCGGCTGCAAAACCAAACACAAAAATCTTTGATGTATTGCATGGGAGCTGCTCATGGTTGTAGCGCAAATACCTGATAGCAGCCTTAAAGTCTACTGCTGGCCAAGGAGAGCCGCCTGCGTAAAGCTCGTCCGAGCCTGTGGTTGAATCGTAGCCGGCACTTCTACCACGGAAACCTGCGTATACGTACACAAAACCAGCCTCAAGGTACGGTGCGAGGCCTTCGTATGCGTAGCTTGTAGGAGCGCTCTGAGGGAACAGCGTTGCTGTGTTAATAGGCATGACAATTGGCGCGGTACTTGCGGTGAAGCTGCCTACAACGGCTTTCTCGCTTACTTCGCACTCGTAGGTAGAGCCATTCTTCTTTCCCGAGAAATACTTTCCAGGTACAAAGACCGAGAGAGTGTTTACCGACTTGCTTGCAGGCTTAGTGCAGTACTGAATGCCCAGCTGATAGTAGCAGTCGTTATCCTCGTCATAGCTCCACTGTGTCATGTCCAGCTTGAGTGACTTGAACTCTTCAAGGTCCACGTTAGATGCAGGCTGATTCGTATCATCAGATGTCCTTGCTTGCGGAGTACATGCGGCCAAGGTGCCTGCAGCTCCCAAAGCAGAAAGAGACAAGAATTCTTTTCTCGTAAAGGCCATAATTTCCCCTCGAATAGTTTATTCAGTGGAGGCAGCAACGACCGCTGACCTAGTTCAAGTTAGATAATCTATTGTACCAATTTGCAAACGTGTATGCTTAAGAGTAAGCGTTTAGAGAAACGAGTTAGCATGCCAAAAGTTGTCAACTTCTTTGACCTCATTCATCTCAATGAAAGGCTCGAACAACAGGGACTTTTAAGCAAAATCCACCTGCGTGACACATGTGGTAAGCAAACTCTCTGGATAGAACTCCCCTCTAGCGAGAAACCCGATGAGCGCGAGAAAATCGACGGTCAAGAGCTCGAGAAAACAAAGGAGCAAATTGAGGCATTTTTTGCAATAAAGGGTATGACTGTTGAATTTGACCTCACTGGCGGAAAAAATTTCTGGATTGTATAAATTGCCCGCTTGACGAAGCGCTTGAGTCTGTTATAGTAAATAAGCTTTTCGAAGCACCAATGGCTGGGTAGCTCAGTTGGTAGAGCAGGGGACTGAAAATCCCCGTGTCAGGGGTTCGATTCCCTTCCCCGCCACCACGACTTGAATCGGCTCAGAGATTATTCTCTGGGCCGTTTTCTTTTATCTTTTGATGTTGACGTGGCAAACAGAAAAAGAGGTACCTCTTTTAAGAAGCACGTCTTTCACAGGGTTCTTGCATTAAAAAATTGAACTAAAACTATCGATACGTACGCAAAGCTTCGATGAGCTCAGAAGCTTCAATACCTAGAGCTTCAGCAAAAGAAAAGACTTCTCCGAGTTTAACGCCACGCTCGCCTGATTCAACCTTTGATATGAATGCTTGATCTCCAGCAAGGTGCTCAGCAACCGCCTCTTGAGTAAGACGTTGCTTCTTTCGCAAATCGCGAAGACACTGGCCCACTAATCTGTTAGATATCTGCTCCATAAATGCAGCGTAAAACTATCAACTCAAATATGCCAAAATCGCATATTTTCTTAAAAAAGAAATTCTCCCCGACAAGTTCACGGGGAGAATTAAAACCTTTAAACGTAGCTTCTTGTGATGTTTATTGAAGCGCTTATGGCATTAGAAGCCACCACCGCCGCCTCCGCCGCCGAAGCCGCCACCGCCGCCTCCGGAGAAGCCGCCACCAAAACCGCCGCCAGAACTTGAATTAGAAGAAGCGAGCGCTGCCGTGGAGACAGAATGAGCAGCTGTAACACTCTTGGTTACGCTCTCAATTGCATTGGTTCGCATGCCATTTCCATAGTAATACCAGCTATAAACAGGCATAAACTGAGGATCTTTGAGCATCTCTGGCATTGCAACTTTCAGCTGCTCGATAACCTTATCCGCAACACCAAGCGCAACTGCCATAACCAGAAGCCTATTCCAAAGAATGACGTCAGTAGGGATTGCTTCATGTAGATTGGTGAACTCAGTAAGCCACTTTCTTAGCGCACGAGTCTTAGCAAGCGTCTCAACACCCTCTCTGTTCATCAAATCAAACGAGCCAATGTTTACAAGTGCAACAAGACCGGCAATGACAAGAATGAACAGATGTAGTAGTAGATTGGCAAATGAAACATCAGCCATAACACCCATGAAGAATGCAGCAGCTGCAACAAGAACATCAACAGCAATCAGAGCACCAAGAATTCCCTTACCGTGGAATGGAATCTTATTTGTTCCATACTTAGCAGCATAGCTAAGCTTGATGGGGCTCTCCCAAGACTCATATGCCTTATTAAAATCTTCTGGATGTGATGAAGCATATTTGCCAATTTGCTTCATAGTAACAGTGGTGTTTACCGCTCCAGATTCTCCGGCCTTATCAAAGATTAACCTCATTGCCATGATATCAATCTTATTTGACAGTGAACTGCCAGGGTAGAAAGGCTGCTGGCTTTCTGAAAGGTCTTGAACCTTTGTAAGACAGTAATCAGACTTCTCCATACCAAGGAAGTTTGTACTAACCGTCTTATTCAAGCTAATGTACTTTGAATCCGAAAGGTGCATAAGGGTTGCTGTCAGAGCGTCTCCCTTAATCAGCTCACCGTTGTAAAGCATAGAAAGAACTGCCGGGTGATCATTAGATGGAACATCTCTGTAGTAAAGGTCATTAAACTGAGGAGCCATTACCTTTTTGTATTGAATACGCAGCAAGATTGCTGCTACAACGGTGATAGCTGCAAGTACTAATGGCGCATAAAGAATAAGAGCTACCTGAGTTTTTGCAACATCACGCTTGTGATTTGCTTCATCCGCCCACGCTTGTTCCTCAGACAAGATGCTGCTCAGTTTATTCTGCTGAATAGGAGCTAGCCCAGAAACCCAATCGCTTGGGAATGTAATACGAGCTTCCGCAAATTCATCAGTTCCTACACCAGGAACTTTGTAGACAACTGCATTGTTGGTAATTTCAACATTTGCATCTAGTGGACCATGTCCCCAGGCGCGAACAGTATCTCCGGCAACTATAGACTGTCCTGATGGGACAGGAAGATGAATAGTAGCAGTGACATTTCGAGACTCAGAATCCCAGCCATCAGATACAAACTTCCAGTACAACTCCGCGGTATCCGACCAGTTTGTTACAACATTAGTAATGTCATACTCGATAGTGATATGTGCTGACTCATCATCATGCGCTGAATAAATCTTTAAGTTCAACATGTTGTTTGATTGAGTTGGAACATAATACTCATCTGAGCTGGAATTATTTCCACTAGAGTCTTTACTATAAATCTGACGAGCTCCTTGCCTATCCTGAACCTTAACTGAAGTAATGTTTACTTCAACGTTCTGTCCATTGTATTTATTCTTTCCAACTGGAAGATTCCAATAGACACCATGAAAACTACCATTGAAATAGAACGTACGAGTTTCTACGACATGCAACGTTCCGTCTTTTTGAACCGTCGCATCAATATTTACCGTATCTATTGAAAGGTCGCGCGCAAATGCTCTTGCAGGCGTAATTAAAAACGCAACAGCCAAAAGCATTATGCAAAGCGCAATCTTTACAAACTGGCTCTTTTTAGAAGAACGAAGCGAAACTTTATACATGAAAACTCCTTTATGTTACTTTCGCAACTCTTCCTAAAAGGATACCACGTACTAATTAATCTGCTGGTGAATATGAGTTATCCAATTCAAACAAAGCAGGTGGCAGTCCTTTATCCCACTCCTCTCCTACTTCCTCAGAAAGCAAATACTCATCAGTTTCTATAAGAGGAAGGTTAGCAATTCTTTTATTTCTTGATGTTTCGAGATTGCATACAAGCGAGCTTGGGCCGCTGAAGTCTAGAAGGCACCCGTAACAAATTCTCATGTCCTGAAACAGCTTTTCTCCGCATCTGGGGCAAATTTTGACGGAGTAGTTTTCTATAGCCATAGCGACTCCTTCTTTCAACATTGCTTTCCTCGGTACTTATTTCTTGAATGAGCACTTTCTGTCCCACTTCAAACCATGGGAAATCATCAACTGATGGTCTTTCAAATGTGCAATAGGCGCCTGCGCAGCTATGAATTTGTTTAGGCTGTACTCGTCTCCGAATTTTTAGAATTTCTCCATGATCATCTGCAAATGCAATATCAATCGGATATGTCATTCCAAAAGTATGAACTGAAGAGCACCTTAGAAGTAAGACTGGAGGAGCTGTTATCTCGGTACCCAAAAGACCGACGAACTTTTCGAAGCCTCCTTGTAACAATTCAAAAATTTGCTCTGAATTAGGGACTTCTTCTATCGAAACCTGTACATTCATTTTCAAATCACAACTCCCGACTTATAGGGACTAACAACAATTGAAGTTGTATGGGTGAGGTACAGAGGAGACTCTAATGACACTAAGGGGAGACGCACAGTATGTGGCCAAGGTCTGTACTTTAGAGTTGCTTGATATTTAGGAAAAACAGAGACCATATTCCCAATCCCCTCCTTTTCTCCCTCCATGGAGACGACAATGTCGCAATTGTCATCACATTTAAGAGCAGTTTTTATTTTCTGAGTTAAGTTTTCTAGCGTTCCTCCATCCGTGGAATGACTGGAAGAAATTCCATGAGCAATGATTTGATCTGCCGCAACACGATCAAACTTTGAGCACATATCTGCAAACTTAAATAAATTGATTGCAATTAGAGCAATCACTAATACAACCGGAAGTACCAATGCAGTCTCAACAAACATTTGCCCTTTTTGGCAACAAAGAAATTTCATTTTTCTCATATGCCACCAAAAACTTTCTTAACATCAATTTCTAAAGGAATCTCAATATCAATGACAGGAATGGTCAGCTTTGCAATTGTGATTTTGTCAGGCAAATACTGGAGAGAAAACGCACCAAGTGAACGAGCTAAAGCAATTGGATCTGATGTATTAGGTATTTTCTGAACTAGTTCACGAATCGTTGATTCTTTCTCAAAGCCAGCTTGTTTCAAAACACTTTCTGTATTAACAAGAACAGGCTTCATTTGTCTTAAATCACTTGGCTCTAATCCAGCGTCAATAACTATTTGTTTCAAAGCACTCTGTAATTTGGAGCCAACACTTCCACCTGTTATTCCGTCAACGTTATCAAGAAATTCCGACAGCTTAGAAGACCAGGAAGTTACACCATCTCCATATGAAATTAAAAGAGATCCCCACAAGCTCATTACCTTATCTATGGTCTGCCCAATAAACCCTCCCCTCCTTTCGACCTGGTCAAAAAAGCTTGAAAGAACGTTGTTTGTAGATGAACTGTCTGGAGCGAGCGTTGCTCCGGATATTGCATATCCTTCTGGGAGAAAAACTGACTGCTCAAGTGTTCCCAAACTTCCTTGAAATTCTGGAGATGAACCTCCTCTTCTCACAAATGAAATACATCCCCAAGCTCCTGGGGGACATAATCTGGGCCTAGCAACCTTTAGGGCATCAAGTGCTTTTTGAAATATTCCAGTTGATTTATCTGCAGCTTCAGACAACTTTTTTCGCAAATCTTTTATTTGCTGACGTGATGATTCATAAACTTCAGACTCTTCGACTACGATTTTCCAGTAATACTCAAACCCGTTATCAATATTTGTCGAAGCAGAAGCCACTCTTCCCACATCGCTGCTCGTAAAATGACAATGTTGACACTCATGAACCGCTCCAGAATCTAAATCTTGTAGCGATGCAAATCCCGCGTTTTCTCCTATTGCTCCTGGACAAGACCTATGAGCATGAATGGTTTTCTCGCTGTTTTCATAGGTACAAGGCCAAATAGGCTTTAGATACAGGTCCGTTTTCTTTGTCTCTTCTAAATTATGTGGTAATCGAGGTAAATTCATTTCAACCTCACCATCAGCTGTTTCTTTATAAAATCCTTTTGAAAGTTCCGTAAACGCAAAGTTGTAAAAAGCTTTTCGTATAGCAGAATCACGCAATTCTTCTGCGGTGCTTCCATTGACAGTTTCTTGATCATATCGAGCTCTGTAATAAGCTCTAGCTCGCTTTAAAGCGACACCAAACGTCCAAGAAGTTGGCGACGGAATGGATGGGTTTATATCCCCAGAAAGACCAGCGAGATGCTCTGCTCTTTCACGCATAGAATACGGACCTCCACCGCAGTCTGCCTCCCACGCCCTCTTTTTAGAGGTCTCTGCTTTACTCTGTAACTCTTCAATCTGTTTTGCTATCTGCTGTAATAGTTCGCTCTGTTCTTTTAATTCATCTGACGAAACGTCACTATTTAAATGTCCAAAATCAGATTGTGACTGAGCGGGAAATAGAAGAGCTGATCCCACGAAGTTACCCGCATCAGTAGAGTTCTTTTGTATACAAGAGCTCGCCGCCATTGCTGCAAAAACTGGAAGCATTTTTTCAGTTGCCTCTAAGCCTTCACAAGCTGAAGTTGCAAATTTTTTACGCACTTCAAGTGTCTTAAAACCTGCATCGCACAATTTAGAACCCGCTGAAGCTAAACCTGGCACACATGAAGCAACCAATCCGGCTCCAACACAAAACAATCCTGATAACCCAAGACTCAAAATGCTTGCATCAATTACCTGCGCAATAGTTGTGTATTTAGCTACGACATTTTCTCCTGCCATAGAAGCCGCATCTGCTATTGACTGAGTTTTGTATGCTCTCGATGAAACCCAAGCGACCGATACCAGTGCAAATACAAGCGCTAGACACACTAAAAGAGCACTTGCAAAAGCGATTGACGTAATACCGCCTTTATCGTCTATAAACATGGAAAGTCCAAGCTTTATTCTCTTATGTTTATCCTTTCCAAAAGGCAATCCAATCCGCATAAGAACCCTCAATCCAATCTGGATACGTACTAGCAGATAAACTTGATTGCAAAACGACTCCCTGATCATCCGTCTGACCTGCAAGGAATAAACACCAGCCTATTGGCGGCATCGCTGCTACATGACCCGTGATTTCAATCAAGACATCGTTTTCTTTTTTATCAATAGAGATATTCCAGTCCTCATCTCCACCCTTATGAAATAGAGGTATCTCTGGTATAGCCTTAAGTCTGCGTTTGATATAGGACTCTATTAACTCAGTGTCAGAAGACGTTGTTGCTACTCTTAATCCTTCTGCACAGGCTCCATCCATAACTGTCTTTGTATAGAGAATGCAGATAGGCTCTACAAGCAATGCAATAATCATCAGAATAACGGGAAATAAAAGTGCTGCTTCTACTGACGCTTGACCAGCATTCTGTTTAAAACGAGAGAACATCTTTGGCTAAATCTAAAAGAGAGTCATGCATAGTATGTGAAGCAGCTTGAGTAGCCAATTGAACAACCGCTCCATTTTGCACAAAGTGATAAATCGCACCAAGAGAGGTAATAACAATCAAACACGAGAATAGAACTAGAGCATATTCAAGCGTTGCTTGTCCTTGTGTGTTCTTAACACCTAGTTTGATTGCTCTAATAGATTCTTCGCATCTTGTGTGGATATGTGACATGTTGAGACCCTCCTTATCTCTCCTTGATCAGAAACAGTCACAAGTTCTGACCAATTTCCACCATTAACTAAACAACCCCATACATTGCCAGCTATGTCTAAATATCCGGAATAAACAAGCACGCAATCAGCTCTTTGCTGATAGCCCTCTAAAATACTCTGAGCTTCGTTTTGAATAGTTTCTTTACTATCTCTTTGCACGGAATTCTGTTTAAACAAATCTTCTGCTGCTGCATAAGAGATTGGCTGTTCATTGGCTTTTTTGTCGTCTCTATTTTCATGAGTCTGCACATAGTCTGAGCTCGTATTTGATGAATGGTCCTGTTTTCTTGGTAATACGAGAAGTGCAGCAAATAGCAAACATACAGTGACAATAATGAACACAGAATAAGCAGCAGTGCTCTTTCTGCTCATAGAGAATTAATTCCCGATGTAATTGCTTCCCAAAGCTCAGAAATTTTACCTTTAAAAGCAATGATTGCGACAATCGCAATAACTACAAGTACGCCAACTAAAATTGCATACTCTGTAGTTCCCTGTCCAGATTCATCCTCTTTTAAGCCTTGTAGATACCTAAAAAATTGATAGAAGAACATCATCGGCTTTCCTTTCTCTTAAGAAGAAAATGCAGGTCCAAGCAAGGGACCTAAAATTGCAAGTAACATTGCTGGAACAATCAGCGTTCCTAGAGGGATGAGCATTTTAATTGGAATCTTTTCGATTTCCGTTTCTAACAGCGATCGCTGCTCATCGCGAAGAACTGAAGCTTGTCTATCTAATATTTCTGCAAGAGGAGTTCCAAAAGTAAGTGCTTCATTCACAACAGTCGCAAAGCTTTTAAGCGATGGAACTCCTACTTTTGCCGCCATCTGATTGAGTGCTTCTTCGCGAGTAGTAGCACCAAGCTTCCAAGTCATATGAGCATTTGAAAGCTCTCTCGATAATTCTCCAGATTCTCGCAAACAATACAGATCAAGCGCTGAATCAAAAGATAGCCCTGATGACAGCCCAAGAATCAAAATGTCAATCATTTCTGGCATCTCACGTAGGCATGATTTTCTTGTAAACTCAGACTTTGCCCGGAGGCCCATTCTCTTGTGATTTTTTACGCCCCTCATAATTTGTTGATAATAGCTATGGACATCAAAATGATTCAAATTGACCGGTACAACTAGGGCGAGAATAGCTATGCATATTGCAAATAGTACGGAGCATATTAAATCCATCACTTCATTACTCCTTTCATAATGCTTCGAATAATCAAAAGAGCAACGCAATCCATGACCATTGCAATTGATGTGCATATAACGCCCGATGGCGTAAATAAACCCTTTTGAAAGTCTGGCGATAGAAGCGACAAGACAATCAATAAAACAACTGGGAGAAGACATACAATTCGAGCAGATAATCTAACTTGAGCAGTCTTTGTTGCTATGAGCCTTTGATTCTTCTCTTGTAATTCAACTAACTCGGCAGTTTTCTGTAAAAGACTCTTAAGCGGAGACCCTGTTCTATGTGAAATTACTAAGGCGCTAGCCAGCAAATTAACACCTGGAGCATCCAACCTTTCTGCCAAGTCCTCAATAGCTTCTTCGATAGGAAAACCGCACTTGATTTGCATGTCAGCAATATAAAAATTTTCTGATACGACACCTTCTGTGTGTTTACTGACATATTCAATAGATTGTGAAAGTGTGAGACCTGATCCAAGAGCAACGGCGATTGTTCTAAAAATCGAAGGCATCATATGGGCGATTTCTAAAGCAGATTGATGCTTGGCATGTTCATATAGAAAATAAGGAACGAGAAATAACGAGAAAACACCGCAAAGCGTACCTATTGCAGACTCAAATAGAACACCAAGCAAGATGGATCCAGCTATGCCACTAATAAAAAACAGTACGAAAGCATCAGTGACTAAGGTAATCCCATATTTGTAAAGAAAACGATTACGTAGCTGCATTGATGTATAAGAAAAAGGTTCCCATTTGAGCAAGCGCTGGACAAAAGTGCTATTGCGTGCAAATTGAAAAAACTGAACTACATAACCTGTTATTCGTGCACTTATTTGAGAGACAGTTTTTTCTTCACCGTTACATGCAAGAAAATAAATAATTACTCCAAAAGCACCTCCTGTGATTGTGGAAGTAAAGACATCCATGAAGTAACCTCCTTTTTATTGAGTATTCCTTCTTGTATTGCGCGATTGATAAAAGAAGGAATTTTTACAAAAAGCCAACTTCTTTTCTGTACGTCAAACGACACCACCTCTTGCACTTCAATTGATCCTGACGAAGACAAGGAGATTTCTGAAACGCTGGTCACATATCGTTTTCCATCAGGAAATCTTTGGGACATAACTATCAAATCAAGTGCAGTGGCAATCTGCTTCTCTATGATTTCTGCAGGTAAGTCCATTCCAAAACGAGCCATCAAAACCAGGCGCAATATTGCCTCTTGAGCGGTTCCGGCATGCAATGTAGTTAGAGAACCATCGTGACCTGTATTCATAGCCTGCAGCATATCAATGCACTCCTCCCCTCTTACCTCTCCTACTACAATGCGATCTGGCCTCATTCGGAGTGCATTTCTCACCAATGATCTAATGGTTATTTCTCCTGTTCCTTCTATTGAGGCAGGTCGAGCCTCTAGCCTGACTACATTTGGATGCGAATCAAACTTAAGCTCCGCTGAGTCCTCAATAGTGACAATTCTTTCTGACTTTGAAATTTCACATGAAAGTGCATTTAGAAGCGTTGTCTTACCAGATCCCGTTCCTCCAACAACCGCAATTCCCTGTCTACACTTCACAGCCCAAGACAAAAATCTTGCAAGCCATTGCGGCAATGATTTCATTTCCACTAGCCGGTCCAAAGAAGTAATTTTTCCGGTGAATCTTCGAATAGTTACTGAAGTGCCATTCACTGCAACAGGGCTTGCAACTGCATTGACACGGTCTCCATTCTCAAGTCGAGCGTCAACAATAGGACTTATCCTATCCAGCCTTCTTCCTAATGGAGATAAGATACGATCCATAACAATCAAAATCTGCTCTTCAGAGTCAAAGACTGTTTTTGATTCAAATAGCTCGCCGTTTTTCTCGTAAAACAAATTGTTGCAACCGTTAATCATGATTTCAGTAACATCTTTATCATTCAGTAGCGGCTGAATTGGACCAAGACCACATACTTCATTGATTACCTGTTCGATTGTTTCCTCATAGTCAACTGAGCTAAAGAGCTCGTCCTTCTCTTCATTAACAATTGCCTCACAGGTAACTCTTAGTTCGTCTCTTACGCGATCGATATCACTGCCCGTTATAAGAGAAGAAACCGTGGAAAGTCCTAATCGAGAAACAAGTTTTTCTTTTAACTTTTTTCTAGCCTTCTGAAATACTTCTTTTTGGAGTAGTGAGTCATTCTCATCTTGAGCCTCAATTTGCTTAGCAACGCGTTCAAAGACAAGCATTAACCCACCTCCTTCCTCCTATTGAATAAGCTAAATGGCTTTTTCTCAGGAGCTACTTGCAGGGCAATCTGAGCCTCTCGCAGCTGTGGAAGAATGCCCAGTTCGTTAAGGAAATGTGCAAGAACAAAAGAAACTGACTGCGCAAATGAAGTTTCCTCTTGTAACAACACAGAAAGCTTTCCTCGCTGGATAAGCTCTTGAAACCCTGGTCCGCCTTCAAAAATCCTAAACATCTTTGCTGCTTCAAGACCAATCTCTGCCTTTCCAATAGAAAAGTCCTGTTTAACCTTTGGATTTGCTTTGTTTTCAAGTCGGATAATGCGAGTTCTTGCCACTCCAAGACGCACTGCAAGTCCACTTACTTTTGCTAAAGAGTTAATACACGTAAGAGGGTTCTCTGAAACAATAACCAGCCTATCTGCACATTGGGCCGCTTGAGCGTAGCAATCTGTTGATGCCGTCGTAGTGTCTACGAGCACCAAATCAACCAAACCGGAAACAGCTTGGAGAAAATGACTCACGCAAGGAAAGAGAAGCTCTGCCATTTCAGGTTTTACACAAGGGCCAAAAAGATACAGATTTTTATGGATACAAGTTGCCTTTTCAAGGAGATTTTCTTTTTCTGAAGGAGTATCAGTTACTAAATCAGAAAAGTCTTTTGGCTGCCTAATTCCAAGTTTCTCAAAAGCATTTCCATAAGACAGGTCAAAATCAACTAATGCAACTTTTAAACCCCAAGAAGAAGCAAGCAGTGCCATTGAAGAAACAAGTGTGGTCTTTCCCACGCCTCCTCTTCCTGAAGTGAACGTAAGGATTGGAGCTTTTAAAGTCTTATCAAGAGGAATAAGGGATTGTAGATAGGTATTCAGCTCTTGTATGCTGGCAACATAATCTGAAGCTTCTGGTAAAGGCTGAGAAAGCCTGTCAGCCCCATATGATTGATATCCTCTTCCAACCTTTACCAGATCTCCTAATTCCATAGGGTCAATTACTAAATCAACTCCTGCCTTAGCCGCTCTAGAACGAAGTGATCCGGAAGCTCCAGACCTTACCAACACTACACAACGAGCATTTCCGTCTTTAACAATTGCAGCCGCTAGATTTATATCCGAAACATCGGAGCCGGTATTACCAATTAAGACTGAATAATCTTGAGGAGTTGAAGAGGCTACAATTGATCTAAGAGATGCTGCCGAATCTGTAAACTCACACCTATTACTGATACCTAAGTACGTAAGAATGGCTCCAATCTCGACGCGTGCGTCAAGACCTACGTATGAGATCCACTTTTCTAACATCACGCTTCACCTCCTGGATTAGTAGACGAATCCGCTTGTGACGCACTGTTGCTGTTTTGGTCGGCTGTTGGAGAAACAGGGTTCTCTGGCTGCACATCTTCACTTGCCGATGATGGGCTTGATTGATTTGTCGTGTCTGATAAATCTTTTGGGTTTTCTTCTTCAACGTAAGAATTGTTGTGTAGTAAGTCCTGAGCATTAATCTTTGATCCCGGAAGAGTAAAGCGGAGTGTTCCTCGAGCATATGCAGAAAGCACAGCAGGAACCTGTTCAGGAGTTAATCCAAGCGTTACAGAAGAAGAGGTGTAAAGAGTGCCCTCGGTATCATCTGACAATACCGCAATATCCGAGGCAATACAGGTAATAAGAGAATCGGTGACCTCATATGCTGCAAGTTTTG